>CAYMUX010000020.1:0-34146 GCA_964393845.1 uncultured Nitrospiraceae bacterium
AAGGAGAACTTCTTTTTTTTACCTATCGCTGTCTAAATGCATTTTCTGGGTTAAATGCTTTCAGTTTACTTTCCATATTGCCTGTTTCCTTGAATTCTTTATATTCATCATCCCTTCGTGACACATGTATGCGAAATTCATATAAAAAACTATTTGTATATGGATTATATGTTCCCATTGATTTCTGTAATACAGATTCCGGGCTTATGTCTTCGGGTAATTTATTTTCATAAATATTACCGCCTGTCGTGTCAACCTTTTTTAATTCTTCCAGAGTCAGTCTGGAAGAAAAGTTTCCGATTTCGGGGTCCTTATGCTCGTATCCGTATTCAGTCATGGGTTCTTCATTTCCAAGCCATGATAAACTACTGAATGCCGACGTGTAACGTTTTACCGAATCCGGCGTATTGGAAAGGCATAACCCAAGAAAGATTAAGTTGATGGTCATCATCCCGGCCAGCATCCTGATGGAATTTATTTCAACCTGTCTGCATATTTTATCAGGGACAATGGCCTTCCACATACCCAAAATAAAAATCAATCCGGCAAGTGTATTTGTCCATACATCATTAAGTCCCCAATATCTTTTCGGCATCATCCATTGTATAAATTCATCTGCCATGCCAAAAAATAATACAAATAATACGGTAGTTATATAAATTGTCCAATCCCGGATTCTATGACCAAGGGCATTGAATACAACATAGGAAAGCAAGCCGTATTCAATCAGATGAATTGCTTCTTCTGGATATTTTCTAAGCTGAATGGTGAAATAGATATACAATCCGGCGCATATGAAGAGCCATATATATTGAGATGTTTTTATTGCTTTCAACTTGAAAATAAAAAGATAAAGGATAGCAGCTGATATGGAAAAAACAATAAAAAAAACTATGTACGTAAAAAATTCCTGACCAACGGTATTGCTGATAAATTCTTGAATACTACGGGCGAGGGGAATCGTTGCGAATATACCGGCAGCACATAAAAAAACCCATAGCCATGATGTCCGGTCCCACTTAAGAGTTTCTTTTTCAATGACCATCTTCAACTAAAACACATAAGAACGAAAATAAGCTATGAATATATTATAGAAATCGGCTGAACACTGCCTGGCCAACAGAAATACCTCCATCATTGGCGGGGACGAGCTGATGGATGATCGGGGTAAAGCCTCTCTCTTTAAGTTTATAAAATGCATTTTCAAGCAGTATGGAATTTTGGAACACTCCCCCGGATAGCGCGACATGTGATATGCCCGTTTTATTTTTTAATATTTCAGCAGTAAATATGATGATCTTTACTATCGTGTTATGAAACTTTCTTGCTATTATTTCTTTCGGTACATCAGCATCCAAATCATTTAGTATCATTTCAATAATGGGCCTTTGATCTATAATTCCATCTCCAAGACTGACGGCGTATGAACCTGTTTCCTCTGACATGAGGGCCAGTTGCTCCAGTTCTATTGCAGCATGTGCGTGATAGGAAACCTTATGCCTTAAACCGATAATTGAAGCCACACCGTCAAACAGTCTTCCCATACTAGTTGTTACAGGTGAGTTAATATTATTTTTAATCATGTTGGTAAAGAAAGATATTTCTTCTTTGGTTAAAGGTAAATGATCAGCTGCTCCTGCTTCATCTCCAAGAGTTTCATATAAAAGAGAAAAGGCCGTTCTGACGGGCTCTTTTACGGCCTTATCCCCCCCCGGCAATTTATATGGCAGCAGATGATATGCCCTTTTAAACCCCCTGTACGAGACTATCATTACTTCACTCCCCCAGATAGTCTTATCTGACCCGTATCCGGTCCCGTCAAACGAGAAGCCGATTACTTCGGTGTCCTCAGGGACCTCGTTTTCGATCATGCAGGACAATATGTGAGCAAAATGATGCTGAACTTTCACCAGCCTGTCGCTATAATGCCGTTCTCCGTATTTTGTGCTGTAATATCCAGGGTGCATATCCGCAACTACAACCTCCGGTTTAACATCAAACAACCTGAGAAAATCACTAATAGTTTCTTCATAAAATTCTATTGCAAGCGGGGTGTCGAGGTCGCCTATATGCTGGGACAAAAAAACTTTGTTATCCAGGCCGAGGGCAATGGTGTTATTCATATTAGGACCTAAAGCAAGAACGGGTTTATTAAATTTAAATGGAATGATAATGGGCACAGGCACAAAACCCCTTGAACGTCTTATCGGAGTCTGTCTGTCTGCCGCTATTCTGACAACCGAATCATCACATCTTCTTACTATCTCTCTATTGTGTGTAAGAATATAATCGGCTATATCTGAAAGCCTTGCGAATGCATCTTTTTCATCTTTAACGATAGGTTCATCCGTGATATTGGCGCTTGTAGCCACCACCGGTTTTTTCAGTTTGCGCAGCAGGAGGTGATGCAGGGGGGTGTAAGGCAGAAAAACTCCTACCGTGCTGTTATTCGGAGACACTGAATCGGCGAGAAGAGAGCTGTTATTTTTCTTTACTATGACAACAGGTTTTTCAATGGAGTTTATGGCCCGCTCCTCAGGTTCACTGATGAGAGCTTCTCTCTTTATATAACTTAAATCAGGAAACATAACAGCCATTGGTTTTTCTTCCCTTTGTTTACGCTCTCTTAACTTGTCAACGGCCTCTCCGTTTGTTGCATCACATACAAGATGATATCCGCCGAGGCCCTTGACGGCTATAATGTTTCCCTTGCGAATGAGATTTACCGCTTTTTCAAGCGCATCTTCTCTTTCGCATATTAGATCTCCTTCAGAATTATAAAGACTAATACATGGCCCGCATGCATGACATGCATTCGGCTGGGCATGGAACCTCCTGTCAGAGACAAGGTTGAATTCCCTTTCACATTCGGGACACATCTGAAAGTCCTTCATTGAAGTATTCCTTCTGTCATAGGGGAGGGAATTAATTATAGTGAAACGGGGGCCGCAGTTTGTGCAGTTTGCAAAGGGATAGATGAATCTCCGGTTTTTAGGAGTGGTTATGTCATTTAAACATTCATCGCAGACCGTGATATCGGGAAGGATGGAGGCCCTTTTATCTCCCCGCTCTTCACTTTCCCTTATCTCGAAATTTTTATAACCGGCTTCTTCAAGGTATGTATGCTGCAAGCCGTAGATTTTTGAAAGCCCCGGCTTTTCTTTGTCGATTCTGAGAAGGAATTTGTCTAACTTATGCCTGTCTCCTTCAACTTCTATCAGTACGCCGGAAGTATCATTCAGGACATAACCGTTTAATCCCAGTTCTTCTGCCACTCTGAAAACAAACGGCCTGAATCCTACGCCCTGAACGAGGCCGGTTATTTGAAGTTTGAGACGCATAGGTTTATGTTAACATTTCAACCTTATCCTTTCTTATATCTCTTAACAAGATCATAAGCCTCATTCAATTTAAGGGTGATTTCTTTTGCCTTTTCCTGCAGCTCTTCACTGAGATGGCTTACCTTGTCAGGATGGGATTTAGTCATCTTTTCTCTATAAGCCTTATTTATTTCATCTAATGAGGAATTCGGGCTGACGCCTAATAACCTGCATGCATCATCTAAAGTAAGCGGGCCTTGAGATCCGCTAGTTTTATTTTGCCGTGACTGATAACCTGTTTGCGATTGTCTGTAATAATCATTATGCTGCTGTCGTTGTTCCTTTTGCTTTGAATTTTTGTACAGGATATAAAATAGCACTCCTGCCGCGATAAGGTCATCAAAAAACAGCGGATGCGCATCAATAGGGCTTATGATGTAAATAGCCAGAAGGATTATCCAGAGGTATTTCAAGAGATTGGTCACTGATTTACGCCTTGCTTATTTATCAATTCGTCTTATACCAGATATTACAGGACCCTTCCATCGAAACCATACACGGCCCTGTAGGTGACTTCGGGGTGCAGACCTTTTTGAACAGTTTGCAATCAGCAGGATAGGCCTTTCCTAATATTACTTTCCCGCAGATACAACCGGGGATATTTTCTTCTTTTATCTCCTTAAGCCCGAAGACCTTTCTTGCGTCCCTGGCATAATATTTATCCCTTAATTCAAGTCCAGACCCGGGGATGTATCCTATTGCCCTCCAGTTGACGTCAGAAACTTCAAAATATTTATCCATAATTTTCCGGGCCTGAACATTGCCTTCCGGCTTGACCACGCTTGCATATACATTACCTGTTTTGACCTTCCCATTTTTTAACTGGCCCAGAATCTCGGCTATGCCGAGCATGAGATTGTCAGCTTCAAACCCTGCCACAACCGTCGGTATCCCGTATTTCTCTGAAAATACATTCCACGCGTTTGAGCCGACAATAGCCGATACATGCCCAGGCGCGATAAATCCGTCGATTCCGATCTCCGCGTCCTTGACGAGTATTTCCATAATAGTAGGCGTCAGCCTGTGCGAGCTTAGTATAAATAAATTGTCAGGAACTCCCATTTCCAGGATTGCGGCAGTCGGCGCTGTAGTGGTTTCAAAGCCGATTGAGAAGAAAACGATCTTTTTATCCGGATTTGATTTTGCAATGCTTATTGCCTCAAAAGGTGAGGTTATCATTTTGTAATTTCTCCCCTGAGCGCGGATGGAGCCTTCCTTTGACGGCACTCTCAGCATGTCGCCGTAAGTAACAAGTATTACGTCATCCCTGTTGGAAAGGTTGATTGCATTTATGATATCGCTTTCAGGACAGACGCACACCGGGCATCCGGGGCCGGGGATAAGTTCGAGGTTTTCGGGTATCAAGCTCCTCATCCCTGAAAAGGCGATAGTATGCTCATGCGATCCGCATACATTCATTATGCGGATTTTTTTGTCAGAAGGGACGAGTGAATGGATGAGTTTTATAATGTCTTTTGATTTATCCATATAGGTTTTTCTTTTCTTTGAAAGCACGTGAAGTTCCTGTTTTAATCCGCATCTTCAGTCTGCTGATGAATCCTTATCCTCCCCGGCTCTATTATCCAGAGCTTCTTTTCAATAGACATTTGCGAAAGCGATTTAAGAAATTGAGCGATCAGCTTTTCAAGTAATTCAAGAGTTGGATTTCGGGGTACTCTGATGACGGCGATACCGCCGGTTTGTTCGGGGGAGAAGCGAGTGACGTCTGAAAAATCCATATCCAGCGTTACAAGGCAGCGCTGCTCGGTGCAGCAGATTTTAAATAGATTCACGTCCGGGCAGCCCTGCAACTGTTCATCACGAACTGTATGTATGTCGTGTCCTGCGTCGCGAAAGATCTGCTGTGTTCTTGTCCCGAAATTTTCGTCAAGTTTGAATTTCATGCTGCCGTTCAGCCCTGAACTTCAACATAGCGTTCACGTGACATCTCCGCGCCATATGCTATTGCAGCACGAATATCGTCTTCGGTTAAATGGGGATATTCTTGAAGAATTTCCTTGACGGTCATCCCGTTTGCGAGAAAATCAAGGAGCAGGGACACCCAAATCCTGGTGCCTTTAATGCAGGGCTTTCCGAAGCAAATATTTGGATCAACTGAAATGCGCTGCAAAAGCGGGTTAGCCATGACAAGCCTCCTTAATTAAATGTATATAAAAGTATAACATAAGATTCCTGAATCCCGGAATGACCGCATCACGGGCACCTGGACTTTTTTAAAGTTTGCATTTTATTAGGAACCCTGCACCCTTTCCTGGCATAAGTCCAAATTAATTGTGTTTGACGCAATCCGGCAGTTGATGACACAGCCTGAGACAAAGAAAAAGAAGATTGGGTTTTTGGGGGAGAAGGAAAAATAATCGTGTGGGATGTTCATATACACTGCACATTATTCTACAATGGAATTACGGGCAAGAGAACGATGTCGGTTTTAAAATATCAAAGTAGAATATATTCTATACCAGCGCAGGTTTGCAACTGGGAACGATTCGCGCCGGATTGATTGCTTAAGGGGTAGTTTGAGGGTGTAAGATGGGAATCAAGACATGCTCCTTCTTACACGCATTAACTACTTTGATGATACAACTTTTCATATTTATTAAGAAATTCTAAGCTTGCATTTAACTTATTCAATTCTGCCCATTTCAAAAAAGTTTTTTTAAATACTGAAAGGGCTCTTATTGGAAAACCCGTCCAAAGTAGGGGGCTTGATAAATCAATCAAATAGTGTCCTCTATGCATAGGATTTACACAATTTGTTAAATATGCTTTTTTAAGTGATACCCATTCTCCATGGATTGAGCCGCTCGTAGGTGAATATATGAATCGGTATTCATCTTCCAAGCCTACTTCCTTAGCCATGATTCTATGATCTTTATAAAATAATTTTCCAAGCTCAATTGATAGTAACTCCTCGTTTATTTCTGACGATACATTATCTTGGGCTTTTAATCGTTGTATTTCTAATTCTGGATCAGATTTATCATCAGAATCTATTTTGTCCTCTAAATGAAGCTTGAGAAGTTTTTGTTTTCCAAGGCTATATTCTTTAAATTTTGTAAAATGATTTATATCTCCGTTCTCCCCAAGCCAACTAAGCGTTATTAAAGTGTCTACCATACAACGTAAAAAAATCTCACCAATATCTTCAGTCCAATAATCCACATTAGTAAGAAAATTACTTAAAAACCTTGCCTGCCGTCCAAGAAGTCCAAGCAAAACATCATCTCTAGTTGGGTCATAAATGTCTACATTAACTTTTACAGTTATTTCTGAAATTTCTTTTTTCAAATTTTTCCAACACCTCTCACCTTCAAGCAAGAGCGATTTAATATAATTAACTGTTGAATTATCAGGTTCGTATAAATTCGTATGTCTATGCTCACAGGGTGATAGTTTGTAATTATGTCTCCAAAAATATTTAGCCCAAGGGCCGCACTCTTTCCTTTGCGCTAAAATTGTCATCGTGGTTGTCTTTGTCCATGAATCGACAAGATCTCTATGTGGAGTATTAGGATAATATTCTATTCCTTCTAAAAGTTCATGCGGAAGTGTGTTAAAAAGAAATAATTTGTTATGTTTAAATAATCTATTCAAAGGAATCCCTCTTATTTTCAAAACACTATGTTCGTCTCCCGGAAGAAGATATTGCATGATTTGTTTTAATCGTGATATGCCTTCCTCAGTTTTATCTGATGTAAACAAAGATAAATTGCTTCTAATAAGCCAGAAAGCAGGACATTCGGGATATAAAGCAAGTGTTGATCCAAACGGTTGAACAATTGCTTTATCGTATACTGGAGCCAAAGCATCCAAGGCATTTTTGCGTTGTTCGCATGAAACAAGAGAAAATGAGCTAAGAGTCCCTAATAGAGGTGCATTCTGATTCACGTTAAATGGATCGAGTAAATCTAATGTTTCGTTAAATAAATTCATAGCAGAATCAAATGAATATTCCCTGAACAGTGACATTACCCATAAATATTCTGGCAACAGTTCTTGATCCCATCTGATGAACTGCAGAGTATCTCCTAGGCTTGCAATAAGTGGAGGGTCAAGTCGCTTTTTAATTTGTTTATGCTCCGATAGCGAACTTGTTTTTCGTTTTCTGTTTTTTTTCATACAATAATAATTAGCACCTTCAAGCTACAGATTTCTCCCGATCTATAAATCATACAGGATCAAGCAGAAAGAAAGCCCTGCAAAACTGCTCAAACACCTCTCCCCGTTCCTGCTCCGAAGAAAGAGCAGCTATCCGATGCTCCAGCTCAGCCCATGAAGAAATCCCTTCAGCCATGTTCAGAAGGTTAATTTTCTGCATAGAGAAGTTTATATTAAAAATTTATAGGTAATCAAGGAATATTGATGTGGTGCTTCTGGTCGCCTGTTTTATTAAGGGGATTGAAAGTGATTATTCCGGACATATTGGAGAGACGACATATGAAGCACTGACTGAAGCCTGCAGCTCCAACTTTTATCATCATATCCCCAGCAGACTGGAGATTTTTATCCTGGATTTCCTCAATATTGTATTTCAATAAAAGTGGTGATTGTGTAAAATATCTCAGGGCAGAGATTGTCATGATTGATGGAAGGGCAAGATGAACATAATTGAGAAAAAGATTCTGGACAGCTTCAAGTCTTTATTATTGAAACGTGTGAGTTTGTACAAAATGATTCTTTTCGGCTCCAGGGCGCGTGGAGATGCAGGGGCTTTTTCCGACATGGATGTTTTAGTTGTGATTAATGAACCTTCCGGCGAACAGGATTTTGATTACGTTAGTGATTGCGCCTGGGAGGCAGGCTTTGAGCAGGGCATCGTGATAGTCCCGGTTGTCTTTACAAAAGACGAATGGGAAAACAGCCCTGAAAGATATTCGCTTCTTGCAAAGGCTGTTGAAACAGAAGGAGTGCCTATTTGAAGGAAGAAGAAGTAGTCAGCCTGAGAGAATGTAATAGTCACTAAAAGTGCTTACAAGTTATGTAAATGCCTTTCATAACTTGATCAGCATTGTCTTTCAGACAGAGTTACTTTCCTTTCCCAAAAAAGAAAGTAACCAAAGAAATTGGCCCGCACCGATTTTTTAACGGTTCTTTTACACAAGTTCGGGGAATTAATTTAAACTCGCTTCGCTCAAACACAAATTAATTCTTTTCCCTCAACAACCCAAGAACCTAAAATCGCTGAAGGGAAGAATCAAATCCCCCCTATCCCCCCTTTTCTAAAGGGGGGAATGAAGAAAAATACATTAATGTGTTTTTATTTTTATTAATCCCCTTTGATTGTTTTAGGGATGATTCAGGTCAGAACGCGTTAAGAATTAAAAAGTGTCTGAGCGGAGCGAGTTTTTTTAATTTAGCGGGCAGGCCTGAAGCAGCCCGTTAAGAAACAATCGTCGGGGCGGCCTTCTTTTGGTTTCGTTTTCTTGGCCGCGCAAGAAAATGAACCGGGGTTTGGGGCAGAGCCCCATCTCTAATAAATTATTTAATCTATGTTTCCATTTACAACATCTGTAAATGGAAATACTGACTTTTGCACTTCAACATATCCTCGGCAGCATATCCTCTTCAAGCATATCTAACAGGCGTTCGCCGCCGATCCTTGTCTTTAATCTCACACCTTTGAATTTAGAAGAGACCTTGCCGATTACCGCGGCGTTCTTCCCCAGAGGGTGTCTCTTCAGTATCTCAAGTACCTTATTGGCGCTTTCACTTGAAGTGATGACTATTGCCTTTCCTTCATTGGCAAGATAGAGCGGGTCATAGCCGAGCATGTCGGAAATAAAACGGACATCCTCCCGAACAGGCACCCTGTCTTCAAAGACTTGTACCCCATAACCGAGTGACTCGGACAATTCCACCAGCACTGTTGCGACACCGCCGCGGGTCGGGTCTCTCATCCATTTTATACCGTCGATTTCAAAAAGGGGAACAAGCAGATCATTTAATGCAGCGCAATCACTTTCAACAGGAGCTTCAATGCTGAACTCTTCTCTTGCGATTGCTATCGAAGTCCCGTGGTCTCCGACCGTGCCGGTAATAATGACGGCGTCTCCGTCAGAGACATTGCTCAAGGGCATGGCTTTAACAACCTCGCCGATACCTGTGGTATTGATATATAAACCGTCACATTTGTTCTTCTCAACAACTTTTGTGTCGCCGGTGACTATCCGGATTCCGGCGTCATTAGCTGCTTTACCGATGCTTTTTACGATTAGCTCAAGGCTGTCAAAAGAAAAACCTTCCTCGATTATAAAACCTAGAGAGATATATCGCGGGACAGCCCCGCTGACCACAAGGTCGTTGACTGTTCCGCAGACGGAAAGCTTGCCGATGTCACCGCCGGGGAAGAAGAGGGGGCGGATGACATAAGAGTCCGTAGTAAAGGCGGTTACAGGATTCCTGAGATCAATTATTGCAGCGTCTTCGAGGGGCTTCAGCTCTTCACTGTTTATATATTTTAAGAATATATTTTTAATTAAATCCCTTGTGAGCCTTCCGCCGCTGCCGTGTCCGATTTCGATCTGTTTCATTTTATTTATTAAAAAATCTCCCCTCACCCCTCTTTGCTAAAGAGGGGAACTCTCTCCCCCTTTGGAAAAGGGGGATGAAGGGGGACTTTGTAAATTAAGGGATTTCATTTCCTTTTGTGATTTCTTAAAAAATCAATCCACTCCTCCATCCCCTCGCCTGTCTTTGCCGAGGTCACGATAATTTTCAGAGATGGGTTCAGAGCTAATGCATCTTTCTTGATTTTTTCCATATCAAAATCAAAATGCTGCACAAGGTCGGACTTTGATATAATCAGCACCTGCGAAGTCCTTATCGCCTTTGGATATTTTACCGGTTTGTCATGTCCTTCAGGGACAGAGATGAGAACTACCCGTACATGCTCGCCGAGGTCAAAGAAGGAAGGACATACCAGGTTGCCGACGTTTTCTATAAAAAGGACATCAAGGTTTTTCCCGTTTAACTGATGTTCAAGCAAGTGAAAGCCTTTGTGAATCTGCGTGGAGTCGAGGTGGCACGCGCCCCCCGTGGTAAGCTGGACGGCTGGAACGCCCTTGGCCCTGATTCGTTCTGCATCCAGATCTGTTTCAATATCACCCTCAAGCACTCCAATGCTTATTTCATCTTTGAGAACTTCGATAGTTTTTTCCAGCAACGTGGTTTTCCCCGATCCAGGAGAGCTGATGATATTGATCGCAAGTATTCCCATTTCATCAAAGTGCTTCTTATTACTGATGGCAGCTTCTTCATTAGCCTTTAGAAGACTTTGGTTAACATCTATAGTTCTGGTTTCATGGCTATGAGTATGGCTATGATCATGACATCCGCACACGTCACACATTTAAACCTCCACTTCCACGCTTTCTATATGCTGTTCTTCTCCTGATACAAGTTTTAAATTGCCGGACCCGCATTCTGCGCAGGACGGGAAGTAAATGTCGGCCGCATTGAATGAAACGTGACAATCATTGCATTCATACACCAGCGGGACTTCCTCTATTACAATCTCCGCCTCAGACAGGAGAGGGTGCTCAAGCTTAATGGCGTCGAAGGCAAACTTTAAAGAGTCAGTTACAATGCCAGACATTTTGCCTATTTTCAGTTTAACCAGCGAGATCTTTTTCGCGTGATTTTCTTTTGCTATCCTGAAAAGTTCATCGATCATTCCCAGCGCAATGGACACTTCATGCACTGCTGTCTTCCTCGTCCATCAGCCGGAGGACTTCTTCAAGCGTTACCCATATCTCATCAGCAAGCTGTTTGTCCACTTTCTCTATTGCAAAGCCAACGTGCACTATAACATGATCACCGATTTGAAGGGAATTTTTAGGCATAAGCTGCAAGCCTATTGCCCTCTTGACCCCCTTGGCTTCAGCAACACCGGCAGGATAATTTATCTCGACCATCTGCATGGGGACGCCGACACACATTTGAGACCTCCGTTCTGAAACTTTCAGTGAATGGTATATTTTACCGGGATTCTTTAATAATCTCTATATATAAATATTTAAATTGCGGTTCTATACAGATTACTGAAGAATTCTCCCAGCTTCCCAATGGTTGGACTCCCGCGCTTAAGTCCTTCCGTGCTAAAATATTCCTTGTAGAAACAATGGGAATTTTCTAGAATGTAACATCTGAAAGAAATGGGCGAAATTAGCGGATTTCAAACAGCTTAAATATCTTGTAAATAATGTCCGCCATTTCCATGTAACTTCAAACTGATAATAAACACTTTAGGAATGGATAGTGAAAAAAAATGATGAAACGGGTATCAAGTATATTATATGCGGTTATATTGTCGCTCACTTTCATTTCTATCATCCCGGTATTAACTGAAGCTGCACTGGCGCCTGAGGAGATCGTAGTATTAGTCAATTCCAATTCGCCCGATTCAATCCGTATCGGGAAGTTATATATTGAACTGCGCAAAGTTCCTGCCGACCAATTGATCATGGTAAATGTTACACGGAAAGAAGATATTTCCCGTGAAAATTATGATGAACTGATTGCCAAACCTGTAAGGAAGGCAGTTAACGAGCTTTATAACAGGGGGAAGAAGATACGCTGTATTGTTACAACATTCGGCATTCCCCTGCGTATAAATGCGGCAAGGCCATTAATCGTTCCTAAGGATGAGCTTGATAAATATGACCGGATAATAAAACAGAAAAACCGGGAATTTGACATCCTGAGAAAGGAAAGGAGACTGAGTAAGAGTTCAAATGAAGATTTAGATCAGCAGATTAGCAGGCTCAGGAAGGAAATTGAAGAGCTATATACAAAAAAGGGATACCTGCAAGGCTATGATACTGTAGCGGCTGTAGACTCTGATCTCGCTCTAATACTCATACCGGATTATCCTCTTGCAGGATGGATACAAAATCGGGAGTTTATCTATAACAGGAAGACGCAGGCATTTTATTCAGGACAGGTGCTGATGGTCAGCAGACTGGACGCGCCGACACCGGAGCTGGCGGAGGGATTATTCCGAACGGCTATTGAGGTGGAAAAGACCGGGCTTTCCGGTAAAATATATCTTGATGCACGGGGAATGACAGGCAAGGACCCATACGGCCTGTTTGATGAAGATATCAGAAGGACCGCCCAAATTCTTGATCAGGGACCAATGCCTGTCGTGCTTGATAATCGTCCTGAATTGTTCGGGACAGGGGAGGCTCCTTATGCCGCGCTTTACTGCGGGTGGTACAGTCTGGCGTATTATAACGATGCCTTTGAATGGGCAAAGGGTGCAGTAGGATATCATGTGGCAAGTTCAGAGGCCGTGTCTCTTCACGATCAAAAACCTAAATACTGGGTAAAAAGCATGATAGAAAAGGGAGTCATTGCTACGCTGGGTCCGGTTGAAGAGCCATACCTTACGGCATTTCCTCCCCCGACACTATTCTTTCCTCTTCTTATGAGCGGCAAATATACTTTAGCTGAAGTTTTTGCCATGACAAATCCTATGCTTTCATGGCAGATGATACTGGTAGGTGACCCACTTTACAATCCGTTTAAAAACAGGCCGGCATATTTCAATAAAGATTTACCGCCGGCGCCCCGGTGAATAGTTATTTTAAGCAGTCCCTATATCTTATCACGCAACCTCGGCGCGGAGGCCGTACTCTATGCCTTGAAACACTCCATTGTCTTTCAGATATCTTAGTACTTTCTCCACGCTTTCATTCAAGGTCAGCCTGTCGGTTTCAATAACAATATCAGGGGACTCCGGAACTTCATAGGGGTCATCCACACCTGTAAAGGACTTCATCTTTCCTGCAAGGGCCTTCTTGTACATCGATTTGGGATCTCTTTCTATACAGATTTCAACAGGGCATTTTACAAAGACTTCGATAAACTCAGACTCTTCCACAAGATTCATTGCCGTTTCTCTGTCTTCTTTGTAGGGTGATACAAAAGAGCAAATGGTAATTATACCGGCATCGCAAAAAAGTTTTGCCACTTCTGCGATCCGCCGTATATTTTCCTTTCTCTCCTCTTTTGAAAAGCCAAGGTCTTTGTTTAGTCCGTGACGCACATTATCACCGTCAAGAATATATGTATGGCCGCCCATCTCATAAAGTCTTTTTTCAAGTTCCTGTGCGATTGTTGTCTTGCCCGAAGCAGGAAGACCTGTCAGCCAGATAATTGCGGAGGAATGCCCTTTGTGACTTCTCCTGTTATCTTTTGTTATATCCAGTGTTTGCCACTGGACCTCAACCGTTGGTTTTTTTGGTTCCATTTTGTACTCCTTTCGAAAACAAATGATTAGAGGTAACCCAGCGACTTCAGCCGGTCTATGATTAATTCATTTTCTACGTCCTCTTCTGAAGCAGCGGTTGCGTGTGAAGCTGTAGATTGTTCAATACGCTGTCTGTATAGAGAATCGTCGATTACCCTTGCCATCTCACCTGTGTTTAAGTTTATATCCAGGAAATTAAGAATGTCTTCAGCTATTGAAATGGGATTGCTGACAATGTCTGTATAATTCACGTACATAACTTCGATATTTTCATTCTTATCGAGCCATTGCCTTATTTCTTCAAGATGCGCGGAATAATTTTGTTTTAATATATTGTCCTTAATAGTGTCTTTCATCTGATTAAGCCTGTCGGTCATTTTTCTCTGTGAGGCAAGGACCTCGTCCAGACTCCTTAGCATAAATATGATTTTATACCTGTATTTCTTATCCAGGATCAGATGCTGGAGTATCGGTGATACGATCTTGACCACCTTGCCTTGTGCCATCTCCAGCCATGAGTTGTCATGCTCCAATTCCTTTACTCTTTCAAATTCATAATATCCTTTAGGATTATCTGTATCGGGCTTCCTGATATTATCTGATAATATAGGCATGTTGCCTCGATCCAGCATCTTCATCATCATGGAAGTGCCGGAGCGGGGTAGTCCGGAAACTATGGTTATAAAATTATTGTCTGTTTGCTTTCCTGATATAGGGAAGTCAGATGTTTTATCTGCCGGCCAAATTGAGACGGACTTTTTCATTTCTCCTCCACTGTTTAAAAAGATTATAATATTGAATGCAAATTTACTGCCAGCATGTAACTCCTTGGATAAATTAAATTGAGCTTATTAAATATACGGGTAAAGTGTTAAATAAAGCTACGGAAGTGTAAATATAAGCTACATTTTAATGCAAGATGATGGGCTAATTTCCGGGATAAGTAAAGGGAAAACATTGGTCAAATTATTACAACCGGTTTCATATCTTTTATATGCATGTGCAGTTATTATATACATTGTCAGGAATAATATGGAAGTTCACCCCAATATTTCTATTCTGGAAAGAGCTCAGTCTTGACAGTATAAGCTGATATAATTCATATGAAAGATATGAAGAAGAATATTTTTTTAACCGGAGCGCCTTCATCAGGAAAGACCACTGTCATCAAGAAAGTGATTCAGGGGTTGGATTATCCGGCCAATGGATTTTATACGGAGGAGGAGAGGGTGGCCGGGAAAAGGACTGGTTTTTTAATGAAGACACTTGACGGCAGAACGGGATATCTTGCTCATCAGGACATTAAATCCTATTTTCATATAAGGCGGTACGGGGTAAGTATTAAGAATATTGAAACCCTTGCTGTGCCTTCAATCACTCCTGTTGACAGGAGCATCATAATACTAGATGAGATCGGCAAGATGGAATGTTTTTCCGAAGCCTTTAAACAAGCTGCAATAAAAGCCCTTGATTCGCCCAATATTGTTGTGGGCACAATTACCTTTGGCGGTGATGATTTTATCCTGGGAATAAAACAACGGGACGATGTGGAAATACATGAAGTGACGCAGGATAACAGGGATTTACTGCCGGGTTTGATATTAAAAAAAATTAAGGATATTCATAAGTCGGAATAGATTCATATTGTCAACCAACTGTAGCGTAACCATATGTCCTTATTACCCCTTCTCAGATTCTCACCGTCACTTGGCTAATTTCGCTTTTATCGCCTCGAAGTCTTTCCCTCTTGGCATTACGAAAAGGCATTTGCCGCTGCTCCGCATCTCCCATAATGCGCCGCTTTAAGCGCGAGAAGATTGTCGCCTTCCACAAGCAGATTGCCGCTCCCTAGATCGCCCACCGATAGCTCCGGGACTTCTCTTCAGCAAATGAAACGGCACCTGCCGGTGGTGATTCTCTACCGCTTTGCGACCTATCCAGTCAAGCCTTGGCATGCTTGTTAAATGGCTCCTCAATAACGCTGAGAATTAGATTTACCCCGTTCGAGGCGGAAAGTCTCTGACGGGGCATACTGATTATACAAGAAGTGATACTGGTTATGGCAGAGGCTAAGTGCTTCTTCGTCACAGGTAAGGAAGTGAACTCATTGTATGCTTTTTGTATCGGGAAAGTTAACTTAGGCAAGAACGTCCCCGATCTTTCCCTCTACGATCAATAACTTTCCAAGATATCACAAATCATACCAGCTATAGTAACGGCAATAAATAACTTAAGTTAAAATATGATATTTCCTTTATATTACAGCTAATTAAATGCTTAAGATGTATTTTAATTTAATGCCGTTACTATAACATCAGAATATGTTGCTTATTATTAGGCTTGATATTGTGCCTAAAGGTATGCAGACATCTATACAGAAGACCAATATAATAATTTTTTAATGGCTCGACAGGTAATTGATCATTTTCGGTAAAATTTTCTAACGCTTTTTGCCTTATAGTCTTTATACCAATAAAAGCTTTTTGTAATTCCGGTCTTGCAAATGATTTATTTTTCAAATCATCAAAAATAGATAGCTCCATATCATATAAGGTTTCCATAGATATTTTGTCAGATAATATTCTCGCCCGGATGGATACTTCAAGACAAATAAAATCGTCAAAAACATGTCCCCTTGCGACCTTAAAATAGTCAATAAGGATCCAATCTAAATTCTCATTAAGCAGAATATTCTCACCGTTTAGGTCTCCATGAATAATGCATGACTGATATTTGTCATTAATGAAAAGATTTTTTTCTAATGCATATTTTATAGGATTTTTTAATTTGATTTTCTCATTAAAAACGATGTAATCCTTATCTGTTTTATTATCTTTGTCGATTAAAAATTTCAACTTAAGGTCTTTGGGTCTCTTATTTAGTAGAAAGTCATCTAGTCTTGAAGCGTTATCACCTGCTATGCCTATTCTCGTACTATATTCATCAAATATTGACTTGGTTTCCATAATTCTATGCGAATACCAATCTTGCGCATTTGGATCAAATATAGAACAAATGAGGTCATAAAGTTTGTCTGAAGTCATCGAGTCATCCTTAATAATATCACTAAACTTCTTGACATATTGGGTCTTTGTTCCCGCAAATGTATATAGAATTCCACCTAGCTTATTTGAACTTTCTCTATACCTAATTTTATTAACTCGTTGTTTATCCTTTAAATACCACCTAACATATTTGTCAAAATTGTTAGATTCCTGATGAATTTCATTTCGTGGACCAATTTTTAGAACTACATTATTGATCGGCCGATATTTGTTTGCAATTATTTCGTCAGTAACATATGGAACGATTCTAAACACATTTGCATTGCTCTTTCCTCCAGATAAAGGTGAAAAAGAAAGCCTTTTTATCTCAGAATTCCCATAAAAAAGCATCCCAATCAGATTATATACTTCTTCATAATTTATCTTTTCATTGTTATCTAATTTAAAATCAAAATAACTGTCCTCTGCTTCTATTTCTATATCAAAATTAATTTTCACTTGCGAGTCAAACATTTTTTTTACGTCTTTTTGTATGTTTGCTTCCTCTATGTGTTCCTTTGAATAAACTAACGATGCCACGGACGGATAACTTAGTTTATTTATAATTTCCTTACTATATTTATGTGCATAATGAGAAAGTATTATCAAAACAGTAAACGGAGAAAGTCTCTTAATTATATCAAAGAGCCGAAATCCTTTAGCCTCACCTGATTTCTCAATGTCAATAAAAGCGATATGGATATAATTTCTTTCAAATATCTCCTCGATGGAATCCTGACTCATACTTGCGTCGCCAAGCACACGAATTCCAATTGGGGTTAACGCTCTTTCAAACTTGGTTATCCACTCTCTAACGTCATCTACAACTAATACTTTTCTGTAGAAATATTTACCTTCCATCGTTATCACCCCCTAATTAAAGCTTTATTCCCACTTAACTGGCAAAATTACACAAGTTTTTGTTCCATCGTTATAATTTTTATCTAAGAAAATATCACATTTACAAACTTGTAAATATATGGAAGCTTCATATGCGCCGTAACATTTTTTATCACCTTTATTAAACTGTTCCACATATATCTTATCTTTAAATTCTTTAGGAATACCTATCCCCCTATCCTTAAAGACAATTAAAAGTTTATTGTTTTCTAATTTTTTATATTGAAGCTCTTCAAGTGTTGATCTACTGAGTCGGATATTCTGAATAATATTTTCGAATGCAGACCGAATTAATTTATTATTCGAATATATAGTAACGGCAATAAATAACTTAAGTTAAAATATGATATTTCCTTTATATTACAGCTAATTAAATGCTTAAGATGTATTTTAATTTAATGCCGTTACTATAGAATAGGCTGGTCTATATTTTCATTTGACAAAATGTTTTTATTTAGCAACTCATGTTTCTCTAACAAATCATTTATCAATTCTTTAATGTTTATCTTCTCTCTAACCTCTATATCCTTATCTTTCAGCAACTGTAAAGTACTGTCTACATCATTAAGTTTTTTCAAAATTCTTTCCAGACTATCTATATTGGATAATCCATAGGTATTTATATAAGCTTTTAACTCTTCTATTATAAAGTTTAATTTATTTAGTTTTACATCATGGTAAATACCTCCCGTAATCACCGATTCAAATTGCCTCAATATTGAATAATCATGCTTACTTCTGATCTGCTCAAAACAATTCGAGGCCAAATCGCCTAAAGTAAGAAAATACGGAAGATCTTGTCCCAACCCCCCAATTTGATCGCTCTCGATATTAAAAGTTCCCATAATCTCAGCCCCCATACGTAAAGGCATACATAATTCGGATCTGGTATTATTTCTCACAGTTAAATACTCTATCCCTGGATAAATCTTACTATAATTATCTTTATCATATACGTCATGCAAATAGCATGATTTCTTGTTTTTATAGACCCATAAATTAACACCTTTTTTATCCTCAAAATATATTTTGCCGTGCTTCTCTTCTGAGTTAACCCCACCATAAGCAATTCTTTCTAAAGACAACCCTCTCTCATCAACCCTCGCTAACCGAATAACAGCAGAATGGGCAAACGTTTGACTTTGTCTTAAAACTGCAGTAATTATTTTTAATGCAATTTCTTTATAACACTTACTCCTATCAGATTCGGTCTCGATAATATTATCAATTTCATTCCTTAATTTATTTATATTTGTCGAAAATACATAGCTTAGTTTATAGCTTTGATATGCAACCAACATGCTATTGACTAGGTTCTGCAATTTCACATTATCTGCTTTGGAATAATTTCCAAAATTCTTTTCGACATTCAAGACCGCATATAGAAAATTACGATACATGATCGGTATGGCTATTTCGGCTGTTGTATCTTGTCTTAATTTAATATAATTCGAATTATCATTAACGTCATTTATATGGATCGGTTCTTTTATTTCAGCACATCTTCCAACTGTTCCCTCACCTAATTTAAGCGTTTTGAAATGATTATCGTCTTTATAAGATTTTTTCAATTCTAACAATTTCTCTTGATGATTGTATAAATATATATCAGCGTATCTTGAATCTGTTACTTCGATTGCCCTTTTCAATATATCAGTAAAAAAATTTACCGTAGACTCCTCATCTACCATGAAATTATTATCGAATATGAGAGAATCTTTTCTGTCTTTCCTCTCTATATCACCACGATTATGCAAGCTTAATGCAACCATCATAATATTAGAAAATAATTTGTACTTAAACTTATCAAAAAAAGAGAAATGGTGAGCCTTATTATTTATAATAATTAAGTAATTGTCTAATCCAAACTGACTAATAAAAATCGACTTAATATCCATATCTAATAAACGTTCCGCTATGCTTGTTAATTCTTTGGGACTTTCTTTTAAAGCAATTTCAATATTAGTTATGAAAAATATCTTTTCATCGCTATGTCCCATGATGTCTCCAAACTTTTTAGAACGAATAATCTTTAAGAGCACGTCTTGGACTTTTTTATTTTCTTCACTCGGGTTTACAAATTGATACTTAATGCAGAGATATGCTTTCACATAATCTCTATCTCTAAAGCTTGACTCAATTAGGTTAGTTATCTTATCTGCTATCAAAGACACGTTTTGTTCTTCTATGAAAGATTTATCAATGTAGCCTAAGTAGTTAAATTCTCGTCTTAATGTTAACCCGTATTCAATAAAGGCAGTTAAATCTTTTGTATAGTTTTCCAATAGCTCAGCATCCATTTTCAAAAAAGGTGGGAACTTGCTTCTTGCCAAAATTATAAAGCCCTTTATGACATAAGGCTTATGCTCGTATGTCGCACCTTCAAAATATTTTCTACTAAGTTTATCCTCCACAAAAAAACTTTTTATTAAAATAGATTTAATTTGGATGTCTTTCGAATGGTGAATTAGAATATTCTCTATTGCGTATTTTCCCTTAGTTGTTGAAACTCTTAAATCAATCGCTTTAGCATTAGATGTCTCTAAAATAAAATCTTCAACAACAGAAGGCTCCATGGGGAATGAAAGATTAACGTAAGGACTTTTTTGTATCCCTTTGTTTAAATACATACAACCTAATAACTCTGCGACGACCTTTAACTTTTGTCGATCATACCACAGTATTGAATATGCTATATCCGCTGGTATAGTCTTTCTTATTTCAGACAACACGTCATAAAAAAAAGGCTTCTCTCGATGCAAATTTATTGGGGAAGGCCAGATCTTATTAGAATAAACACGTCTCTTATAGTCAAGAGAAAGTGCTGTTTCAATAAACGGATAAAGAGATTCAAGATATCCCAATGGCATTTCATCGGTAAGTTTTATTGAAATAAGTGCAATAAACTGAGGATAAGATAAACAGTTCTTAATAGGTATGTTTATTACATTACTTCCTATAAGAAATTTATGTTCACTTGAATAATTATTTTCTTCTTCGCTTAATATTCCTTTGCGATAAATCTCTATATAGGAGCAATTAATTGATTTATAAAAGCGAAGCGATATGAATTTTATGTTTTTCTTAAAATTGTTGTAGAGTATCTTTGCCGTACCAGTCATTGCTGTTTCTATGGAAACTGATGATAGCAAATGATTAGATATCCTGCAAAATACATTCTCAGGAATCAATGATGTTTGTGGCGACTTAGACACGGATTGGACTACCCCTTTTTTTCATACAGTTGCACATACATAGTTAATCTATGCAATATTTTACTTTTATATTAGTAGCGATGTCTTAATGAGACGAAATGTGAGACGAAATGGGGTCAAGTCTTGTTTCTTGTATTCTGCATTATCCAATCAACTTAATTCCCCATATCATCACTCTTACTGCCCCCTATTCTCCACATTCCTCTCAAACGACTGTCCAACAAGATACATTACATCTTCAAGCTGCCCCGCTAAACTAAGCCCAACCTCCACATCCCCATTACCCCAACGCCCAAGATTCGTGACATCCTTGCAAAGCCCCTTCGGATCATCTATCTCGCTGAACCGCATATTGATAGAAAGCCTCAACCTGCTTTTCTGGGGCACAACATCAACAAAGTTCGTTGAGGATTTGTAAGCTATATAAAGCTTCAGGATTTCCTCAGTCACGGAGGAGTCAAGATTCAGGACCCTTTTTCTGAATTGATTAAAAAGCTCCAGCATCTGGCCGGTTAGATGCGGGAGATCCGCGAGGGTGTATTCCTTGCGTCTTGTTTTATCCTCTTCCTTATATCGCCTCAGCACATCATAAGCCACTTGAGGATACGCCCACACCTTTATAACCTGCCCTGAAAGAATCTCTGCCCTTTTCCTTTCTCATCCTCATTCCATTGCTCAAGAACGGCAAGGCGTCTTTTAAGCCGGATAGGACTGTCCGCAAAACCGCCCTGCATGTTCCGCTTATCAATGAAGGGCCGATCACTCAGCTCAGAGTTATAGCCGGTGAGCGTGAGACTCGCTCTCTTCATTTATCCGGCTCCCGCCTGAACCCAATCGGCTTTTTCTTTGGCTCATCCGGTTTCATAAGTTGTCTTATCGCGTCAAAGACGACCTTAAACTGGGAATCGTATTTCTTTTCCATGGCAGCGAGTTTCCGTGCGAGGTCTTTATGGGTTAAAAGTATTTCTCTGAGCCTTGTAAAAGTGCGCATTATTTGAATGTTGACATGAATCGCCAGTTTGCTGTTGAGAACACTTGACAGCATAGCAACACCGTTTTCAGTAAAGGCATACGGCAGCTTGCGAGTGCCGCCCCAACTTGATGTTCCAAAATGGAACTTCAAGTTTCCAAACTCTTCATTGGTCATTTGAAACATGAAGTCTTCGGGAAAGCGGTCGATATTGCGTTTGACAGCTTTATTCAAATCCCTCGTTTCAACTCCGTAGAGCTCTGCCAGATCCTTATCCAGCATCACCTTTTTGTCCCTGATGAAAAATATTTTTCTCTCAATTAGCTCAGCCGGAATCAGTTCTTTCATTTGCCCTCTATGATTCCCATTATCCAAAATGCCTCAGTAATAAGAAGCGCCCAGCCAAAGGCGGCGAGAAGGAGAGAAAGCTGCCCGCATTCTTTCAGAGTCCAACTGTAAGTCCGCTGATAGATAGGGATAATGAACTGCTTCGGCCCTTTCAGAAAATTCATCAGATTAACGGCTTGCGCTATCACTAACTTGTGGTCCCCCTCAAAAAGGTTTAATAATGATAATACGATAAGCCTATTAAAGACAAGAACTATTTATTCTTGGATGCACTTGTAGATAGTACATTTATAAGACTCTCAATTTCTGGAAGAAATCAAGCCCTCTTCCGCATTTAAAATCATTGATACATGCGAAGTAGCAGTAAGGTTCGAGCGCAATAGATGTAATCGAAACAGGTTCATAAAAAATCCCTCCATTTAGCAATGAAGGGATTTCTAAAGATCAGCTTTAGGCAAACATTACGTCGCCTCAATCTTCACCGGAATAATCGGCGCCTCGCCATTGGACGATATGTTTGTCAGCATATTTATTCTCGCGTGAGGGAAATGAGTCGGCACGAAGACGGTCCCCTCCGGGACTTCTTCAGACAGTTTGGCTTTGAGAAATACCGATCCCTGTTTTGAAGATAACCTGATATGGCTGTTGTCCATAATGCCGTATTTCTTTGCATCTTCCTCATTTATTTCAAGCAGGGCTTCAGAAACAACGAGATCGAGCGACTTTGAACTTGTCGACATACTGCCTGAATGCTGCAAGACATCTCTGATAATGAGTTTGAAGGGATGCTCCGAATCCGGTTCCTCGGCAGGTGTATATTCAACGGGATTAAAGGCCTTCTTTATTGCTGTCGGGGACATCGCAGGTAAATCGGCTTTAATTTCTTCCCGGATGGCTGCAAGATTTCTTATCCCTAAATCACTCCCCATAGACAAGGCAAGATTTTTCAGGATCATCCAGTCCGGAACTGCCTGGCCAGTCGGATCAACTAATTTGTATACTTTCTGGGATGTCCCTTCGGAATTAGTGAAGGTACCGTCTTTTTCAGCCCAGCTTGAGGCAGGCAGGACCACATTTGCCAGTTTTGCCGTATCGGTAAGGAAGATATCCTGAACAACTAAAAAGTCCAATGACTTCAGTTTGTTGATTATGGTTGAGCTGTCAGGGAAGGTAGTTACAGGATCTTCCCCCATAATGTACATGGCATTGATTGTCTTATTCTCATCATAAAACATCTCTGATATGCCCTTGTCATCAGGTCTTACTCCCATCTGGTAAAGACCGTAGGTATTTGAATACTCCGCCGGAATTTGGAGAACACTGCTGCCCTCACCGAGTAAATTAACCAGGTTTGCAGCTGCAAGAACTGTATCCATGCCCTTGGTGTTTTCAGAAGCGCTTACTGAAAGAGAAATCATCCTGCTCTTGGCCTTGCCGACGGCTTCAGCCGCTGCTGTAATATCGTCTTCCGGTATCCCGGTAATCTTTGAAACTTTATCAAGTGTGTAATTGCCTAACAACGACTGTAGGGATGAAAACCCGGGAATTTTAGACGCCGCTTCTTTATCAAAGAGGCCTTTGTCAATTATAACTTTCATTATCCCGTTTAAGAAGGCGATGCTCGTCCCATCCTTGATCCTGAGCCATTGTGAGCTGTGGCGGGTTAATTTAGTCTCCCTTGAATCTGCAACGATCAGTTGTGAGCCTTCTCTTTTAGCGCTTAGAATATTGAGTCCGAATACAGGGTGGGTGATGCTGAGGTCTGATTCAAGGATAAGGATAACTTCTTTGCCTATTGGTGATTGCAGGTTGATGGGGTGGTTTCTTTCCCCAAAGGCCCTTTCCCACGCCTTCTGCACCTTGGCATATCCGAATGCTGCGGATGAATCAATATTATTTGAGCCGATTACGGTCCTCATGAATTTCTGCAGGGCGTAATTATCTTCATTGGTGCATCTTGGAGAACCGATTGCCCCTATGGACTCTGCGCCGTGGGTTTGTTTAATTGCTTTAATATTGTCGGCAATATAGGTTAATGCATCTTCCCATGATACGGAGTTGAATTCGTCATTTTCCTTAATTAGGGGTGTCTTGAGACGTTTCTCGCTGTAAATATAATCAATGCCGAACCTGCCCCTTCCGCACAGATTGCCGTCGCTGACCCCGTTACCTTCCTTTCCTCTTGATCTGAGGATTTTGCCTTCCCGGATGCCGAGCGTAAGGGTGCAGCCTACCCCGCAGAACGGACAGGTAGTGTCTCTTTCTTCCAGGAACCATGAACGCGCCGTAAATTTATACGGCTTGCTCAGGATTGCGCCTGTGGGACATACGTCGAGACATTGTCCGCAATAATCGCACTCAAGTATTTCACCAAAGGCCGGCTGGACAACTGACGGGAAGCCCCTGCCTATCAGACCCAATGCCGCTCTTCCCTGATGTTCCGCGCAAATCCGCACGCATTTTCCACAAAGGATACATCGCCTGGAAGTAAGCTCAATCAAGGGACCTCTCACATCTGGCGGGGACTCTTTTCTGTGCCTGATAAACCTGGTTTCCGGCTTGCCGTACTCATAAGCCAGGTCTTGCAGATCACACTCTCCAGCCTTGTCACATTCCGGGCAGTCAAGCGGGTGGTGGACCAGGAGCAGCTCTATAACAGTCTGCCGCAGTTTTCTGAGTTTCGGGGTGTCTGTAGTGATAACCATTCCCTCTTCAGCAGGCGACGAACACGCTGCAAAGAGCCTTGCCTGACCCTGGACTTCAACTATACATAATCTGCAGCCTCCATATGGTCTCAACCTCTTGTCGTAGCAGAGATTCGGTATATATATTTTATGGCTCAATGCTGCCTTAAGGATCGTGTCACCGGGCTCAGCTGTAACTGCTTTGCCGTTTATGGTCAGCTTTATCATTTTCTTACCCCCTCATCCTTTGCTGCCGGTTCTTTCGCTTCTTGTCGGGTGGCAGGTTTTATCGCGATCGATCCGAACTTGCAGGCGTCGTAACATGTCCTGCATTGTATGCAAAGCTCCTGGATGATCCTGTGGGGCTTTTTCTTCTCTCCCACAACGGCCTGCTGCGGACAGCCCCTTAAACAGGCGCCGCATCCCTTGCACAGATCTTCCACTATATGGAAGGAGCAAAGGCTGCTGCATATCCCGGCCTGACACCAGTGATCTCTGATATGTGATTCATATTCGTTTCTGAAATATCTTATTGTTGAAAGCACGGGATTAGGCGCTGTCTGTCCGAGGCCGCACAGTGATGTGCCGATAATGTCCCTGCTGAGATCTTCGAGGGTTTCTATATCACCTTCTTTTCCGCGTCCCTCTGCGATATCGATGAGCATGTCAAGCATTACCCTTGTTCCGACCCTGCATGGCGTGCATTTCCCGCAGGATTCGTCGGCAGTAAACTCAAGAAAGAATTTTGCCGTACTTACCATACAGGTGTCTTCATCCATGACGACCATACCGCCTGAGCCCATGATCGCGCCTGTTTTAACGACGTCTTCATATGTGACCGGGATGTCGAGTAACTGTTCGGGAATACAGCCTCCTGAAGGCCCTCCCATCTGTACAGACTTAAACTTTTTCTTTTTCTTGTTTATCCCGCCGCCGATATCATAGATTATTGTCCTCAGCGGTATCCCCATCGGCACTTCGACAAGACCGACATTTTTAATGTCACCGGTAATAGCAAATACCTTTGTCCCGGCGCTCTTTTCCGTACCTAAAGCCCTGTACCACTCAGCTCCATTCAAAATAGTCGGGGCGATCTGCGCAAGTGTTTCCACATTGTTCAGGACCGATGGCTTGTCCCACAGCCCTTTGTGAGCGGGGAAGGGGGGTCTTGGTCTCGGCATACCGCGCTGTCCTTCGATAGAGCGCATCAGCGCTGTTTCTTCACCGCATACAAACGCGCCTGCGCCGAGGTATATTTCAAGATTGAAGGTAAAACCGCTGTCAAGAATGTTATCTCCGAGAAGTCCCGATTCATTACATATATCAATGGCCCTCTGGAGACGCTGTACGGCAAGGGGATATTCTGCCCTTACGTAAATTACGCCTTTACTTGCGCCTATGGCTTTAGCTCCGATTATCATGCCTTCTATTACGGAATGAGGATCGGATTCCATGACCGACCTATCCATAAAGGCACCGGGGTCTCCTTCGTCGCCGTTGCAAAGCATGTATTTCTGGTCTGCCTGTGACTTCGATGCAAATTCCCATTTAAGTCCTGTCGGGAAACCCGCGCCACCGCGTCCCCTGAGCCCAGAGTCTTTGATGGTCTTTATAATGTCCTGAGGGGTCATCTCCTTAAGGGCCTTGGCAGCAGCCAGATACCCGTCCCGCGCTATGTATTCATCAAGGCTGTCAGGGTCTATAAGACCTTTATTTCTGAGGACCCTTAGCACCTGATGTTTAAAGAAGGGAATATCGTTCATCAAGGGGATTGCATGCTTCTTCTCAGCATCTTTGAACATTAATTTT
The DNA here is from genome assembly GCA_964393845.1 of uncultured Nitrospiraceae bacterium. Lineage (GTDB taxonomy): Bacteria > Nitrospirota > Thermodesulfovibrionia > UBA6902 > UBA6902 > UBA6902. Next base: position 26,624 of record CAYMUX010000020.1, read on the forward strand.
TCATAGGGCCTGCCCTTGAGAAAATGTTCTTCAACTAATTTGGGAATATCTTCAACGGTCAGTTTCTGGTAGAAGATTTCTTCGGGATAGACCAGCATTACAGGTCCCTCTGCGCAGAAGCCGTTACAGCCGGTAAGGACGATCTTTATTTCTTCAGACAATCCTCTCTTCTCAAGCTCCGCCTTCAAGGCATCTCTTACCTTCGGAGTGCCGCTTGCAACACAGCCGGTCCCTGCGCACATCAACAAATTGGCACGATATTTTTCCATCATGATCTCCTATTTAATGTAAGGGCGAACGGCCCGTTCGCCCCTACCATTCTAATACGTTGTTTCGCTTCCGACAACCAGCGCGTATTTATCCACGGGATTTCCGCCCATTATATGTTCTTTGAATATTTCTCTTATTTTAACGTCTGTCAGGTCGCCGTATTTTACAGGCGGTTTATTCACTATCTCCACTGTCACCATAGGTTCACGGGCGCACAGGCCGGCACACCCGGAAGTTGTGGTGATTACGTCTTCTATCTTGGCCTGCGATATTTCGTCCATTACCGCGGTCATGATATCTCTTGCCCCGGCTGCGATTCCACATGTGCCCATATGGACGGTAATCTTTGCCCGGTAACCGCCCTCCCGTAAGGTGAAAGTAGCTTTTTGTTTTTCCTTTATCTTTTTTAAATCATCTAATGTTAATCTTGCCATTTTTTATCTCCCTTTTTTATAGCTGCCTTTTATGCATACCCCTGAATAATTTCCATCACCTTCTTCGGATTTACCGCCCCGTATGTTTCTTCATCTATTACCATGACAGGCGCCAACCCGCATGCGCCGAGACAGCGGACGGTTTCAAGAGAGAATTTTTTGTCTATGGTAACATCACCGACTTCTATTTTTAGTTCTACTTTAATCTTGTTTAAAGATTCTTCAACCCTCTTCACGTAACAGGCGGTACCGAGACATATCCGGATATTATGGTCTCCTCTCGGTTTCATTGTGAAAAAGGAGTAAAATGAAACTATGCTGTGTACCTGTGCGGGCGTAAGATTCAGACCTTTTGCTATATGCTTCTGGATCTTTGGGGGGAGATATCCTACTATCTGCTGACAGCGCTGCAGTACGGGGATTGAGCTGCCGGGTTTATTTTTATACTGTTTTATTACTCTGTCTATTTCCTGAAGCATTGATGGAGGGAATTCTCCTTCTTTTTCCTTTTTCTCGACAGGGACCTTCCTGCGTATCCATTCCACTGCCCTCTGTGTTACATCCAACAGCACAGCCGGGGTAAAAGGCTTTGGCACATAATCAATAATTCCCACTTCAAGGGCGTCTTTAATCGTGTCCTGTGAAGGGTAGCCTGTTATAATTACTATCCCTGTATCGGGTCTCTTCTGCTTGATCCATCTTATAAGAGTGATACCGTCCACTTCCGGCATTTTGAGGTCCGTGAAAACGAGGTCATAGGCGGTTTGCTCCATCCTGAGTATCGCTTCTTTACCACCCAACACCCCTTCGACGTTATACCCCTCGGATTTAAGAACTGATTCACAGCTTCTTATAATTATAGGTTCATCATCTACAACCAGAATTTTTATGTCATCTGCCATCAGAAGCCTCCCGTATTTATATAAATATAAAAATTATTTGGCAATAAACTATACAAGTAAGAAGTTGGAAGTGGGAAATAAGAAGTAAATGGTTTTTTTCACTTCTCAATTTTAACTTCTTACTTTATTTTTACCGGCTATTCAGTTGATAAGGGAAATACCTTTGCAAGCCACAATAACCAGCCTTCTGACAGGTGGTCCTTGAGCAGGGCGACCATTACATCATTTGCCCTTGTGTTAAGTTCTCTTATTTCCCCGTTCATGGGAGAAAGTAATTCACTTCCCTCGCCGCTGCTGGCATAAATCTTTGCAAAAGGCTGGCCTGCCTTCAGCTTATCTATATTCTTTATAAATTCAACATACATTAGATTGCCTGATAACATCCAGTACCTCAGGTCGCATCCTATCTCCCATAATCCATCTTTAGCGGGCCTTGCCCATGTGCCTTCTTTATAAAAGATAACCGGGTTTTCCCTGTCTCTCAGCGGTGTGACATAGTCCCTGAATTCATCTATGAATGCCTTCCTGAGTATCCATCCCTTGGTATCAAATACTTTTTTTGCGACATTAAGCATGAAATCGGGAGTGAAGGGTTTTTCAATATACTCTGCGGCCCCGAGCCTTGATGATTCCTTTGCGTCTTCAAGAGTAGGGTACCCTGTTATTATTACAACATCTGTTTTGGGTTTAATGATGCGCGCTTCCTTAAGAACTTCTATTCCATTCATGTCGGGGAGTCTTACATCGGAGATCAGAAGGTCAAAATCTTCCTTGGCGAGTTTATTGAGGGCGTCTTCTCCTTTTTCGACTGTTGAAATACTATAGCCTTCAGCGCCAAGAATCCTCTTGCAGCTTAAAGTTACAACCGGATCATCATCCAGTACTAAAATTCTCCCCTTTTCCATTAAGCCCCCTCCTTATAAAATTGCGAGCTTCGAGTAACCGGCACACCGCAACTCGTAACGCATATATCAGAAATATAAACTATCATACTAGCGGCATATATTAGTGTTGAACGTTATTCTATCATATTATTTACTTGATTTAGCCATGCACTTATATCGTCTTTAATAATTCTTATTACCTCCGGGGTGTTTATCGGGACTCCATCCAGCTCTTTCTTGATATACGAAGTATCAAGAATATATGTATCGTCATTTTTTTTATGTTCCAGGATAAAGTCGATATCCGGATTGGAAGCAATGAGCACTATCATTGTCTTTTCAATGTCTCCAATAGGTTTTCTGTCTATGTGATTATACTGGAATGTGGCGGTAATTGTTGACCCTTTTCCTTTTTCAGTTGTTATTTTTATATCGCCATTACATTCTCTTGCCGTCTGGGCCAGCAGCGGGATCCCCAGCCCGACCTTTCTTGTAGTTCTCGTAGTATAAAAAGGGTCGCAGGCATGTTCAAACATCTCCTGGTCCATGCCTTTCCCGTTATCACTGATCTCCAGGAGGAACAGGTTTGACTTAACGTCTTCAACAATTTTTATCGTAATCCTGTCAGCTCCGGCGGTTATGGAGTTTTCGGCAATGTCGAGAATATGTAGTGATAGGTCTTGCATGACAGGTTACTTCTTAATGATGCGCAAAGTAAATCTTGTAAATTCCGGTTATCCAGCTTATCAACCCTTCTCTTACGGTGTTTATATCAGTCAGTTCCTTTTCCTGATGCGCAATATATGAGTTCCTGAAGTTCGTTATCTGTTGTACGGAATCATACAAGTCAGAGTTGTTAAATTTTGAAAAGCTCTGTTTTATAGCCTTAAAAACACCGTCAACGTCATGTTTGCTGTTTTTACAGTAGTCCAGGCAAAACAACAACAAACCGGAAGGCCACAATCCATTTTTAAAAACTAAAGTCCTTCTCAAATTGCTTGCATGTCTGTTAAGCCAATCAATGTCTGTTTTCTTTAGTTTCCCGTAGTAAGGTTCAAAGAAATCTTTCTGGCCTGTCGGGGTTCCCGGCATCAGAGGCATTAGCAAATCCGTGATAAGCCCTTTTGATGATTCGTCAAGAATGCCAAGAAGAGGAGTAAATACTGGAGCAAAGGACATACCCTCTTTTTTCTCGGTAAATTGAAACAACGTCACAGCCTGTTCAATGGACTTTTTATATCTCGAAGGTAATTTTTCAAGCTGAGTGGAATTAATAAACGCATCAATACCAGTTACCTTTCCGTCAATGTAATCACCAAGAGGCAGTGACAATTGAGGGTTGACTCTTTCCTTTAACAGCTCCGCAAGCGACGGCCTGCATGTCCTGATCAGGTCTTCTATTTTGTTGGAAGTAACACTGCCGAAGATTGCTTGTGGAACATACAGGTATTCCCACTTGATCTTTGCAGCAGATGCAGATTTGCACCACGAAGCGGCAGCCGTCGCCTTTAAAGGCACATCCATATCTTCACGTCCCTTTGTTTCAATAAGGAGAAAACGTTCACCGGAAAATCCCCCTTTATCCCCCTTTTCCAAAGGGGGAGATAATTCCCTTCTATCAAGAGGGGGTAGGGGGGTGTTCCCCCCTTTAGCAAAGGGGGGCGAGGGGGGATTTTTCATTTTAACGATGAAATCAGGGGTATAGAAAGAAAGCCTCCCTGAATTTGAGAGATAATCAACGCGAAGCGCCTGTGGCCCGGCGTTCTTACAAAAAGACTGAACGTCTGGCGAGCGGTTTAGAAATGTGGTCATCATTACTTCAAAGTCCCTATTGCACGGCACTAGGTTGAATGGCGTATTTTCTGCAGGAAGCGTTGGGCGTGTCTCTGAATGTGTCACCTGAAAGGGTTTCCAGTTACAGACAGACACCGGCTCATACTGCTGTAACCTTTCCTCGACAAAAGTAGTCCTTGAAAGGATTAGAGGGACAAATGTTGCCCGAAGATGTTCCCGCACATCTGCATCTGAAAGGCGGCTGATAAGCGTTTCATCAAAGATGCTGACTGTCTTCTCAAATAATATCTCTTCAAGAAATGTCTGTATCAATGGAGCTAATGTGCTGTGCAGACCGGTTAATCGTGCTTGTGCTTCAAGTTCTTTGCAATAGAATGAAATCGCTCCCAGACCGCTTTCAAGCAACGGAAGCTGTATTTTCATCTTCTCTATAATTTCATTTGTGAAAAGGTGTCTTCCCTCGTAATCAATCTCTGTCTTTCTAATCTCTCCAATGGGTAGCGGAGAAAATCTTAAAAAAGACTTTTTGACATCATCAATTGTGATGTTCCCTAGTTTGGGAGACCTTTTGTATCCTGCGCTGAGTGACGGGATGAGAATATCGAGTTTGTCAAAATCCTTAGTCTTGTCGGGATAGATTGTTACCGTTGTCTTTGGCACTTTGTTAATGTCAACGATTTCTATCGGCAAACCTTCCTGGCTTAACTGGTCTTTATAAAGGTTTACAAATGCCTTATGTTCAACAACAGTGACAACCTCCGCAGCCTGTCCCGGAGGCGTCATACGCCTGAGACCTCTGCCGAGTGTCTGTTCAGGTAAAATGTTGGCTTTAGAACTGTATGGACGGAGCGGGACAATGGTAGTTACGTTCTTTACGTCCCAGCCTTCCCGCAGCATTAAGACGGATACAATACAGAGATAAGGGCTTTTGTTTAAATCAAGTTCTCTCGACAACTTTCTCAATTCTTTTAAATCTTCATCGCTGATCTCTTTTTCATTTTCAACAAATTCATAATAGACTTTTTCACCTTTGCCGCGCTTTTTGAGGTTGCCTTTGAGCCGTGTGTGGAGGTTGATCGTCTTGCCGTTAAGCTCTTTGTAAAGGGAATCGGTATTTAACCTGTTCGCAATCTGACTTGCAGACTCTGTGTCTTCTGTCATGACAAACAGCAGCGCCTTCTTGCCGCTCTTTTCCCATTCCTCTTTTGATACAAGCCAGCGTGTATATCCCATCATAAGATGCTGCTGGTACTTGATGGAATCGTCGTCGCTTGTCTGCTCGATAAGTTTTTCTCCTCTGCCGATGATGGGCGACTTAACTATCCCGGCATCAACCGCTTCTCCGAGTGGCGCATCGCAAATAACATGTTTGAAAATATTCCCCTTGTTGTCTTTAGGTGTAGCGGAGAAATCGAGATGGGCGACAATGCCTTCCCCGCCTCGTTTCCTGATTGTATCGTTAAGGTAAGTTATTGCCTCGTTCCATGCAGAATCAGGGTCCCAGACATGGTGCGCCTCATCATTGAGAACCATGATGCGCTTATGAGAAGTTATGCGCTCTCTCAGAGCTTCACCTGTATCGAGGGCCTTTGCCTTTGATACGGCAGGCCCCATCCAGTCGTAGGTCTCGGCGTCTTTCTTCCTCTGCCTTTTGCCTGTTTCATATAGACGATGGATGTTTGTCAGATATAAAGTTCCGCCAGTGACTGCGCCGGTTGCATCATCCTGAAGCACGACTGATAAATTCCAGTCTCCTCTCCATGCAACCGGTATCAAAGGGTCTCTATCAAATATTGCGCCGTTGCCAAAATCTTCTTTCAGTCTTTCAAAGACAGTGAGGTTGGGAGCAATCACAACAAAATGCTTTGACATCGGAGAATATGATTCTCTGAGGGCATGGAAATAGCTCCAGACAACGGCGAGGCTCATTATCTTGGTCTTGCCTGCTCCTGTAGCTACCTTGAAGGCATATTTTGCCCAGAGGTCTTCTTCGGGGTCTATGCCCAGCGCTGCTATTTCTCTGTTATCACCACCGAATTCAGATACAATCCCTGAAAGAGTATCAAGCCCGCGCACTTCTCTTAAAAATATAAAAGTCTCAAGAGCCTCTCTCTGGCAGAAATAATATCTGAAGGGTATAACGTCTCCCTCGCTGTTTTTAATCGTGTGGTCTCTGCCGAACCAGTGATAAAGAAGTTCCCGCGTGGTATCCGACGCTCCGGCGTAATCCGTATCTCTCCATTCGGTGACATAATGGCGGAGGTTTTGCGCTATAACAATTTCGCTCGGTCTTCTTCCTTTTACAAGTTCGGCAGGCTCTCCCTCTTTCTTTGCCCTGACGCGGTGATGTGTCGGCATTTCATGTGGAAGGTATAAAGGCTCAAGGGCAGAGAGGTTTATGATAGGGCTGGTCATTTAAAATCCTTGTCTTGACGCTCCACGTGTCCGGCTCTTACGTTTCGCAATATCAACAATCACTCCGTCCTTAACGATATAGCACGGGGTATTAGTTTTTTTTGCCGTTTCCAATGCATTTCGTGCAGCCCGTTTCAATGCCTTGCCCGCGTTTACAAGATCACTATCATTAGGCAACAATTTTTTAGTTTTCATTTGAAGCATTAGGCGACCGGCACGGACAGCCATCACTTCAGGACGGAAAGGTGAAAGCCCTGACGCGATAAGATCAGCATTGATGAAATCAGGACAGTTCGCTTCGTTTGGAAGGAACTCCCGCGCAAAAGTGGTCTTTCCTGCGCCATTCGGCCCTGCGATTATGACAATCTTCCGTTTCTTTTTCATGTCGTCATTCCCCTCTCATATCTCCACATCCACCGTAATACTCGTATCACATCCGAATATATCAACCACTTTAACGCAGGCGGTGTATTTGCCTTTCTTCGGATACTTGTCGAATTCGTGATTGGAGACTGTCGGAAGCGAGCGGTCTTTTCTTGTGCGGTATGCCTGCCAATGATGTTCAAACGGCTGTCCGTCCTGATAGTCAAAGTCCACTGCCCAGAAATCAATGAAGTCAAAGCCGCTCTTTATCGCCCGCTCTTTCAATGCCTCAAGTTCTTTGCTCGGAACTTCTGCAAGCGAAGGGACAAATTTGGTGAGCTTGATGTCAACGGATTTCTTACCGGAAAATCCCCCTACATCCCCCTTTTCCAAAGGGGGAGAATTTTTTTCAGTCCCCCTCTTTGGTAAAGAGGGTTTAGGTGCTATTTTATCAAAAACAT
>CAYMUX010000021.1:0-32891 GCA_964393845.1 uncultured Nitrospiraceae bacterium
ACCTTTTCCGCCGTCCTTAGATGACCGTAAAGTATCGGGTTAAATGTACCGCCGTAAATTCCTATTTTCATTGGGAATAATCTAATATAATCGCCCTGGTGTTTTTATTATAAAAAATCTCCCCTGACCCATCTTTTCCAAAGAGGGGAATAGAATTCCCCCCTTTGGAAAAGGGGGACGAAGGGGGATTTTAGAATCATATTTTTAATCATTCTCCAGTGTTCTTAAACTAACTCCTGATCTGCCCGTTCCCCAACACAATAAATTTCGTACAAGTCAATTCCTCAAGCCCCATGGGACCTCGCGCATGTATCTTGTCCGTTGATATACCCATCTCGGCTCCGAGTCCAAATTGAAATCCATCGTTCAGCCTCGTTGACGCATTTACAAAAACAGAGGAAGAATCCACTTCTCTCAAAAATCTCATTGCCTTCTGATAGTCTTTTGTAACTATCGAATCTGTATGGGCTGAACTGTATTTTGCAATATGGTCCATTGCCCCATCGATGTCTTTGACTACTTTCACATTCAGGATCAAATCAACATATTCTTTATAAAAGTCTTCATCATCGGCTGCAGCGAGAGACTTATCTATCTTCCTTGTCCCCGGACATCCTTTAATTAAGACCTTTGCTTTTTTAAATCGCTTAATCATTGGGGGGAGAAACTTCTTTGCAATTTTTTCATCTACAAGCATCGTCTCCATTGCATTACATGTACCCGGACGTTGGACCTTTGCATTAAAACATATATCCTCAGCCATCTGAAGATCGGCGTCACGGTCAACGAATACATGGCATACACCCTTATAATGCTTAAGCACCGGAATACGGGAATTTTCAGTGACAGCCCTGATAAGCCCTTCACCGCCTCTGGGAATAACAACGTCAATTAACCCTTCCAGTTTTAACATCTCCATGATTGCCTGCCTGTCAGTGTTATCTATAAAAGTAATAACTCCTTCATGGATGCCTTCTCTTTTGGCAACGCCCCTTAAAATCTTTACAATCGCCCTGTTTGAGTTTATAGCCTCGGAACCGCCTCTGAGTATTACTGCGTTTCCTGCTTTCAGGCAAAGGGCTGTAGCATCAGCTGTGACATTAGGTCTCGATTCATATATTATTCCTATCACTCCGATAGGCACGCGCATTTTACCCACCATCATTCCATTCGGCCTCTGCCACATTTTTGTGATTTCGCCTACAGGGTCCGGCAGAGCAGCTATCTCAACAAGTCCCTGCGCCATTTCATCTATTCTCTTTGTAGTCAACGTGAGCCTGTCGATCATGGCTTTGGTAAGCCCTTTCTCCTTTGCGGCAACAAGGTCTTTTTTATTTTCTCTCTGAAGTTCTCCGGCCTTCCTTTTAATTGCATCAGCCATTTTTATTAATGCGCTATTTTTCTGCCCGGAAGAAGCCTTTGCAACAGACCTCGCCCCTTCTTTTGCTTCCTGTGCCTTTTTCAAAACAAATGATTTAATATCCATAAAATTCCTCCTGACAAGAAAAAATAATTATTCATTTTAGCATAATTAAGTGAATACTTTTTAGACCATTAAGAGAACAAATCTTTCTCCTCTATAATCTGCATCATAAAGTAAAATTACAAGTTCTGCTCAATTGTTCTTAACTAATATGACAAGACAAAGAAAGGCAGTAAAATTTACCTGATAATTTATTTTATTAACAAGTCATTTCAAAACACGGCCGAAGCATGTATAATATTTTGTTCAAAACAATATAAGAGTATAGCCGATGGAAACAAAATCGATATTTCAAAAGACAGAAGATTTTCTCGTTCACAACCGTATTAGATTGTCATTGTTTATTATTGCAATCTTTATATGTGAAAACATTATCGAGAATGTTAAGCGCTATGATATTTTTGACATACAAGACATATGGGGGACTCTTGGTATATTTCTTGTACTGGCAGGAGTCGGTCTCAGGTCATGGGCAGCAGGGATCATTAAGAATAATGAAGCCCTGGCAACAAACGGCCCCTATTCTCTAATGAGACATCCCCTTTACATTGGATCGTTTTTGCTGGCCATCGGTTTCTGTACTATCATAGGCAACGGTAAAAATTTTATTGCGCTTATCGGGATTGCCCTGGTATTTTATGTCCCTAAAATTCGCCGGGAGGAAAATAGACTTGCAGATAGGTTTAAAGAAGAATGGAAGAGATATATTAGTAACACTGCCTTTCTTTATCCACGTAGTTTCCCTGATCTAAATTCAAAATGGTCGCTGACTCAATGGTTTCATCACAGGGAATATGTTGCCTTTTTAACTTGTTTAATTTCATTGGCCCTTTTGAAACTACTGCATGAAGTCCCTATATCACAAATATTGACGGCATATATACGATAACAATCTATCGGCATTCTGCCATACGATTATCGGAAAAAGAGATCAAGAGACAGAGGAGCAATTCCTGTTAAAGTGTTACAAAAAAATGCCGAGAACTATGCTTAGATCCGCCATAGAAAAATTTGACGAAAAGAAAAGAAAATTCTATTTAGAAAAATAACTGCTTTAAATAAATTAATATCTAACTAAATTATTAAATCTGGTATAATATTCTGCCATGTCGATTTTAGAAAAACATATTACAGAACCGAAGATAGCTTATTTCTCTATGGAGATTGGTATAAGGGATGATATTCCCACTTATTCAGGAGGGCTTGGGGTGCTTGCAGGCGACACGGTAAAGGCAGCTGCCGATCTCATCCTGCCCTTTGTTGCGGTCACACTCATTAGCCACAAAGGGTATTTCCGCCAGGAGATAGATGATAAAGGACATCAGAAAGAACATCCTGTAATATGGGACCCGTCAAAGTTGATGAAACAACCTTCCGAAAAAGTTTCGGTTACAATTGAAGGCAGAAAAGTCCATATTCAGGCATGGGTCTATTTTGTTGAAAGTCCGAGAGGAAAAAGTATTCCTGTGATATATCTTGATTCTAATCTGCCGGAAAACAGCTCCGAAGACAGGACATTAACGGATTATCTTTACGGCGGTGAAGAGAGTTATAGAATTAAGCAGGAGTTGATTCTTGGCATTGGCGGCGTGAGAATGCTTAAAAAACTGGGATTCGAGATCAAAAAGTATCATATGAATGAAGGGCATGCAGCTTTTTTGACGTTGGAATTATTGCATGAATTCAAAAAAGACATTGAATCCGTTTGGGATGAAGAACATATATGGGACATCGAGTCTGTTAAGGATTTATGCGTGTTTACAACGCACACCCCGGTTGAGGCGGGACATGATAAATTTTCTTATGAATTGTTTAAACAAGTATTTAGAGACTATTTCCCTGAAAATATATTGAAAAAGCTTGCCGGCCAGAAAAATGTTAATATGACCTTCCTTGGCCTCAACCTCAGCAACTTCGTCAATGGAGTAGCAAAAAAACATGGAGAAGTCTCAAAGAGCATGTTTCCGGGTTATCAGATTAATGCAATAACTAATGGCGTGCATTCATATACATGGACATGCGATAGTATGAAGAGGGTTTTTGATAAATATCTTCCGGGATGGGCAAATGAACCGGAAATCTTCGTGAGAGTTGGAGCAATCCCGGATGAAGAACTTTGGGGTGCACATATGGAGGCAAAGAAAGGTCTTATTGATTATGTAAATTCCATATCAGACGCTGGTATGGACTATGAAACCCTTACGATAGGATTTGCAAGAAGAGCTACTGCTTATAAAAGGGCAGACCTTTTATTTTCAGATATAAAAAGACTTGAGCAGATAGGAACCAAGAAAATCCAGATAATCTATGCCGGGAAGGCCCATCCAAAAGACACTGTAGGCAAACAATTAATTGAAAAGATATTTTCCTATAAAGAACAATTTAAAGGAAAGATCAATATTGCTTTTATTCAAAATTATAATATGGAGATAGCCCTCAAGCTCGTCTCAGGAGTTGATATCTGGTTGAATACTCCGTTAAGACCCCTCGAGGCATCCGGCACAAGCGGTATGAAGGCAACACATAACGGCGTAATGAACTTCAGTGTGCTCGATGGATGGTGGATTGAAGGGCATATCGAGGGATACACAGGCTGGGCAATCGGCCCGGCCCCAAAAGAGATAGAGTCCGACAACAATATGAATAAAATAGATTCTGACGATTTATACAACAAACTTGAAAAAACAATAATTCCCCTTTACTATAACAACCGCAAATCCTGGATACGCGTGATGCAGAATGCAATTGGAAAGAATGCCTACTATTTTAATACCCACCGAATGATGCGCAGGTATGTGACTGAAGCGTATATCAGGTAAGCTTCGCTTTTTCTTCCTTTATTGATTTAAGTTTTTTATGAAATTCCAGGACACGTTCTTTAAGCGACTCGACCGAGTGCTTTTCCTCTTGAATTGCAGAGATAATGTTTAACATCTCCGAATCGATGTGTTTGATCATATCCTCTTTATACTGATGCATCTTCTCATATTCTTCCAGAATCATATTTACTTCTTTAATAAAAGACTTTATATATATGTCATCATTATTTCTCAAATTAAGACGTCTGTGATAAGCTCCCGTCCTGATCAGTCTCATCTCCGTTATTAATCTCTGAAAAGGCCCTATCAAACGGTGTGAAAACATCAATGTCAAGACAACAACTATAAGTACATATCCCAGCATAACAATTATAAATAGCGGCGTGCCCTGCCCTATTTTCTCACCTAATTCTTGAGCAAAATAAGTATAAAAAGCTGTTACAAGAAGCGTCCAGAGGATTATGAGGGCGATTGATATACGAAGCTCTTTAGAAATAAAATACTGTTGTTTGATCAGTTTTCTTGACATCTGTGATATTTTATCATTTATACGGTAACTGCACAAACCCTATTGTTGTTCAATCCTGCAGTAAGGAAATCGGATTTAGGAGAGAGTCTGAAAGCTGACCGCTGATTGCTGAAGGCTGAAAATAGATTTTCTTAAAGAATGCGCTATAATATGCGGCATGGAAGGGCATCCGGGATTTCTTTGTGAGCATCAAAAGCCAATTCCGTTTCGTGAGCTGCAAGAAATTTTGTAAGAAATCGGAGAGTTTCTATGAAAAATACCATAGCTGTCTTTGAGAATTTCAAAATCCGGCGTCATTATGATGAGGGAACCGAGACTTGGTATTTCTCCGTTATTGATATTATTCAGGCGTTAATACAACAGCCCGACTACCAAGCGGCAAGGAATTACTGGAAAGTACTGAAAAACCGCCTGAAGAAAGAAGGTTGTGAGTCGGTTACAAAATGTAACCGACTGAAATTGGAAGCGGCTGACGGAAAGAAATATCTGACCGATGTTGCAAGTGCGGAAACATTACTACGACTCATTCAATCTATACCAAGCCCCAAGGCTGAACCCATAAAGCTGTGGCTTGCCAAAGTCGGTTACGAGCGGATGCAGGACATGGCAGACCCGGCACGGTCGCTTGATAGAGCCCGTGAATACTGGCAGCAGCATGGCAGAAGCTACAAGTGGATACAGCAGCGGATGATGGGACAAGAGACCCGCAATAAGCTGACTGATTACTGGAAAGAACATGATGTTAAAAAAGAGGAAGAATACGCCGTACTGACCAACATCATCCATCAGGAATGGTCTGACCTGACAGTGATAGAGCACAAGAGCATCAAAGGGCTGAAGACCCAAAATCTGCGCGACCACATGAGCGAAGCAGAACTGATCTTTACCGCGCTGGCGGAACTTTCCACGCGGCAGATTGCCGAAACAATGGAAGCAACCGGCATGGAAGAAAATAAAGTTGCCGGTAAAAAAGGCGGTAGTATTGCCAAAAAAGCACGACTGGAGCTGGAAGAAAAAACGGGAAAGAAGGTTGTGAGTGGTGAGAATTATTTGCCTCCTCAAAAATCCCGGAAAAAATTGAATAGCGGAAGAAGATGAATATAGTGCTGAAGAATCCAGGCAAGGGGCTGAAAGTTGACCGCTGATTTCTGATTGCTGAAACCCTGATTTTATAAAATAGTTCTTGAAAAAGAAGCCTTTCGTGGTTATGATAGTTGCATAAATTAAAGGGGCTCTCTTAAAAAAATGATTCAGTATAAAATCTCAATACTTAAGTCAGACCCCCAAGCCCTTTTATAGAATGAAAATAGGAGAATGTGAATGAAATCGAATGCACCTGGTCAGTTATTAGGATATGCGATTCAGATTCCACGCGCATTATACCATCTTCTTATAGTAACGGCAATAAATAACTTAAGTTAAAATATGATATTTCCTTTATATTACAGCTAATTAAATGCTTAAGATGTATTTTAATTTAATGCCGTTACTATAGGATTGGTCCAGGTGATGCAGTTTGTGTTGAAGTTTTGGGCGATGTAGCAACTCTTACATCAGATGATAGGGTTATTGCTGAAGAAGACAAATCGTCAATAGTTGGGAACCCATTGACAGATAGATCGACCGATTTGTGGAAAACGTTTTCAAATTGGATAAAAGCAATCAATAGTGGGAACATAGATGTAATGAAAACGCAATTTATTCTATATTGTAATCAGTCTGGAAGAAGCGGTATTGTCAATAGATTTAGTTCTGCACAAGACAAAAAAGAAGCAAAGTCAGCAATTAGCGACGCAAAAAAGGTTCTTAAAGATATCACGAAAGATCATGACATTTGGGAATACTATGATTTCGTTGTGAATCGCAATGAGCCTTTACTGAATGAAATTGTGAGAAGATTTGAACTCCAAATCGGAAGTGGCGCAGGGTATGACGAAGTTTGCTATGAACTTAAGCGCCAACATTGCCCAGTAAATCAAATCGATTTTATTGTAGAAAAGATTAATGGTTGGTTACTAAAAGAGATCACCGTAAAAATTGCTGCAAGGAAACTGGCAATAATCCGCTGGGAAGAATTTGATCACCAGTTTAAAGTTCTATATGATCGTGCTCATCATCGAGAACTTATTGATTTTGCATTGCAGGATCCGCCGACGGATGAAGATGTCCAAAGTCAGGTAAAGATCCGTCCAAGATATTTACAACAGCTAGATGTGATCTGCATCCCTGATGATGACATATTAGAGGCAGTGACAGATTTTTTGAGAGCAGATGTAAATCGTCAAAAATGGATTGAATGTGAAATAATTGACGTAGATATAGCCAATGATTTTGAATCAAGATTATTGAGTTTTTGGAAAAACCAAGACTACAGTATAAAAATTACGGGGAAAAGTTTAAGTGATGTAGAGAGAGGGCAATTACTTCTCGCAGGATGTAAGTCACGAATGGAAACAATCCGGGATATGCAGCCACCTTACTCAACTATTGCTGGAACATATCATGCGTTGGCTAATAAACCGGTTCTCGGCTGGCATCCTAATTGGGACAAACTATTCCCGAAACAAAAGGAGATGTGATTTTGGGACAATTAGTGGAGGAAGTAAAGGTCTGGAATACTCCTATTGTAGGCGCTTATTTGCTCTGGAAGTTCACTCAGGGTTATTGCAATGGGCATCCAAATGGTGATGCCCCAATTGGGCTGTTACATTTTGTGGCTAGTGCCATTCTGACAAACAAAAAACTTCTCAAACCAGTCAATAATCGTAGGGTCGATCTTCAATCATATGCTCTTAGCTTTGAAAATGAAAAGAACTCAGACATACTATTAACCATACAGGATCGGGTAAAAGAGAAACGAGCATATACCCTTGCGGCCATTGATGTCGCTATTGCTGAAGGGCTGATGGTCTGGGATTCGGATAGTGGGAAATTGTACCCTCGCAAACTAACGAGACGGCTTGGTCGCGGGAAAGCTCTGAGAAGAATAATTGAGGGCGATGGGAATAAAGCTGAGATACTTGGCAAGTGGTTTTCTAAACATGATCTATCTACTATTGCAGCTTATCTTAAGGTGGTATTCTAATGAAATTTCAACTTTTAAAATTAATCGTTTGGCCAAAGTCTTATGAATTTGCTCCAAGGGTGGTATCCTTCGAGCCCGGAAAAGTGAATGTAATAACCGGGGCATCACGTACAGGAAAATCTGCCATTATTCCAATAATTGATTATTGCCTGGCTTCCAGTGATTGCTTCATCCCCATCGATACTATTCGTGATTACGCATCATGGTATGGTGTTGTGTTTCAAACAGAAACAGAACAACTTCTTGTTTCGCGAAAAGTCCCTTCCGGAAATAAAGTATCTGATGATTTTTATCTATTGAGAGGTGTGATTGTAAGCATTCCTCCGTCAATTGATGAAGCTAACGAAAAAGCTGAAGGTATAAAGCATATTCTGAACTCTATTTCATCTGTTCCCTATTTTAGTCTAAGTGGAGAAGATGCAAAAACAGGTTATCAAGCTCGGTTAGGGTTTCGAGATCTGATGGCTCTGGTTTTTCAAAATCAGGACATTGTGGCAAATCAAAATATATTGTTTTATAAAACACACGCACACGAACATCGAGAGCGCTTGCGAAATTGGTTTCCTTTTATTTTAGGAGCCGAGACTATTGACATATTAGCGGCAAGACAGCGTCTTCAGGTTGTTGAAAAAAAGCTCAATCAATTGAGGCGAGAGTTTGAAAAAGCTAAAACAGTATCAGCGTCCTGGATGGCTAATATGCTTGGTCATATGAAGATAGCCAAAGAATATGGACTACTTGAAGAAGATGTGTCAGATACGTCTATACCAGAAGACTTGTTATTGGCAGCAAAACAAATCCTTGAACATATTCCTGACCATTCGCAGACAAAATCAAACAATATCGAAAATGCTAATAAAGAAGTCATGGAACTTGAATTTGAAGAGGACCGGATAAGTGCTGAGATTGGTGTCGTTAAAAAACGACTAAATGATGTGAAACGACTAAAATCCGGCTTGATCGATTATGGAAATTCTGTGCGAAAGAGGGTCGATAGGTTACATATTTCACAATGGTTGGAAAATATAGCATCAGAATCTCAGAGTTGTCCAGCCTGCGGAAGTTCTGAACACCCGCAGGCCACTGCTGAACTTTCAAAGATTTCCTCTGCATTTAAGAAGTCTGAAAATGAATTGAAAAGCGTCGCGGAAGTTCCTACTTCATTTGCAAGAGAAGAAGAGCGAATCAACTTAGAATTGGAGAAGCTTTTAGATCAAAAGAAAAAACTCCAAAATCGATTTGATTTGTTTATGACTCGGGATAAAAAAGCGCAGGAAGAATTTCAACGCAAGAAAAATATGTTTATGTTTCTCGGACATTTAAAAGCATCTATGGAAACCTTTGAAAGCCTTGTTGATGGTGGTGAATTTCAAAAAGAAATTGCCAGCTTGGAAACGGAGCATGGCAGATTAATTGAATTGGTAGATCGTAATGGCGTACAGCGTAGAGTTGATATTGCAACAGCTAAAATCTCACAGGGAATTCTTAACCATTTAAAAACACTGGATGTTGAGAGTAAATATCGTAAAATACCTCCTAAATTTAACCTTAAAGATTTAAATATTTCTGTATTGAGTAATGATGATCAGTGGCATTTTCTTGCTGAAGTTGGTAGTGCTTCAAACTGGGTATCTTTTCATCTGGCATTAATGTGTTCTTTGCAGGAATATTTTTTGGAACAGGTTACATCGTGCGTGCCCAGTTTCATTATTTTTGATCAGCCCAGTCAGGTTTACTTCCCCAAATTAAAGAGGGGGACAGAGGATATGGATGACCCTAGACATGCTAATGAAGATGTGGATGCAGTGAAGAGTATGTTTAAAACTATAGCTAACTCGGTTATAGGTAAAAAAGGGGCTTGGCAAAGCATAATTTTGGATCATGCAGATGCGAGTATATACGGTGAAATTGACGGTGTCCATGAAGTAGAGGAATGGCGCAACGGGAAAAAAATGATTCCAGAAGAATGGACGATTAAATCGAATTTGGAGTGACAGAGAGCAAGACAACTGGTGTCACGTCTTTCTTTTTGCTCTTTTCATAAATGCGTTGTTGATCAATCTACTCACCGCAGAATAATGCATCCCCGGATAATCTGAAATCTCTTTTTGACCGTATCCGTGCTCATAATTTGCAGTCTAAATTTTCTCGTTCCTCTTCTTCCTGTTGACGATTGCATCCGCCGCCTGTTGTCAGGGCGTTTGTAAGACTCCTTACAATACGTTGCAAAACAGTTGTTGATGTTTACCTATTAGTGTTGTATTATAATTACAACAGAGGAAGGAGGGACGCTTATGACGTTTGGGGAATTTTTCAACATGAAAAGAAGGGATCATGGACTGACCTTGAGGGAATTTTGCAGGCAGAACGGATTCGATATCGGGAATATGAGCAAATTGGAGAGGGATTTATTACCGCCGCCGCAAGACAGAGAAAAACTTGAAGCGTACGCAAAAGCATTGAAGATTAAAAAAGGATCGGGGGACTGGCTTAAATTCTTTGATCTTGCCAGTGTATTTAGCGGCAGAATACCGGAAGACATTATGAACGATGAAAAGATTGTGACTGCATTACCACTGCTTTTCAGGACAATCAAGGATAAGGCCGTAACCGAAAAAGATCTGGATGACATTATCAAAGCATTAAGGGACGCATAGATTGGAAATTATTAAAGCCCCTAGACTGAATTACGAGCAGATATATCAGGAAGCTGAAAAATTTCTAAGAGATTACCACCCCGAAAGAACGCTGCCGATTCCCATTCACGAAATAATAGACATTAAACTCGGTATACATATAGTCCCGAAATTTATGTTGGAAAAACATATTGGCTTGGTGGGGTTCCTTTCAAACGACTTTTCTACCATATATGTCGATGAAAATGTCCATGACTATCAAGAGGCGCGTTTTCGCTTTACACTTGCCCATGAGATTGGACACTTGATGCTTCATAAGAGCATGTATAAAGATCTATCCTTCAGAACACCGGTAGAATGGAAGTCCATACAATTGAGAATGAAAGACGACGTAAGAAAATGGTTTGAATGGCAGGCCAACTGTTTTGCCGGTCTTGTGCTTGTCCCACGGGATGAATTTGTGATTAATGTTAATAAGTGCATCAAGGGAATTGATGAGCAGGGGATTGGCCTGAAGGAAAACTGGGAATTTGCATGGGAAAGCATAGCCGACTATCTTGCAAGAGAGGTTTTCAATGTGTCATCGGGAACTATATTAAGCAGGCTGCACTATGACAAGATCAGGGAAAGGTATAAATAGTAGGAATTTTGTTGTTGATTAATCTACCCACCGTAGAACAATGCATCCCCGGATAATCTGAAATCTCTTTTTGAGCGTATCCGTGCCCATAATTTGCAGTCTGAATTTTCTCGTTCCTCTTCTCCTTGTTGACGATTCCATCCTCGGATAATATTTGAATAGACGGCCTGCGTAAGCAGGGAAGCTCGTACGCATGAAAGCAAAATATTTTTATATGGGTATGCACTTGACTGAAGTTATATCATTATATGGTATATCTAAAAACATAAAGATACTAAAGACTGTACGTTAAAGTTCATTACTCCAGTCATGTGCATAGCCATATACTTTTATTCAGAGGCAAAGAGGAGGATAAGTTTAGTTCAAGTCAATATTTACATGACAAACGAGACATAGTTCTCCCTTTGGATTGCTTATACGCAGAATTTTAGGCGTATTTGTTTTGCCGTGTGATTCATGACATGTTGTGCATTCGGCAACCGCAGTTGCCGGGGTTTCTCCAAAAATCGGGATCTTCCCGGTCCTCCCGGAAACATAAAAATGATTGTCTTCTTTAATGATGTTGTGATTTATCTTATTAGGGTCAAAAGCCAGAGGAGAAAATTTAATCGGGTGGTTAGCCATGTTCTTGACTTCACTCTGAAGTTTAAAAGAAGGGAGAATTGTTACAGTGCCTTTATGACAGGATTCACATAGTTGTGACTGATCGGTATTGTTAAGCGACGTTGATTCAGTGTCGGGATTGGACGAAATGTGGCAGACATTGCATCGGCTTCCGGGCCAGCCGTGGACTTCAGAAAAGCCAATATCCTTTCCTTCCTTAAGTTGAATATCTGATACTTCACCGCATTGGAGATATGAAACATTAAATGAAACTGAATAAATCAAAAAACTCAAACAAAACAGGAGCTTATTCATATACTCTCCTCGATTCAATAATATTCTTGATAAAATCATATCATATTTAAATGCACTTATCCGTCCTTTCTTCAAGAGTATATTCTATGCCCCGACTGACCGAACGATATCAATTGAACCTAATGGTTATTTATCAGAAGCTGATGACCTTTCTGTCTTTAGCCAGTTCAACAAAAAATTCCATCCCCTTAAGCTCCGCCGTTGGAATTAAATCATCATGTGACAAGCCCCTGAATTCATAACAGGGCTTGCACACATAAATCTTCACATTCTGCTCCACGAGATAATCAATACTGCCGCTGACAGGCGGAGGTCCGATGGGGATAACCTTCGGATACATTTTCTTATTAGCAAGAAATACGGCGTCATGGAAGAGAAACATTGCCACGTCCAGTCCCTCAGCTTCCGACATCACTGCACACGTACATGCAAGTCCGGCCCTGGTCGGGTCAGTCGGGCCCCATGTGGTTTGAATAAGTACCTTGTCCATTCTTTAATACCTCCTTAATGTCGATAAAAATAATTGCACTTCTCCTAAAAGAGAAGTGCAATTATGGTTGTTAACAATGTAAAAAACTTAATCAGGCCTCGGCTACGACTTCTTTTTCATCTTTGGCTTTTGCCGGCGCAGCCTTTTTAGCCTCATATGCTGCAAGGACGTCAGCGTAATTAAATGTCCCGGTGATCGCGGCCTTGGGACATCTGGAAGCACAGATACCGCAGCCTATACATTTATTTTGATCTATAATATGTAGTTTCTTCAGTTCCCCTGATGCCGCATTGACCGGACAAACCTTGGCGCAGGCGTGACAACCAATACATATCTCAGTAACAAATGCCTTTGGCCTCTTGGGTATGTAATCCATGATCGCATTTGTCGGACACTTAGTTGTACAGAGGCCGCAAACTTTACATTTATCAAGATCAATCCTTGAAAGATAGTTCTCAACTTTTGCCGCATTATAAGGGCATACTTTCACACACAGCCCGCAGGCGATACATCCGACCTGACAATTTTTCTTGGTGATAGGTCCCTTATCCTTGGAGTGACAACTTACAAGGACCTCTTTGGCCATCGGTAAAATCTCAATCACTTTTGTCGGACATGTCTGAGCGCATACCCCGCAGGCCGTGCACTTTACGAGATCAATTACAGGAAGGTTCTCATCGCTCATAGTAATAGCGCCGAAAGGACATGCGCGCGAGCATGATCCATAACCAAGACATCCGTAAATACAGGCCTTGTCTCCTCCGCTTGCAAGTATTGCAGCCTTGCAGTCTTTAATCCCTTCGTATTTGAACCTGCGGACTGCTTTAGTGCAGCCACCCTGACAGAACACCCTCGCGATCCTGGGCTCTGTTTTTTCAGCTACCTTGCCGGTAATTCTGGCGACTGCTTCCGCACTTGCCGCCCCGCCGGGAGTACATAAATTCGGTTTGACGTCAGGATTTGTAACAACCGCCTCTGCGTATTGGCGGCAGCCAGGAAATCCACAGGCCCCGCAGTGGGCATGCGCAAGGAACTCTGATACCTGCTCAACCCGGGGATCCTCTTTTACTGCATATTTTTTAGCTGCAAATGCAAGACCCATACCGAAAACAGCACTTATCCCGAATAAAAATGCTGCCGTAAATTTTAAGAGTTCCATAAGATCAACCGATTCCCGCACCTCAACTCCTCCGCCGACACCTGCGAAAAGCACGGTAGAGCATGAGACCAACAGTGCAACAGTAAATATGGAAATTTTTATTTTCATTCTGTTATTTAAATCTAACATGGTGTACCTTCTTTTAAAATAAAATATTAAAAATAAAAAATCTTCTTCCTTATTTATTATCTTTGATTTTGTATCATTGTTTTACAATTTAATCAATCCTGAAAATCCTGTAAAAGCAAGCGCAATAAGCCCTGCAAGGATAAACGATATCGGCAGCCCCCTAAACGGGCGCGGAACATCGGCCACCTCAAGTTTCTCCCGAATACTTGCCATAATAATAAGGGCAAGCCCAAAGCCAATTCCTGAACCGAGTGCAAAGGCCATGCTCTCAAGAAAATTATAATGCTCTCCGGCATTTTTCAGAGGAACTGCAATTATAATACAGTTCGTTGTAATCAGAGCCAGATACACTCCGAGTTTGTAATACATAGTAGGGCTGACTTTTTTCATAATCGTATCCGCTGACTGCACAAAGGCGGCAACGATGCCGATAAAGACAATAATCTTAAGGAACTCCAGTTCAAGAGGTATCATTATAAACTGGTATACAACCCAGCTTAAAGCAGCGCTCACCACCATAACCATGGTAAAGGTAATACTCATCCCTACTGCAGTCTCCATCTTTTTGGAAACACCGAAGAATATACAGAGTCCCAGAAACATGGTAAAGACAAAGTTGTTGATTAAGGCTGATGAAACAATTAATTGGAAAAGCTTGACGAAATCAATATGCATATTGCTACCTCTTCAAATTATTTTAGACTCCTGATGCCCCTTTACCGCCAAAGAATCTCATGTCGATCCAGTTAAAAAATCCCATAAGCAGGCCCACAGCCAGAAAGCCTCCTGCCGGCAGTATCATGATAAGCAGCGGGCTCCCTGAGACGATAGGGTACCCAAACAGCGTCCCCTTGCCCAAAAGCTCCCTGAAAAAACTGATCACTACCATGGCAAGCAAAAAGCCGACCCCCATGCCAAAGCCGTCACATATTGAAGACCATACCTTGTTTTTGCTTGCAAAGACCTCCGCCCTCGCAAATATCGATGCGAATGCGACTATAATCTGGATATAAAGGCCTATCTCTTTGTATATAGGCCTTGCGTAAGTCGCCATCAACAAATCTATTATGGTGACGTATCCTGCGATAACAAGCATGAAGATAGGGATACGAATTTTGGGATGAATAAACTTTCTCATTAATGAAACGGTGGCATTAACCATTGTCTGAACAAACACGACCGCTATTCCCAGGGCCACGCCGTTCTTCATGCCGTTTGTAACGGCAATCGAAGGACATAAGCTGATTGCCATGCGGAATATCGTATTTTCACCGAACATTCCGTTTTTGATTAATTCAAGATTGCTTTTGGGTTTTAGACTCATCCCTGCACCTCTTTGGATAATTTCTCTTTAAGCATTATTACTCCGTTTTTCACTCCATCTTCCGTAACAGCGCGGCTGGAGATTGTCGCGCCTGTTATTGCCTGAATTTTGTCCGGTGTTTCACCTTTAATCACGACAAGATTATCAACGCTCCGGCCTTTAAATTGATTAAGGAAATAGTCTTTTTCAATTTCATCTCCCAGTCCGGGGGTCTCCCCGTGACCCAATATACTGATTTTCTGCACGATAAAGTTTTTGTCAACTGATGTAAGCACATGGATATAACTTGAATAACCCTTTCCAAATCCTTCAGCAATATAACCGATGTCCTGGGGATTCAGGCACTCTTTCTCCTCTTTCATTTCGCCTGTTTTTTCATCTTTCACGGACATTATCTTTACTTCTCCACATTTTTGGGCAGCATAATATTCCGCATGCTTCTCATGTGTCTCCCAGTCTCCCAGTTTGGCGATCTTGTCCGCCTCGGGCATCATTAATTTCAGCGCCGCTTCCTTCTCTTCCCTGGCTTTAATAAACATAATGGGAGATGTTTTCGCATATACAAAGGCCATTATCAGCCCGCCGATAACATATATCACTACAAGGTTGATCGTTATCTTTATCATGTCCTTTCCTGTCATTTCTTCTGCTCCTTCTTCTCCTTGACCGCTCCGAACATGTTCGATTTTACGCCTCTGTCAATCAAAGGGGCAAAACAGTTCATAAGGAGTATTGCAAACATTACGCCTTCCGGGAAACCGCCCTTAAGCCTGATCATCATAGTGATCGCGCCGCAACCGATCCCGAATATTATCTGCCCTTTTCTGATTGAGGGACATGTTACGTAATCCGTAGCCATAAAAAATGCGCCGAGTATCAGACCGCCGCTGAGAAGATGAATAATAGGATCTCCGGTAAATAAACCACTGTTACCTCCTAAAGCCCATGCCATTACACCTACTGTTGCCAGGAAAGAGAAAGGGATATGCCATGATATATATCCCCTGTAAAGAAGCAGGGCTGCGCCGATCAGAAGGGCGATTACAGAAGTCTCGCCGAGTGACCCCGCCCTGTTTCCCATGAGCAGGCTCGTATAAAGGTCAGCCTTATCGCCGAATATTTCTATAAGCTTTGTAATACCTTCTTCTTTCAGGATACCCAGCGGCGTAGCAGCAGTCTTTGCATCCAGTGCAACAAATTGTGCAGTAGGCTCAGTCCATATAGTCATTAGTTTTGGGAATGATATCAATAAGAACGCCCTGCCGATAAGGGCAGGATTAAAGACGTTATAACCCAAACCGCCAAAGAGCAGTTTTGTAATTATGATTGCTATCATAGAACCTATTATAGGGATGTAAAAGGGGACACTGGCCGGAAGGTTCAGCCCGAGGAGAAGACCTGTCAAAAATGCGCTTCCATCTCCAATCGTGCTTTTCTTCTTGAGACTGGTCTGATAGAAATGCTCTGAAAGGACCGCCGACAAAATACAAAGGCCGGTCGCAAATGCCGCCCGCGGGCCGAAATAATATACAGACATGATGAAAGCAGGAAGAAGAGAGAGATTAACCGTCCACATGATACGGGCGACCGTCTCTTTGCCCCTGACATGCGGACTTACAGAAACTATTAATTCATGAGCCTTTGCTTCAGTTGCCATTTATTCCTCTCAAAATTTATGATCGTTATACAGGGCACGGCACGCCGTGCCCCTACAGTTGTTTTACGGCTTCACCTGAGACTTTGCAAGTCTTATAAACTGAACCATAGGTCTCTTTGCCGGACAGACGTAAGCGCATGAGCCGCATTCAAAACAATCAAAGAGATGGTTCGCCTTTGCATCTTCATAGAAACCCTTCTCAGAATAAATACTCAAAATCGAAGGATTAAGTCCCATGGGACAGACATCAATACAACTCCCGCATCTTATACATGCAGAATATTGGTCTGTTGAGACAAACTCATCTTCAGCAAGAACCAGGATTCCCGATGTCCCTTTTACAACCGGCACATC
Source organism: uncultured Nitrospiraceae bacterium (assembly GCA_964393845.1). Lineage (GTDB taxonomy): Bacteria > Nitrospirota > Thermodesulfovibrionia > UBA6902 > UBA6902 > UBA6902. Next base: position 17,224 of record CAYMUX010000021.1, read on the forward strand.
AAGTGTCCACTGTGCAAACCCCATCATCGGTCCCCCTGATATGACCTTAACAGCGCCTTCAACAAGACCGCCGCACTGTTCAATGACATTCGACATGAGAGTGCCGATCCTCACCATCATATTTCCGGGTTCTTTAATTCCGTTACCCGTAACAGTGACAACCCTTTCTATAAGAGGCTTGCCGAAGCGTACTGCCTCATAAACCGCAAGCGCCGTCCCGACATTCTGCACTACTACCCCTACATCCATAGGGAGTCCCTTGCTTGGAACCTCTTTGCCCTTTATGGCCTTAATCAACATTTTTTCAGCGCCCTGCGGGTATTTTATCTCCAGCGGCCAAACTTTAATATTCGGCTCGCCTGATACAGCTGACTCCATCGCTTTTATAGCGTCAGGTTTATTTTCCTCAATCCCTATATGTCCCTCTTTTACACCGAGAGACCTCATGATAATTTTCAATCCTTCTACAACTTCCTTTGGGCGCTCCACCATAAGTCTGTGGTCAGCGGTCAAATAAGGTTCACACTCGGCCCCGTTTATTATCACCGCATCTATAGTTTTTTCTTTTGGCGGAGAGAGTTTTACATTCGTAGGGAAAGCGGCTCCTCCCATCCCGACTATTCCCGCATCCTTTATAAGGGTCTTGATCTCATCGGCGGAAAGATTCATATAATCTGGATGTTCCTTGAATGATACTGCCTCATCCTTCCCATCGCTTTCAATAACTATTGATTGCACCATCTTACCGACTGAAGTCGGGAAATTGGCTATTGCAGTTACTTTCCCCGATATTGAGGAATGAACAGGTGAAGAGACAAACCCGGTTGAAGATCCTATAACCTGTCCCCTTTTGACTTCATCACCGATGTTGACTTCCGGTTTAGCAGGCGCGCCTATGTGCTGGCTTACCGGGACTACTATCCTTTGAGGAAGGTCAGCTTTAGTGATAGATTTCCCCGAGGCCAACTCCTTGTGATATTTAGGGTGAATCCCTCTTTCAAACGTAGCAATTTTACTCATTAAACTTTTCCTTCATTAAAGTATTTAAAAAAAAGATGAGTCTTAAGTTTTGTTTATAAGCATATAAATTCTGCTTTTTGAAGAGAATCTGAATCAAACGTATATTGATAACATTTCCCAAAATGAATGTCAAGGATTAAATATATAAACAAATATGGTCATCAAAATATTTTATTTTCTTTAAAATAAAAATGCTGTTTTTATTCACACAATCTCCGGTATTTTTTCACTCCTATTACATCCTTTTACAAAGAAATATATTTCAAATAAATTTATTAGCATTTTTCTTGCCAGAGACTTTACAAGGTACACACTGTGTGATAGACTACTTTATGTTTAAAAGCAGATCATTCTGGATTATATCTGCAATATTTATTTTTGGAATTCTGATTATATTAAATTACAACGAAAGCAGTGTAAATATTTTCCCTTCGTACCAGACCTCCTCTATGGATAACCTGCATTTAAAGCACAGAGAAGGCAACACGGTTAAATGGGAACTGTCATCGGAAAAAGCGCTCCTGCCGACAGGTAATAAGGAGGTCTATCTTAAATCTTTATCTTTGAAGATAAACCGATCCCCGGAAATTTATCTTTCCAGTGAAAACGGCATTTATGAAATTGAAGAAGGCAACGTTACACTAAATAAATCAGTAGAGCTGAACATAAAGGACACGAAGTTTACTACAGACACACTTAAGTGGAACAGCAAAGATGAATTAATTACTACAGAAGATCAAATTAGATTCAGCGGCAATAATTTCCTGATCACAGGAACAGGCCTTGCTGCAAAAGTAAAGCAGCAGCAAGTAAGGATAATTAAAGATGTCAAAGCCATATATTATCGTTAGTTTTATTTTAGCAGCCTTAATAATGCATTCTGCGGCATTTGCCGCCGACCTCATTAATAAGGCGGGAAAAACACCGGTAGTTATAACATCTCAAACTCTTACCGCAGACAATAAAACCAATACTGCAATATTCGAAGGTACCGTTCTGGCAAAAACCAATGACATAGAAATTTATTCAGATAAAATGACGGTCTTTTATGACAATTCTGAAAGCAAAGTAAAAGAAATACATGCTATCGGGAATGTAAAAGTTCACAAAGCGGGAAGGGCATTATTTTCAGATGAAGCCATATATATTGAAGATGAAAAAAAAATTATTTTTTCCGGGAACCCAAAAGCAGTTGAGGGAGAAAACGTAATCTCAGGAACAAGAATAATATTCTATTTACAAGACGATCGTGCTGTGGTTGATGGAAGCAGAGTAGTTTTACAGAACAAACAAGGACTGGATTAATGCATTCTCTCGAGGTTGTTGGACTCAAGAAAAATTATAACCGTAAACCGGTGGTTACTGATATCACTTTGAATATCAATTCAGGAGAAATCGTAGGTCTTCTCGGTCCGAATGGAGCAGGAAAAACTACCACATTTTACATGATACTTGGTCTTATAATTCCTGATGCCGGCGATATATATCTCGATGGTGAAAATCTAAACACTTCTCCGATGTATAAAAGGGCAAGAAAAGGTATCGGATACCTGCCTCAGGAAGCCTCTATTTTCAGAAAACTCAAGGTCGAAGATAACATAAAAGCTGTTCTTGAAATAGCAGATGTCAATAAAAATTCAAAGCAGGAAAAACTTAAACGTATTCTGCAGGAATTTAATCTTGAACCCATTGCAAAGAGATATGGGTACCATTTATCCGGCGGGGAACGGAGAAAAGTGGAAATAGCAAGAGCCATAGCTGTCGATCCTGTATTTATACTGCTCGATGAACCATTTGCAGGAATTGACCCCCTTGCCGTTAATGAATTAAAAACCACATTACGGCAACTGACAGACAAGGGGATAGGCCTGATTATAACCGACCACAATGTGCGGGAAACTTTATCAATAACCGACCGGGCATATATAATAAGTGATGGATTAATTTTAGCTCATGGAGTACCATCTGACCTGGTTAGTAATGAGTTAGTGAAAAGAAGTTATCTTGGAGAGGGATTCAGACTATAATGGCACAGGAACAAAGACTTGAGCTTAGACTTTCCCAGAAGTTAATACTGACCCCGCAACTCCAGCAATCAATAAAACTCCTGCAGCTGCCTCTGCTGGAACTGACTCAGGACATCAACCAGGAACTTATGAATAACCCGCTGCTCGAAGAAATCGTTGAGAGAGAGCCTGAAGAGAAAAACGAACTATCGGGTTCGGTCTCTGAGGAAGAAAAATTTCGGGAGCCTTCCGAATTTGCGGAAGCTCCTCTCGAAAAAATATTCGGCTTTACTACCGACAATTACTTTGAAGAAAGAGAAAGCGATGGAAGGGACTTCGGTTATTTTAGCGAAGGCACAGAAGAAACCAACTCACCGTTTGAACGAAACAGGTCCAGAATCGACTTATATGAACATCTCTTATGGCAGTTAAGACTCTCTTCAGAATCCGGGCATGTCAGGAAGACTGAAGAAATTATTATTAACAACCTGAACGACTACGGCTATCTGCAGGCATCATTAGATGAAATCGCAAAGATGGCGGAAGTGGATATGAAAACTGTCGAAGAGGCCTTAAATTTTGTCCAGGGACTCGATCCATCAGGAGTCGGCGCCAGGAATCTTCAGGAGTGTTTACTCTTACAGTTAGCTCCACTTAACCTTAAGGGGACCCTCGTAGAACAGATTCTTTCAGAAGGTTTCTCCGAGCTCGAAAGGAAAAAGTATAAACAACTGGCCTCTAATTTTAAGGTGGGGATTGATGATATTTTTGCAGCCGTCAAGATCATTGAGGGGCTTGAACCCAGACCGGGAAGAAACTACTCAAGCGACGAACCCGTCCATATAATTCCCGATGTTTATGTCGAGGAGTCAGACGGCGCCTTCATAATAACTTTAAATGACGAAGGGATTCCAAAACTCCGGCTGTCAAATTACTACAGAAGGCTTTTGGCAAATAAAAAAGCATTGGGTCCGGAGGAAAAGCAGTTCCTAGAAGACAAATTACGTTCTGCCATATGGCTGTTGAGAAGCCTTGACCAGAGAAACAAGACAATCTACAAAGTAACTGACAGCATCCTGAAATTCCAGGAAGACTTTTTTAAAAAAGGACATAAATACCTTAAACCCCTTAACCTCAGAGATATCGCAGAAGATCTGGGCATGCATGAAAGTACAATAAGCAGAGTTACATCCAATAAATATATCCAATGTCCTCAGGGACTTCTGAACTTCAGATATTTCTTCAGCAACTCAGTACACACTGCAAGCGGAGAAATGTCATCATCAACTGTAAAAAATCCTATAAAGCAGATTATTACCGATGAAGACTCGAAAGACCCTTTGAATGACCAGAAAATAGTCGACTTACTGAAAGACAAGGGCATAAGTGTTGCACGAAGAACAACGGCAAAATATAGAGAAGAACTCAAGATACCGTCTCATTTGAAGCGTAAGAAATGGTTCTAAGATATAAAACTCAGTATATTATGCAAGGGAGGATTAAATGAATATAATTATTAACTGCAGACAGATGGAACTCACCAAGAACCTCAAAGAGTATGCAGAGGAAAAGGTCGGTAAATTTAATAAATATCTCGGCGATATCTCCGAAGCAACCGTTACTTTAAGTGTTGAGAAATACCGGCATAAAGCAGAAGTCCTGCTGAAACTCAACGGCTCGTTCATTCAGGCGGTAAGTACCACGGAAGAAATGTATTCATCCATTGACGATGTAGTAGAAAAGCTTGCCCGGCAGGTCAAGAAATACAAAGAAAAAAACGTATCTCTAAGAAAAACAAAAAACAAATCCGAATCTCAGCCGGAAATAGAAGAAACAATTCCGGCAATCATAAAAAATAAATCCTACAATATAAAACCGATGAGTGTTGAAGAAGCCGCCATGCAGATGGATTTACAGGATAAAGTCTTTTTTGTATTTACAAATGCATCTTCAGGAGATATCAACGTCTTATATAAAAGAAATGATGGAAACTTCGGACTTATTGAACCGATAAAGTGAGCGGCCCCAAAGTAAATCAACCTTTTACTATTATCCTTACAGGGCTCTCAGGGTCGGGTAAAACAGTTGCACTCAATGCCTTTGAAGACGGCGGTTTTTTCTGTGTAGACAACCTTCCACTGCCATTTATCGAGACCTTTATCAATCTAAGCAATAAAACTCCTACTACTAAAAAAATTGCTATCGGCATCGACATCAGAGAAAGAAAATTACTAACGGATTTTTCCAAAACGTTATCTGCCTTAAGGCAAAAACACAAAATTGAAGTTATATTTCTTGAGGCAGCAGACGAGGCGCTTATCAGAAGATTCAAGGAAACGAGGAGGCCCCATCCGCTTGGATATAAGGACCTCAGGAAGGCAATCCTGAGAGAGACCAAATTACTCTCATACATAAAGCAGGAAGCCGATACCATAATTGATACTTCTTCTATGACTCCTCATCAACTGCGTAAATTTGTTACAAAGAAATACCTCAAAAAAGGCGCAAGAAAGATGACTGTCAGCCTCGTATCCTTCGGCTACAAATACGGAATACCTCCTGAAGCAGACCTCCTGTTCGATGTTAGGTTCCTTCCCAATCCTTATTTCATAGTAACACTCAGAGCATATCCTGGTACTTCACAGAGAGTAAGTAAATTTGTCCTTTCTCAAGACAGCACCAGGGAATTCTTTGATAAACTCTATCCTCTGCTGAATCACATTATTCCTCTTTATGAACAGGAAGGCAGAAGCTATCTCACCATCGGCATCGGATGCACAGGAGGAAGACACAGGTCGCCGGCGATCGTCCAGGAGCTTGAAAAAACATTAAAGAACCAAAAACTAAAAACATCAGTAACACACAGGGATATGGACCGTGCTTCTTCATAACACCCGCCTGTAAAACATATGAAGCAAAAAACGATATCATCATTAAATCCGGTATACCTTGATAACAACGCCTCGACCCCTTTGTCTACCGAAGTCGCCGATACAATGGCCGCATGTCTCACATCCAACTTCGGTAATCCCTCCAGCGCTCATCCTTATGGCGAAGCGGCAAGAAAGGCTGTTGAAGATGCGCGAAAACAAGTGGCAGCTTTGATTAATGCAAAGCCGGAAGAAATAATATTTACATCCGGCGGCACAGAGTCAAATAACATGGCCATACTCGGGACGGCGCTGTGGTTTAAGACAGGTCACATAATCTCATCCTGCATAGAGCACCCTTCTGTAATGAATCCTTTGAAACATCTTGAGGACCTTGGTTTCAAAGTAACATATCTTCCAGTAGATAAATACGGTTTCGTCAATGCTGATGATATTGAAAAGAATTTAAAGACCGATACTGTACTCATAACAATCATGCATTCAAATAACGAAACAGGCTCTATCCAGCCAATCGCTGAAACAGGAAAAATCGCAAATACTAAAAATATAGTTTTTCATTGTGATGCAGCTCAATCTGTCGGGAAAATTCCTGTTAATGTAAAAAGACTGAACGTTGACCTTTTAACAATAGTCTCCCATAAATTTTACGGGCCTAAAGGTGTTGGCGCGCTTTATATAAAGCAGGGCATATCACTGAAACCAATTCTATATGGGGCTTCTCATGAAAGAGGACTGAGACCGGGGACTGAGAATGTTTGCTCCATAGTGGGACTTGGGAAAACGGCGGAGATTGCAAAAAGAGAAATGAGAATGAGGTTAAGCAGCATGAAAAATCTATCACAGATTTTTTATAACGAACTCCGCAAAGAAATCCCCGGGATTAAACTGAACGGACATCCGTCAAAGCGGCTGCCGAATACATTGAATCTTTCATTCCCGGACATTCAGGGCTATGTCTTATTAGAGAGATTGAAAAATGAAATCGCCGCCTCAACCGGCTCTGCATGTCACGAGGGCAAACATAAACCTTCTCCTATTCTAAAGGCCATGGGACTAAGTGATGAGGCCGCACTCTCGGCAGTGAGGTTAAGTCTTGGAACAAAGACTTCAGAAGCTCAAATCAGAAGAGTTGTAAAGGCTATTGTAAGAGCGTACAGAAGTTTTTGAGTTTTATAAAAGCTCTTCTGATTGTCCGCTCTCTTCCGCGTCCGCCATCAGAATCTTCTTGCCGTTTATCCCTGTTTTGATTAGAATTAAGCAATTAATTCTTCAAGGGGGGGAATGGTGAAGACACCCGAAGATAAAGTCCGTGATGAGATAGAACAGATGCTTATTACCAATAGCAAACTTGCTGAACGCCTGCGGCAGTCGATATTGCATTAAATGGAGGTTATAACATACTACTATGAGCCCGACACAGATCATTCAAAAACTCTGGAACTATTGAAACGTCCTTCGTGACGACGGGATGAGTTACTGAGAGAATAAAACTATAGTTTATAAGGAATGCAAGTGAAGCACACATTGGATGCGGCTATGTGGTAAAATTACATAAATTCAGTGTGACAAGGAAAATACAGGTGGACAAGAAAACTATAGAATGGTTTAAACAGGCTGATTATGACATGGGAACTGCCAGGGTCATGTTCGACAACAGACGGTATATTTATACTGTTTTCATGTGTCATCTGTCTGTGGAAAAGGCGTTAAAGGGACTTTATCAGATGAGATTGAAAGAGATACCGCCAAAGGTCCATAATTTAATTTTTCTTGTTGAAAAAGTAGGGTTAGAACTTCCGGATGACTTGTATGATTTAGTGTTCAATCTCAACAGGGTAAGTATCCCGACCCGCTATCCCAATGATTTACGGCAAATGCAGAAGGATTACAATAAGAAGAAAACTAAGGAGATACTTGAAAAAAGCAAAGAGGTAATGAAATGGTTAAAAGCTCAATTAAGGAAATAATTCAATTTTTAGGAAGTTGTTTGAAAGACGAAGGCTTAAAAATATCAAAGATTATCCTCTTTGGATCTCATGTTCGTGGGTCTGCAAAAGAAGAAAGCGATATAGATATTGTTATTGTATCAAGAGATTTCAAGGGAAAAAATATTTTTGAACGGGCAAAGCTTACCAAAGAGTCTGAGATATTAACGATTAAAAAGTTTCTGGTTCCTCTTGATATTATTACCTTGACCCCTGAAGAATTAGAGAGTAAAACTTCACTTATATCCAGCTATGCAAAAAATGGCAAGATTCTATATGCAGCTTAAGTTGAAGTTGTGGGGATAGAAGATAGTGAATAAGAAGGCTACTGGATAAGCGTACAAGAACCCTTGAGGTCATTTTCTTTCACAGGTCCATAAATAGTCAAAGCAAAAGAGTTGTCCCCAGCAAGCTTTTGAGAGAGGTCTTTTACATTTTCAAGAGTCACTGCTTCCACCATCTTTATTATCTCTTTAGGTGAAAAATATTTCCCATAATATATTTCCTGTTTGGCTATGTTCGTCATCTTGTTGATTCAAGGGCAAGCAGGAGATTGCCTTTGAGCTGTGACTTAGCCCTTTGAAGTTCATCGGCAGTAGCAGAATTCGAGAGGTTCCTCATTTCATCTACTGTTATGTTAATAACTTCGCTGACATGTTTCTTGTCCGTGCCTGCATAAACAGCCCACAATCCCGTATCAAAATATGCCATATGATAAGAATAAATTGAATATACAAGTCCCCTTTTTTCTCTGACACTCTGAAATAATCTTGAACTGATGCCGGAACCAAGTATCGTATTCAGCAGATGCATCGTATACCTGTCTTTGCTTTTATACTGCAGTCCCTTAAGTCCGAGGCAGATATGCGATTCTGAAAGGTCTTTTGTTACTATATTTATGCTGCTCGAAAAATGGGGGATACGCTCATTCTTCCGTTCCCCGCCTCTTTCCAGACAGCCGATTGTGCGGTTCAGATGCTCAATGAGTTTTGCTTCGCTGAAGTTACCGCTGCAGGATACTATAATGTTGTCAGTACTATAATGATTATTTATATGATCAACCAGATGATTTCTTGTAAATAAGTTGATTGTTTTAATATCGCCAAGAACGGATTGACCGAGGTCTTCTTCACCCCATATACTTTTGTTAAATAAGTCGTGGACGAGATCGGAAGGATTGTCTTCAACCATTTTTATCTCTTCGTATACTATGTTTTTTTCTTTCTCAATGTCAGCCTCGGGGAAAGTAGATTCCAGGATTATTTCTGTTAACAGGCTAAGAGCCTGCTCCATATATTCATCAAGCACCTTTACATAAAACACCGTATACTCAGTGGATGTATACGCATTTATTTCTCCGCCGAGTGAATCAATTGCTGTTGCGATGTCCTGTGCCGTACGGTTCTGAGTCCCCTTAAAGAACATATGCTCAAGGAAATGTGAAATGCCGTTTCTGTCAGGACTTTCATAACGTGAACCAATTTTTATCCAGATTCCGATACAAACGGAATGCATTTCGCGCGCCGCTTGCATAAGTACAGGGATATTGTTGTCAAGGTTTATTTTTTTAAACATTTATTTATAGTTCTAATGTCTGAATTGAACGGTTCTTGCAGGGCCTGTTGTACAAAGGAGGTTCAAAATACATAATGCGATAAGACAGAGGTTTATTATTTCTCTTGAAATAATATTTAATGTTTTCGGTGCATAGACAGACACTCTAAAGGGCCTACTTGGTTTCCTGTTCTTTAAGAGCTTCTTTTCTGCTGAGACGTATCCTGCCCATTTTGTCAATTTCAATTACCTTAACAGGGATATTTTCTTCCCATTCTTTCAGGACATCTGTAACCTTTGCCGTCCTTTGATCGGATATCTGGGAAATATGAAGCAGTCCCTCTGTACCGGGCAATATCTCAATAAATGCCCCGAAATCCACTATACGCTTTACCTTGCCCATATAAATTTTCCCAAGCTCCGCCTCTGCAACGATTCCTTCTACAATAGCAATTGCCCTTCGTGCGGATTCTTCGTCAACTGATGCAATGTGAACAGTGCCTGTATCGTCAATGTCTATTTTAACACCGGTCTCTTCCACTATGCCCCTGATGACCTTACCGCCAGTGCCTATTACTTCCCTGATTTTATCAGGCCTGATTTTCAATGTATATATTCTGGGGGCATGAGCTGCAAGACTTTCTCTCGGCTCTGAAAGGATTTCCTTCATCTTACCCAGGATATGAAGTCTCCCCTTTTTTGCCTGCTCAAGGGCATTTCCCATAATCTCCCTGGTTACATCGCTTATCTTAACATCCATTTGAAAAGCTGTTATACCCTCTGCTGTACCGGTAACTTTAAAATCCATATCTCCCAGGTGGTCCTCAAGCCCGAGTATATCTGTATGCACAACCGTCTTTTCTCCCTCTTTGATGAGCCCCATAGCTATACCGGCAACAGGCGCCTTTATGGGAACTCCGGCATCCATAAGCGCAAGAGTGCCTCCGCACACAGTGGCCATTGATGATGAACCGTTTGATTCCAGTATATCGGATACTATTCTTATAGTATATGGAAACACATCCTTATGAGGAAGAATTTCCTTCAGCGCCCTTTCTGCAAGCATGCCATGTCCTATTTCCCTCCGGCCTGCGGAACGGAGAAACTTGACCTCTCCAACACTGAATGGCGGGAAATTATAGTGGAGCATAAAGGCCTTCTTGGACTCTCCTTCAAGGGCGTCAATCCTCTGTTCGTCCTCTGATGTGCCGAGAGTAACTACCGCCAGGGCCTGGGTCTCTCCCCGCACAAACAGCGCTGAACCATGCGCCCTTGGAAGAAATCCGACATCAGCGCTGATCTTTCTTACTTCATCGGGCTTGCGGCCGTCCGCTCTTATACCCTGCTCAAGAATCATGTTACGTACAAGGTCTTTTTCTAATTTATTGAACAAGAATATGATACCTTTTGAAATGTCTTTCTCATCGGTATTGAGTTGCGCTATAACGTCCTTGAGAATATTATTAAGAGCATCCTGCCTCAGTAATTTATCAGGTATAACTATGGCTTGCTTGGTTTTCTCAAGCGAAAGGTCTGAAACAGATTTCAGGAGCTCTTCATTTAACTGCGGCGGTGTGACAGTCCTCTTGGGCTTACCTGCTAAAGCCACAAGCCGTTTCTGCAAGTCTACAATTTTTCTTATTTCCCCATGTGCGATATTAAGGGCTTCAAGCAAAACAGATTCTGTAATCTCAAGACCCCCGCCTTCAACCATCATTACCGCGTCTTCCGTACCGGCTACAACAAGTGTAAAATCACATTCTTCAATCTCCTGAAGGTCAGGATTGATAACAAACGATTCCTTTAAAATACCTATCCTTACAGCGCCTACAGGGCCGTCAAAGGGGATGTCGGATATACTAAGGGCTGCAGACATGCTTATAATTCCCAGGATGTCTGATATATTTTCATTGCCAAATGATAATACGGAAATAATCCCCTGCGTCTCTGAATAAAAACCGTCGGGGAAAAGAGGTCTGGTCGGCCGGTCAATCAGGCGGGATGTAAGCACCTCTTTCTCTGTCGATCTGCCTTCCCTTTTAAAGAACCCTCCGGGGATTTTACCGGCAGCATAAGCCTTTTCCTGATAATCAATTGTAAGGGGGAAAAAATCTATGTCTTCTCTTGCTTCTTTCTTGGCAACTGCTGTCGCCAGGACAACGGTATCGCCATATCTGGCTACAACAGATCCGTCAGCCTGCTTTGCAAAAAGTCCTGTCTCAAGTGAGAGTGTTTTTTCTTTGAGTTCAATTTCAACATTTGTCATTCATTTCTACTTTCTTAATCCCAGCTGTTTAACAACTTTGTCGTATCTTTCTCTGTCAGTCGTCTTCAGATAACTCAATAATTTGCGTCTCTGACCAACTAACTTCAAAAGTCCTCTGCGTGAATGATGATCTTTTTTATGGACCTGGAAATGCAGATTAAGACCATTCAGCCGCTCACTGATAAGGGCTATCTGCACTTCAGGAGATCCCGTATCACCTTCATGCAATTTGTACTGTCCGATTACGTTCTCTTTATGTTCTTTTGCTAATGCCATAACATCACCTTTCTTTTATTAAAGAGATAAATACTAACACAAGTTTAATTCTTAAGTAAAGACATCAGGATATTTCTTCGGTTAATAATTTTTCAAATCCCGGGTACTTATTATTATAAGGAATTATAGCAAAAAAACATAGACACCATAGATGAAATTACGGGCTTTTTATGAAGATAAAATCATGGCAATTCTTTTGTTCATTTATTCCTGCGCCTTGACTTCCCTGGTTTATGCAGATACATCCATGCGGAAAGCAAGGCAAGAAAAATCGTCATGATGAAGATTATTTTTAGAGGCAGGTCTATATATACAATTTTCTCTATATAATGAGTTATAAATGAACCAGCATAACTCTGAGATGGATCGTGCAATCTCCTGAGCCAGACTTCGAGATAAGTCAGGGGGCAATACCAGCCGGCTATATGTATGAGTAAAGCAAAGAGTGTCCCTCCGATATGAATTCTTTTTATCCAAGGATAACTCCTGCCCCATAAAGCGCCAACGATTAGAAATATAATCCAGAGGAAATGAAGGAAAACGACGATGTCGGCTGCGATCAGGTAGAACAAAGTTATATAAAATACGCAATGTAGGGGCGGGGGGACCCCGCCCTTACGGGACATGAACATTCCATGCTAATCCTATCCCAGCGGCAACTGAACATCCATCACCTTACTAAAACTCCTTCTATGTATTGCACACGGCCCGTACATATTTATACATTCAATATGTTCCATTGTACCATATCCTTTATGTCCTTTGAAGTTATATTCAGGATACTTCTCATGGTAGTCAAGCATGATATCATCTCTTACTACCTTAGCAATAATTGATGCCGCGGCAATGGATGCACTGACAGATTCCCCTTTAATAATTGACTTCTGCTGAAGATTAACATCTGTAAGCTTAACCGCATCGATCAGCAGGATATCAGGTCTTACCCCCATATCTTCCACAGCAGTTTTCATTGCCCGCTTAGTTGATTGAAGAATATTGATCCTGTCAATAGTTTCCGCATCTACAATTCCGACTCCTACTGCATCGGCCTTTCGGACTATCTCCCAAAAAATTCTTTTACGCTCTCTCTCAGTAGTTTTCTTGGAGTCCCTGAGTCCCTGTATAACAAGCCCGGAAGGAAGTATTACGGCAGCAGCCACTACAGGACCGGCCAGCGGCCCCCTGCCTGCTTCATCAATACCTGCAATTAACGGATGTTTCTGACGGAATGTTTCATCATGCAGAAAAATAGGGGGAATGTTTTCGCCTGAAGAAGGTTTTTGAGAGGACATTGCAAATAAATAATATTTTAAAATTTAAAATCAAACTGATCGCTTACACCGAAGAGCAGGGGCTTTTTCATGCTCTGCAGCTTCGCAGATTTGTCCGTTACCCTGAATATGATCTCTGTCGCGCCGCTGCTGGTTGCGGGCTTGCCCGTCTTTATTACTGTATGGTTCCTTGTAAAGTTCAATGAAGCGGATATCGAAACCCCTTTTGAGTCGGCTGTGACATTATCAAAGGTGTACCTGATATCAATATTCGTGAACGCGCTGAAATCCTTTCTGACCGCCCTGTCGAGTATAGTCCTGTCTCCCGCGAAATCCTCCGCGACCAAAGACATAAACTTCTCCGCATTCCTGCCGGCATAAGCTTCTATCAGATTGTCGAGGGCTTCCTTTGCCATCTGCTGGTAATTAAGCGCAGGCACTGCAGTTTCTTTTGCGGCAGCTTTTTCACCCTGGCCCGCCTTGCTGCCCATCGCCTGCACCCCGGCAGATAAAGAAAGCAACAACACCAATGCGCCGATGATCACTGCCGTTATCCGTTTCATTGTTATTCCTCCTCTTTCGATAACCGTCATTCCACATACCAGAACCTTCCGTTCAGTGTCCTGGATATCTTCGGCCTGCCGGCATCATCCAGCGTGACCTCTTCATTTACGCTGGATTTTTCTTCATGCTTTATATTCCTGCTGTAAATCCTGCTGGTGATCGTTACTTCATAGCTCACAGCATATTTTCTGTCAGATATCTTGTTTGCGACAAGGTTCTGGATATTGTACCCGACTTCATCGAAGGTCCTGAATGTGCGGCTCAGGTTCATCTGCAGGTCTGACAGTGTTGTGCCGTCTCCGGCCTCCCAGTCATCAGCCATAAAACCCATGACCTGAGAGTCGTTCCTCGATTCATATGCCTGTTTGAATGAAGAATAAAGGTCCTTAACCTGCTGGATCTTTTGATTTTCCATGCCTTCAAATCTGCTTCTTAAAGACAAAATTTTATCTTCCAGCCCTTTAAATAAAGCATCAAGCCCTGCAAGTTTTTGACTTAAGTATGAATTGTAAAGCTGAAAGAAATCCGTATACAGCATGTTCGTCTTATCTATAGTGATACTGCTTTCCGGCAGTGCATCTATCTCATTGTTCATCTTAGTTATCTCAGCGATAAAATATTTTATGCTTTCTGATCTTGATTGGTCCTCTGAATCTTTCTGAGCTTTTTTAAGAATGATATCTCTTCTCTTATCTATGACCGATGATATCTTTTCAACAAGCTCAAGATATGTCTTGCCCATTTCAAAGCTGGTATACTGTGATCTGTCTATATCTGTCATTTTGGAAAACTCATAGAATTTCCCAAAATACTTATCCCTCTTTTTTTCAAGCGCAGCTTTGACATCCTCAGGCGTCTGAGCAATAACGGTCCCCGGCAAAAGAAGAGAAACTTCCTTAAGTTTGTCAATAAAATCATCCTTCTCCGGATCGATACCCGGGAGCATCTTTGATACTTTATCAAGGTCAGATCTATAAACCACCATTTTTTGAGAATTCTGCACAAAGAAATTGTCTTCCTTTGCCGGGATTATATTGCTGCCTGAAAAAAGAGACTCGAGTTTAGCATCGTAATAAGGCATTTTTGACTTGATAAATGCATAAACCTTGAATTTCTGGAGGTCCTGCCTTGCCTTCTGAGGCTGCGGAAGTGTTTTGATCTCCTTATCTGCTGCATAGTGGAAATATGGTTTATAAATTATGAGCATACCGGAGGTGAAATCCATGTATGAATCGCTTGATGGTTTGATCCGCAGGTCGCCGTCAAATTTATCATTGCCTACGGGAACACTGGTCAATGTTCCGTTTTCAATCTGAAGATGGATCCATGCCCGCCACTCGGTTGCCATTGCTCTCAGATAATCGGCATCCTGGCTCCTGTTGTTGATCTCCGTCTGAGCTGATGCTGCAAATTTTTTCACCATACTCGGAAGATTTCCCGCATATGTATTAATTAATCCCGCCCTTTGATCCATAGACAGGACTTCTCTTTTATTATCAAAATGATCATCAGCCAAAACCAGAAATTGATTCACAGTATCATCATCCGGTTTTTCAATTTTTGTCCAGCCATCAAGGCCTTCCTGCCATTTTTTAACAACACCGGGATACTTGTTTTCAAGGTAAGTAATATATCCGTCCAGGTTAGTTGAAATGCTCATTATCTCCCATGCTTTTTGTTCCATGTATTCATCTAATGAAACAAGCGCATATCCCGTTAAATTAAAATTGCCCAAATAGGTATAAATATTATCCTGAAGATATTTTTGAGCCTCCTCAGCTTCCACTATCTCTCCGGGTTTTCTGTCAATAGTTCCAAGTATAGGTTTATTATCA
>CAYMUX010000022.1:0-32472 GCA_964393845.1 uncultured Nitrospiraceae bacterium
ACGGGACTTGAACCCGCGACAACCACGTTGGCAACGTGGGGCTCTACCACTGAGCTACTCCCGCGTATTAAGAGAGTTAAGAGTCAGGAGTTATGAGTTAAAAAGTCATTCCTAACTCATAACTCTGTACTCTATTTTATAGACTCTTAACTTAAGACTCGCAATAGTCTATAATAGACTCTAAAATATTAATTAATAAAACCCGGTTTTGTCAAATGTTAAGCCCTGATTTTAACGAGTTTAAGAAAAAAGCTAAAGAAGGCAATCTCATTCCTGTATACAGAGAGATACTTGCGGACCTCGAAACACCATTGTCTGCATTTCTGAAGCTTAAAGGGAAAACATGTTTCCTCCTTGAAAGTGTTGAAGGCGGTGAAAAATGGGCCAGATACTCTTTTATCGGGAGCAATCCGTCCGTAATAATCGAAGGTAAAGGGAAAAACCTTACAATAAGACGAGGACAACACAGGGAGAATATCAGGGTGGAAAATGATCCCCTGGAGATTATATCGGCAGAATTAAAGAAATATAAGCCGGTTATTATGCCCGGGCTTCCAAGGTTTTTTGGAGGTTTTGTCGGTTATATCGGATATGATGCCGTACGAAACTTTGAAAAATTACCTGACAATCATCACAAAGGGCTTAATCTTCCGGACATATTTCTTATGTTTACGGACACACTAGTTGTCTTTGATAATCTGACTCATAAAATTAAAGTTATATCAAACGCCTATATTGAAGACAGCCCCAAAAAAGCTTATGAAAAAGCGCAATCAAAAATTGACGGCATAGTTGAAAAACTAAAATCAAAAGCAGTGATACTCAGGAGGTCAACATCACCTCAAAATCGCACTTCAACTAAAAAGATAACCTTTGCATCAAACTTCACTAAAGAAGATTTCTTGAAGGCTGTAGAAAAAACAAAGGAATATATATTTGCAGGCGACGTAATTCAAACAGTGATATCACAAAATTTTCAGCGGGATACTGATATACCGCCCATCAACGCATACCGGGCGCTGCGGGTAATTAATCCGTCACCATATATGTATTACATTGAAACAGGGAAAAGCACAATTGTAGGCTCATCACCTGAAATACTGGTCAGAGTTGAAGGAGATACAGTAGAGTTAAGGCCGATTGCAGGGACAAGAAGAAGAGGAAAGACACCGGAAGAAGACCTGTTTTTTGAAGAAGAGCTTAAGGCCGACCCAAAGGAAATAGCAGAGCATATTATGCTTGTTGATCTCGGCAGAAATGATATCGGAAGGATTGCAAAAACAGGCACTGTTAAAGTTACGGAATTAATGACTGTTGAAAGATATTCCCATGTCATGCATCTTGTGTCAAACATAATCGGGAAACTTAATAAAAAGTATAATGCATTTGATGTCCTCAGGGCATCTTTCCCCGCAGGCACCGTCTCTGGCGCACCGAAGATCAGGGCCATGGAAATTATAGAAGAGCTTGAGCCGACAAAACGCGGCCCCTATGCAGGTTCTGTAGGATATTTTGATTTCTCCGGCAATATGGACATGTGTATTACAATAAGAACAATAATCTTTAAAAACAAAAAAGCTTATATTCAAGCAGGCGCCGGAATCGTTGCCGATTCCGATCCTGAAAAAGAATATAAGGAAACTGTCAACAAAGCCCAAGGGATGTTCAAGGCCATCGAAATGGCCGAGGAAGAGTTGAGTTAAGGAATGAGTTCCCCTCTTTGGTAAAGAGGGGCAGGGGAGATTTTTTAAATGGACCTTTTCCATAAAATCCCCCTTAATCCCCCTTTTCCAAAGGGGGAAAACCATAGCAGGAGTTTTTAATTATGCTTTTAATGATCGACAATTATGATTCTTTTACTTACAACCTGGTCCAGTATCTCGGTGAATTGGGCGAAGATATCAGAGTCTTTAGAAACGACAAAATAACGATCCAAAAAATTGAGAAATTGAACCCTGATAGAATTGTAATATCCCCCGGCCCATGCACGCCGAAGGAAGCGGGCATATCTGTAGGAGCAATTCAGCATTTCGCGGGGAAAATCCCGATACTCGGAGTATGCCTGGGGCATCAAGCAATCGGTGCGGCTTACGGAGCGGAAATAGTAAACGCCCCAAGATTAATGCATGGCAAAACATCCATGATACATCACGACGGCAAAACCATTTTTAAAGGTCTGCCAAATCCATTTGAAGCTACAAGATATCATTCTCTAATCATAAAACAAGATACTTTGTCTGGTGACTTTATTATAACCGCATGGACTGACAGAGATGAGATTATGGGGATAAGACATAAAAAAATGCTTATCGAAGGGGTCCAGTTCCACCCGGAATCAATTCTTACAAAAGTCGGAAAAGACTTGCTCAGGAATTTCCTGAAGCTGAAAGTCACCTGATTAATAAAATATGAGACTTCCATATCATATAGCTTTCTCTACGGCAATCTCAGGTATCTTATACATGATTTTTAAGTCCTGGGCGCTTGCTGTGTCCTGTTTCATATCAGGTATATTTATTGATCTGGACCATATCATTGATGTATTACGGGAAAATGACCGGCCTTTTAAGATAAAGGAATTTTTCCAGATATGCCATGGCTGTCAGTTTAATAGAGTCATGTTGATATGGCATGGATGGGAGTGGTTGCTCCTTTGGGGTATAGCCGCCTGGATGACAGACTGGAATCCATGGATGACCGGAGCCCTTATCGGACTCAGTCAACACCTGGTTCTTGATGCATTTTCAAACAGCAATGGAATACGGGCATATTCTTTGTTATGGAGATGGAAACAAAATTTTTGTTTTGACAAGACTTTTCCTCAACTAACGGATATCAAATATAATAATGGTAAATATTCCAGGGGGGACAATGATTAAAGAAGCTATCAAACTGGCAGTAGAGGGAAATGATCTTTCCGAAGAACAAATGATAGGCGCTATGAGGGATATTATGGAAGGTAATGCCACGGACTCGCAAATTGGGGCCTTCCTGACGGCGCTGAGAATGAAAGAAGAGACCGTTGAGGAAATCACAGGGGCTGCAAAAGTAATGAGAGAGAAAGTAGCAAGTATAAAAGCCCCCGAATATACTGTCGACACCTGTGGCACAGGCGGTGACATGTCTCATACATTTAATATATCAACTACGGCGGCCCTGGTTGTAGCAGCATGTAGGGTCCCTGTCGCAAAGCACGGTAACCGTTCGGTATCAAGCAGCTGCGGCAGCGCAGATGTGCTTGAGGCGCTGGGGATAAAGATAGACCTCGATCCGCAGAAGGTTGAAAAATGCCTTAAGCAGACCGGATTCGGTTTTATGTTTGCGCCGTTATTTCATCCTGCAATGAAATTCGCTATAGGGCCGAGAAAAGAAATGGGGATCAGGACAATATTTAACATTCTCGGCCCCCTGACCAATCCAGCCGGCGCTGAAAGACAGGTACTGGGAGTTTTTAGTGATAAACTGACAGAGCCGATGGCAAGAGTGCTTGGCAATCTCGGGGTTAAACATGCATTTGTCGTCCATGGAGAGGACGGTCTTGATGAGATAACAAATACAGATAGAACAAAAGTTACTGAATTGAAAAACGGCAATATTGATACTTACTTTATAGCGCCTGAAGACTTTGATTTTAAAAAGGCCGTAAAGGACGATCTTGTAGGCGGGGATGCCGGTGAAAATGCGAAGATAACGATTGATATTCTGGAAGGTAAAAAGGGACCGAAAAGGGACATTGTTTTAATGAATGCTGCTGCTGCCCTTGTAACAGGAGACAAGGCAAAAGATTTCAATGAAGGCATTATATTGGCATCAAAGGCAATTGATTCAGGAGCAGCCGTAAAAAAATTAGAGGAAGTAAAAAAAGTCAGCAATAAGTTGTAAGAGTGTGGGTTAATTTCTGTCTCCCCCTTTGTAAAAGGGGGGCAGGGGGATTTTAAATTAATTATAACAACAGCCTTGGTCCCCTTATTGACTGGTTGATTATAACATATGAAGCGCGTAGGACGGGAAGTACGAAAGTGCGGCAGAGTTTTATCTTAATTCGATAATTTCAAAAATAGATATATGCTAAAATTCAGGACGCGGCCCTCTTGTCCCTTAGAAGTTTGGTGTACAAATGAAAGTCTGTTTTTTTAGGCTATCAATAACTTCATCCGTGACTCCTTCTATATCCTTAAGATCATCAAAAGACCGAAAGTAACCATCGGACCATCGTTTTGTTAGGATATTCTCTGCAATCTTAAGATCAATTCCGAGGAGTTCGACTAATTCCATAAGTGTCGAAAGATTCAGATCAAAACGTATTTTATCTTTTGAGCTTTCTCTAATAACTTCAGCAAGCCGATAAAGAGAACCTTGGGAAATATTTATTCCGGTCGGACTAAATATTTCTTCTATACGTGACAATTTTTCAGAGCTTTGAGCTATTGAATTCAGGCTCTTATTAATAGTATCACTTAATTCTTTTATCGACTTTGCCACTGCATCAGGTCGCGGATTAGTTTGAAAGAATTCCTGTAAATTAATGACAACTGTCTCCTTTGTCTTTAATCCATTTAGATATGAATATTCAACAATGATCTCAAATCTTGAAGGATGCCGGGCCTCGTTTCTTTCTTCGCCAAGGAACATATATGCGGAACCAAGTTTTATAATGAACTCTTTCTCCGGTGGGAAGATTGTAACTCCATGCTTGAAGAGAGGCATTTCATTTAGTTTTTTATTGAAAATGACCTCGACTGTTTTGTCGAGGTTAAATTTAACATTCTTTGCGGCGGTGCGACCTGAATTTTTCAGCAACAGATAGAAAATGGTGTCAACGTGAAATACATCTATTAACAAATAGGGTCTTAAATCGGCTTCGCGCGCTAACCTCATTTCCTTTAACATGCGCCGTGTAAAAATAGCATACGCGAAGGTAACAAGGAACAAGAGTATTGACATAAGGGCCATAACCAAATTGGAATACTTGTTAAGATAGTTGATCACTTCTAATAACATTATTGATTGTTCTCCACAATCCTTATCTCCTCTTCCGTCAAACCGTACAACTCATAAACCAACCTGTCAATCTGCCTGTCAGTCGCGTCAACCTGTCGCTGAAGGGATGTCTTTTCATGATCTGTTTTTGCAGCCGTTAATTTTTTATTAAGAGAAAGCATCTGTTCAACGAGTGAAACCATTTTGTCGTGGTGTGATTTGTCGGCTTGCTTGGCGAAGTCTATATTCCGGATCGGCAGAGTTTCGACATACTGCTTTGTGCATGTAATCCAGCCACCGCGAAATTTATTACTGATTGAGCGTAAACGCCAAAACAAAAGCTTCGAATTCAAAAGTCCAAGGACGTAATTTGGAGACAACCGGCTTGAACGACTTACAGTAATACTGAATCCGCCACTTGCCATAAGGCAATATGCTTCCGCTGGATCGGGCAAGCGACAATACATTCCCTTGTTTGCTAAAAGGGGGACGAGAATCTGTGCTACAGCATGCACATCGAGATTCCTGGGCGCACTAAACCCGTACCACGCTTTAAACTGTTTACGGTCTTCAAGTGCTTTCCTTTGACTTGCAAGATAGTTATATGCTTTTGGGAAATCTTTTTTCATTTCAGCTTCACTCTTTAACTTATATCCGTCATTCAATACATTATATGGAAAAATAATTACTTCTTTACCGACTGGATCAAATCGGTAGCGATCAAAGTCAGTCGCATAAAGTGGTACTCGCAGAATATCTTCTTCTACTTCAACAGTTTCACCTGATCGGGTTGTTAGACCAGACTCCTTTTTACGAAGTATAAATACGTCATCATCCCCGGAACTTGATCCTCGGCCGATTCTTGCAGGTAAGTCACTGAGGCGAGTAGAATTCTGATACAGCTTATCCACAATTGCATTATCGGTTTCTGTTCCGAAATGCCAAGGTTCTCCACTAAACTCTTTGCTTTCTATGCCCCTATAAGTTGGTTGAGTCGTTGCCAATGTAGATGGTTCAGAAGTGATGCTATAATGCATGAGCTTAGCATGACTTCCTGAAAGAAATAAAAGACCTGTGTAAGTCGTCGCATTTTTGAAAACCTGAGAATGCCCGAAATCCAGAACCTGAGAAAGTGCTTTCCTTTGGGTGATTAACTGCCGCAAGCCTTCGCCATAATCGGTTGTGAAAAATTTGCTCGGAAGAATAAAGCCCAAACGACCATTTTTATTTAACAGACCTAATCCTTTTTCAACGAAGACAACATAAATGTCATAGTTCCCTTTACCAGCAGAGACATATTTTGCTTTGTAGAACTCAACTTCTGTCGGAGCCCATTCCTTTAGCGCTTGAATACGGATATACGGCGGATTCCCAATCACCGCATCAAACCCGCCTCTCTTCATGATTTCAGGAAACTCCGCATTCCAGTCAAAGACATTGATACGGTAGCGTTCTTCATCATCTAAAATCCCCCCTTGCCCCCCTTTGCCAAAGTGGGGACTGGAGGATTTAAAGAGTTCCATTTCATAAAAATCCGAGCCTATCAGGGAATTCCCGCATTTAATATTGTCTCCCAGATCAGGCAGCGCTCTCTCGTGAAAGAATTTGAGCTGTCTTTCGAGGGTCTGGTTATTCTCGCCTTCAAGAACTTTCAATAAGAGTGAAAGCTTTGTGACTTCAACGGCCTGGGAGTCGATGTCAACGCCATAGATATTATTTAAGAGGATGCGTTTCTTCTCCGCTGTGGTCAAATGCCAGTCTCCGCCCTGTGCCTGATAAATTGTAGGGGCGTATCGCAATACGCCCTTACCCCCCGCCCACTTTTGCGGGTCATTACCGGCATACCAGTCACGGTGCCAGTCGAGCAGATATTGATATGCTCCTAAAAAAAATGAACCGGACCCGCACGCCGGGTCGAGGATGCGGATTTTGGAAACTTCTTTAGGGGTGATATTGGTTGTGGAAAATCCCCCCTCGCCCCCCTTTGCCAAAGGGGGGATTATGGAATTAACAGTCGTCCCTACGAGATGACCGACCGTATTCTTTACGATGTAATCAACGATATACGTGGGCGTATAATAAACCCCGCCTGCTTTTCTCACTTCAGGCTTTTCTTCCACGATAGCCCGGTGGCCTGAGGTAAGTCGTATGACTTTGCCCAGGAACTGTTCGTAAACCTGTCCGAGGATGTCGGCAGGCAGCACGGAAAATTCATATGGGCTTTCAGGATAATAGAGGCGTCTGATAATATCTTTCAGTAATTTATCATCAATATCCAATGACGGTGTCAGATCATCCGGTAGTTCGTGGCGGTCTTTTTCCTTTTCGAAATGGAATAGACCGGAGTTATAACGTTCATCTGCGTTCCTGAATATCTGAAAGAGCCTTCTATAAACATTTACGCCGTTTAGCAATGACATAAGACGGCCGTATTCTTCAATACCGCGGTCCTCACATATTCGAAGGAAAATTATCCGGTCTATAATGCGCTGCACTGCGAAATTGAGCTCGCGCTGGGTGAGTCCCGGATTGCGCAAGGCTATGTTACGCGCAAACATGTCACGCCAAATCTCTATCTCCTCAAGGAAGGCATTGTCCACCTCGGCAGTGCCCTTTTTATGTTTCCCTTTCCCGGCGTATTTATCGAAGGAACCTTTGAGTACCGAGTCACGGGAAAAGACTGACGAGATTTCATCCCATCTCTGGGAGAATTCATTGTAAGTAAGGTAGAGGATGCGTGCAGTGGATGCCTTGTCCGTTTTGACTGGTTTCACACGGCAGTCGTAAACAGCGAATTCCTCAAAGTCGGTCAATATACTCAACGGCAGCTTGGCAGACCATGCATATCTGCGAAGTTGAAAGGCAGGGCTTATATCATCTTTTAGTTTGACCGAAGGCTTTTTTGCCTCGACAAAAAACTTTTTCGTACCTCCGATACGAAAGCAGTAATCAGGGGCTTTTATAACTCCGCCGATCTTTATGGCGTCTTCATGGATGACGTCTTTATACGCCTCTGCATAGCCCTGTTTATTGTCAACGTCCCATCCGAGAGACATGAATAAGGGATCAAGGAACTCGCGACGAAGCTGTGTTTCATTGTATTGCCCTGACAGATAAGCCTCACGGTTCCGGTCAAACCGTTCAATGAGTTCGGAGATTTCATAAGGCATTGACATGGCATTCCCCTTTAACAGGTCATAAAATACTTCGACAAATTATAACTCAAATTGCCTGGCTTTTGTATGGAACAAGGGAGAATTTTCAGACTTGATGAATAAAGGATTGCGACGACCCGCTGTTGCGGAGTTGAAAGATAAAAGTGAAAGGGAACATGGCATTAAAGATTTCAATGAAGGAGTTATACTGGCATCAAAAGTAATTGATTCAGGAGCAGCCAGAAAGAAATTAGAGGAAGTAAAAAAAGTCAGCAATAAGTTGTAAAAACAGCAGGTTGCAGGTGTCAGATGTAAGGGCTCAGTCTTTAATTTGATTACCCTGAGCCTGAAGCCCTGAACCCTGTTCCCTTCGTTTGACTAAGCTCTCTGCAATAGTATAAAATTTTCACATGCATTCCGATTTCGTGCCTCTTCATTTACACACCGAATACAGCCTGCTTGACGGAGCAATCAGGATAAATGATCTGATTGTAAAGGCAAAAGAATTTAAGCTTCCTGCCATAGCAATGACCGATCATGGGAACCTGTTTGGCGCTATAGAATTTTACAAAAAAGTGTCAAAGGCGGGGTTAAAACCTATTATTGGCTGCGAAGTATATATAGCTCCCAAGACCCGTTTTGACAGGTCAAATTCAGCCGGAACTTCCGAGAAGTCATTCCACATGATCCTGTTATGCAGAGACATTGACGGTTACAGAAATCTAACCAGGCTTGTCAGCAGTGCATTTATAGAAGGTTTTTATTATAAGCCGCGGATAGACCGGGATATTCTCGAACAGCACAGCGGAGGCCTTATCGGTCTTTCTGCATGTCTGAAAGGAGAAATTCCCCATTACCTTGCAGCGGGAATGAAAGAAAAGGCAAGGGAAACAGCCCTTGAATACAGAAGGATCTTCGGCGCCGACAATTTCTATCTCGAGATACAGGCCAATGAACTCCCTGAGCAGGAAGAAGTCAACAAACAGATCATAGAATTAAGCCGTGACCTCCATATCCCGCTGGTGGCGACCAATGATTGCCACTATTTAAACCGGGAAGATTCAAAGGCCCATGACGTGCTTCTTTGTATACAGACTGGTAAGACAATTAATGATGCTAACAGAATGAAATTCTCCAAAGATACCTTCTACTTTAAGAGCCCTGAAGAGATGAGGGAAGCATTTAAAGAAGTACCTGAAGCCATTGAAAATACAAGAAAGATAGCGGAAAAATGCAATCTTGATTTTACCTTCGGTGAATTCCACCTTCCCAAATATGAACTCCCGGACGGGGAAGACGATAACAATTATGTAAAAAAACTTGCTGAACAGGGACTGAATATAAAACTCGGCGCAGATGTCCCTGACATTTACAGGGAAAGACTGGTAATGGAGCTGGAGATGATAAAGAAAATGGGATTTTCCTCCTATTTTCTTATAGTGTGGGATTTTATTAAGTATGCAAAAAGCAAGGACATTCCTGTAGGTCCGGGAAGGGGGTCGGCTGCCGGAAGTCTTGTAGCATATAGCCTGGATATCACTGACATTGACCCTATCAAATACGGCCTGCTTTTTGAAAGATTCCTGAATCCTGAAAGGGTAAGCATGCCTGATATTGACGTTGACTTTTGCATGGACAGGCGCGGCGAGGTTATTGAATATGTGACGAACAAGTACGGCAGGGACCATGTTGCTCAAATCATAACATTCGGGACCATGCAGGCACGCGCTGCAATCCGGGACGTAGGAAGGGCAATGAACATCCCCTATTCTGAAGTCGACAAGGTCGCCAAGCTTGTTCCTTTTGTTCCCAAGATTACATTAAAAACCGCACTTGAAATGGAGCCGAAACTCAAGGAATTGTACAATTCAGATCTCGACATCAAGGAACTGATTGATGTCGCACAGACGCTCGAAGGTATTTCACGTCATGCCTCGACTCATGCAGCAGGCATTGTCATCTCTCCTGAACCTCTCACTGATTTTCTGCCGCTATATAAGGCACCGAATGACGAAGCTATTGTGACCCAGTTTGATATGGATGCAATTAAAACGCTGGGGCTTCTGAAATTCGACTTTCTCGGGCTGAAAACATTAACTATAATCGATATGGCGGAAAAGCTCATTAATAATTCGCTGAAGCAGGAAAAAGGAAACGATTTCGAGCTTTTTAAAATCGGAAAGATCCCCCTTGACGACAAACCTACTTTTGAACTCCTGTGCGCAGGAAAAACAGCAGGAGTGTTCCAGCTGGAAAGTTCGGGTATGAGAGACCTCCTTACACGGATGAGGCCTGATGTGTTTGAGGACATGATAGCCCTTGTTGCATTGTACAGACCTGGCCCGCTCGGAAGCGGTATGGTCGATGAATATATTGACGGCAAAAACGCTAAAAATTCATCCGATTTAAAGCCGAAAGGATCACTGGCCAAACTAGGTCTGCCGCAGTTAGATGAGATACTGAAGGAAACCCACGGGATAATTCTCTACCAGGAACAGGTCATGGAGATCGCCCATAAAATGGCAAAATTCAGCCTGGCACAGGCAGATATTTTAAGGAAAGCCATGGGGGGCAAGAACCCTGAAGAGATGGAAAAAATGAAGACCATATTCATTGAGGGTTTAAAGACAAATAAGGTATCTGAGAAAAAGGCCGCAACCCTTTATAATCTGATTCTCCAGTTTGCGCAATACGGATTTAACAAATCGCATTCCGCTGCGTATGCGTACATTGCTTACCAGACTGCATATTTAAAGGCCCATTACCCTGTTGAGTTCATGGCAGCATCACTCAGCGCTGACATGGACAACACTGCCAAAGTAGTAATTTTTATTAATGAATGCAAAGAAATGGAGATAGAAATCCTTCCTCCGGACATAAACGAGAGCACAAGGGAATTCAAGGTAACCGGGAATTCAATCCGCTTCGGTCTTGAGGCTGTTAAGGGCGTTGGAAGCTCGGCAATTGATGCGATCCTGGAAACCAGAACAGGGGGGAATTTCAGTTCTTTTTCCGATTTCTGTCTGAAGGCGGATTCCAGACGTGTAAATAAAAAAGTCATTGAAAGCCTGATCAAAGCCGGGGCAATGGATTCAATGGGGAAAAGGGCTCAGCTCATGGAAGGACTCCCTGATGTTATGGAAGCCGCAGTTCGCTATCAAAAGGAACAATCTCTGGGACAGGAAAGCATGTTCGGTGATATTCACGAGGTTCCAGCGGAAAGACTGCCTATAGTGGAAGAATGGAATGAAACAAAACTGCTTGCCATGGAAAAAGAAGCTCTCGGTTTTTATATCACCGGTCATCCCCTTAACAAATATAAAGACAAGCTTGTCGAACTTGGTGTAACTCCGATAACAGAACTTCAGGACCTGCAGGACAAACAGGAAATCACCCTTGGTGGAATTGTCAGGGATTTCAAACAGATCCAGACCAAAAAGGGAGACCTGATGGCTTATTTAAACCTGGAGGATTTGTTCGGTAATGTCGAAATAATAGTATTCCCTGATATTTATAAAGAAGCCCAGGATATTATCTCACAGGATACGCCTGTTGTTATTGCAGGCTATTTAGACAAAACAGATAAGGGCTTAAAAATAATAGCCCAGAAAATAGCATCAATTGAAAATACTAATGATTTAAAGAATAAAAAACTCATGCGAAAACCCCGCCATTGGAACGGCAAACAATCATCCGGTTCCGGAGAAACTAAGCAGGTTTCTGAAGAACCTAAGCAAAAATCATTAACTTTGACAATGTTCAATGATACTAAACCGGAAACTCTACCTAAGCTGGAGAAAATATTTTCAAAATATTCAGGTGACCATCGTGTCTATCTGAAAATAATTTCCCCGAAAAACTGGGAGACTATACTTTCGACTGACCGGCATGTTATGCCGTCCGAAGAAATGCTGATTGAGGTCGAAGAACTTTTTGGAAAAGAAAGAGTAATATTAAACGGAATGCCGGGGATTCAGGGAATCAACATTAATGAGTTAAGAGTTAAGAGTTAAGAGTTACAATTTATTTATTGGAGTATACATGCATTACTATCTTGATTTTGAACGACCTGTAGCAGAATTAGAGGAAAAAATTGAAGAACTGAAGCGCCTTGCCGACGGCAGGGACATGAACATTACTTCTGAAATAAAAAAACTTGAAAAAAAGGCGAGGGATTTAAGGGCCGATATTTTTTCCAAGATAACCCCCTGGCAGAAAAACCTCATTGCCCGTCATCCTGAGAGACCCTACACTCTTGATTATATAGACCTCTTAATGGAAGACTTTGTTGAATTACATGGTGACAGGCGGTATGCGGATGATTCCGCAATTGTGGCCGGATTTGCAAGATTTGGAGATATACCTGTAGCTGTTATAGGTCATCAAAAAGGCAGAAGCACAAAAGAGAGGATTGAAAGGAACTTCGGCCAGCCCCATCCTGAAGGATACCGTAAAGCGCTGAGGATCATGAAGCTGGCTGAAAGATTTAGAAAGCCTATTATTACGCTAATTGATACTCCCGGAGCCTATCCCGGAATAGGGGCTGAAGAAAGAGGACAGGCTGAAGCAATCGCACAGAATCTTCAGGAAATGTTCTTAATCAAGACCCCTATCATATCTATTGTTATCGGTGAAGGCGGCAGCGGAGGCGCACTGGCTCTTGCAATAGGAGATAGGGTCATAATGCTTGAGCATTCTGTATATTCCGTTATAACACCGGAAGGCTGTGCAGCTATTTTGTGGAGTAAAAATGGCAACACAGTGGGACTGAAAGAATATGAAACTGCTTCTGAAGCGCTGAAAATAACGGCACAGGATCTTTACAGCTTAGGGATCATCGATGAAACAATCCCGGAACCTTTAGGCGGTGCGCACAAAAATCCTCAGGAAACCGCAGCTTCTCTTGCAGAAGCTTTAAGACGTCACCTTGATGAATTGATTAAAAAACCTTTTGATACACTTCTCGAAGAAAGATATAGAAAATTCCGGATAATCGGGGAGTTGAGAGATGAGTAAATTTTGACTACTACCATTTATCTCCATTATATCTCTGCGCAGTTATAGGGATAAAATGATATTTTGTCACTCCGGACTTGTCCCGAAATCTCCAGCCTTGCTTAAGATCCCGGCATCCGCCGGAATGACAAAGGCAAACAGTTTCAGGCTGGCTTGTTGATTACCCACCCATAGCTGACGGGGCACATAAACGTTCATAATTTTCTTGCTAATTTAGCGATTTTAGTGTTAAATAAATATCAAGTATTTCCCTATTGTCCCTTTGATAATTGAGTTTCAAATACTTTTAAAAAAATACCGGGTTTCTGATGATTACAATGATAAAAAGCAAGTCCTGCAACATGATAATTGTATCACTTGCAACTCTGTTGTTCCTTGTTTCTGTTGAAAAAGAGAGCATTTCCGTCCCTGTCATACCTAATGAATCTATAGTTAACGGAGTTGTGTCGGAATATTCAATTGTCTCCTCGCGCTTAATTGGCATTAAGCCGGAACAGATAATTTGCAGATTGACAATAAACATCGAGGCATCAGAAGGGATAAATGACAAACCAAATCTCCTTAATAACAAGAATGGTCAGGATATGCAGTTTTATTCAAAAGAAAAACTTTCTCCGGAAATTTTCGGAAAGAAAATAAAGGCACTTGCAAGATATACCGGGGACGAAAAAGGCGGTATTTTCTGGATAAAGAATATTGAAATTATAAAATAACCTGGAGGTCTTAAATCATGAAAAGAACCAACATTTCTCTGAGTATCCTAATAATTGTATCCATAATTTTTCTAATGTTACCTCTCATAAGCCATGCCATGCCCGCTGCACCAGGCATATATACAATGAGCCAGCCTGATGGTTCAACCTTTGACGCAAAGCAATGGGGCGATGAATCCCTCCATGGCTGGGAAACCGAGGACGGCTATACCATAGAATTTGATGAAGAGCTGGACCGCTGGACCTACATGACGGAAGAAGTAAACGGCCGTCGCAGAAGATCTCTAAAGATTGCCGGGAAAGACTCTCCGCCTGTAAATATACCCAAACATATCAGGCCCTCCGGTTATGCGCGCTCAAAAAATTTTATTAACGGGATTTCACAGGCAAGTTCAACAGTGCTGCTTCAACAGGCCGCCGCACTAACCGGGACCAGATACATCCCTGTTATCCTTGTTAACTTTAATAACACTTCGACCAGTTATACAAGCACGGATTTCAACACCCTGCTTTTCGGTACAGGCAATTACAGCATGAAAGACTATTATCAGGAAGTCTCATATGGAGTATTCAGTGTCTCTGCAGGGCCCAGTGGAATTGCCGGATGGTATACAGCCTCAAACACACATGATTATTACGGGCAGAACGCCGCATCGGGTGAAGACATGTGGCCTGGAGACCTTGTGTATGAGGCAGTAGCAGCAGCAGATGCTGCCGGCTTTAACTTCGCACCTTATGACCAGGACGGGGATTGTTATGTGGATGTTGTAAACATCATCCATCAAGGCTCCGGCGAAGAAGCCGGCGGACCCGCAACAGATATATGGTCTCATAGCTGGGACCTTTACAGTGCCTGGTATTTTGGAAACAACCACTATGGTGAATATACAACAAACGACAACTGCACTGTAAACCCTGCCGTCAAGGTCAAAGTTGGTCCTTATGTAATTCAGCCGGAAATCCTGTGGGGAGGCATTCAGACAATGGGCGTTTTTGCCCACGAGTACGGCCATGCCCTTGGCCTTCCTGACCTTTATGATACAGACTATAGTTCAGAGGGTGTCGGATATTGGAGTTTGATGGCAGGCGGATCATGGAATTATGTCACGAAAGCTGGAGATCGTCCCGCCCACATGGATGCCTGGTCCAAATACAAACTTGGATGGGTATCGCCGACCCTGGTTTCCGGAACTTTAATTAATGAGCCCATTGATCAGGCATCAACTACCGCTGATGTCTATAAATTTCTTAACGGAAGCCCAACATCCGGAGGAGAGTATTTCTTAGTTGAAAACAGACAGAGGGCAGGATTTGATCAGGGGTTACCCGGGAATGGTCTTCTTGTCTGGCATATTGATGAAAGCAAGAGTTCAAATAACAGCGAATGTTATCCCGGTGGGCCTTCCTGTACCACCAACCATTACAAAGTTGCCCTTGTACAGGCTGACAATCTCTGGGAACTTGAAAAAGGACTTAGCAGTGGCAATGCAGGAGACCCATATCCAGGTTCTACTGGTAAAACATCATTTACGGACAGCTCATCTCCTAACAGCAAACTTTACAATAACAATTCAAGCAATATCAGCGTAACCGGCATCAGTGCATCCGGCTCAACTATGACTGCTACCATGTCTGTCATTTCCGTAACAACAGTTGACATGATAATCTATTCGCTTACTGCGCCGACAACAGCAGCACCCGGCTCAACGATCAGCGTGACTGATACTACCAAGAACAATGGCGCGAGTGCAGCGCCGGCATCAACAACAAAGCTCTATTGGTCTGCAAATTCAACATATGACGCAGGAGATACTTATCTTGGAAGCAGGATAGTACCGGTCCTCGCAGCAGGGACCTCAAATGCAGGAGCCACAACTGTAACAGTGCCTGTCAGCGCATGTGCAGGCACATTCTATATTATTGCAGTAGCAGATGCAAACAATTTAATTGCAGAAACAAACGAAACCAACAACACCAAAAATAAGTCTATAAAGACAGGTGTTGATCTTATTGTATCTGCTATAACGGCCCCGGCAACGGGAGGAGCAGGCCAGACGATTTCTGTATCGGATACTACAAAGAACAGCGGAGGATGTGCAGCAGGTAATTCAACTACTAAAATTTACTGGTCTGCAAACAGCACATGGGATGCTGGAGACACAGAGCTTGGAAGCAGGGCAGTGCCGGCACTTACAGCAGGGGCCACAAATACAGGAAACACCTCTTTAACCATCCCTGCCGGAGCAACTGTTGGCACAAATTACATCATAGCCAGGGCAGATGCAAGTGGTGCTGTTGCTGAGCTGAGCGAAACAAATAATAACAAAAGCAAATCCATCAAGATAGGTCCTGACCTTTCAGTATACTCTCTATCTGCGCCCTCAAGCGCAGTCAGGGGCTCAACCATCAACGTTAATGATACGACAAAGAACAGCGGCGGGGGATCATCAGGATCATCAACAACCAGGTTTTATCTTTCAACAAACACTACCTATGACGCAGGAGATACTTCAGTTGGAAGCAGGGCAGTGCCGTCTCTTGCAGCGGGAGCTTCAAATGCAGGAAGCACATCCGTAAACATACCCTCCGGCATAGCCACCGGAGCTTATTACATCATCGCAAGGTCGGATGCGGATGGGGTTGTTGCTGAGACCAATGAAGCTAATAACAACAAATACAGGGCAATAACCATAAATCCGTAAATATGGTTACTTGCTAACCTGAACCATCAGGCATGAAAATGTCCTTTTCGTGAAACCCGGAATCCAGAAAAGACTGGATCCCGGGTTAGCCCATCTTCCGCAGTTGTATCTCGAAATTCAACAAAATGACAGATGTGCGCTCAACAAACCAGCGTCAATCCGTGATTAGTAATCGCTGTATGCTGAAAACCGGATATAGTGAAGAAACGCCCTTTGCAGTTGACTCAAGGATAGTTCATAATTTCTGCCACGTATCTACTGCGTTATGGCAAGAAAGTAAACGGAGAAGAATACGGATACTGGTTACTTGTTGAAGGAATGTCCACAGAACTGTGTAAATTGATAAATTTATCAAAACACAGTTTATGGGACACTCCCGATCTTTACTGAAGGTTTGTAAGGGCTTTGATAATACTGATTAAATGATATTAAATTTTATAATATACATTATCTCTTAGTGCCCCCTCTTTTTTCCCGGCAACAAAGATTACCATTATCAGCATACCAACAAAGGTTCCGATCATAAGCCCCATTAAAAAAGTTATCATCTTACTCCTCCTTTGAATGCAAACTTATTTACAATAATTTTTCTTTAAACTCCCGAAACTAATTTCAGTTTCAAAACTTCTATTGCAAAAAAAAATAATGATAAACCTTTGTCCAGCATAATAAAAATAAATGTTGTTATTTTATATCACTAAACAATCTGCTTGTCCACTTTAAAATTCTATTAATACTATAAGTTCTTCTAATATTATCTCTTAGTTCTATGGCTGGATTGTCAGGAGAACTATTAGTACAGGATGTATGAAATTAAGTTTTGTCTGGGGTCAATTATTTTTTTCCCCTCTGAGGCTTGCCAGGATCATGCCCAAATACTCATGAACAGCAATTCGAAATTTCTAAAGATGAAGCTGATCGGGGAAACAACAAGAGAGTTTAAGTCTGGTGTGTTTCTGATATCGTGCTTTGTAAAAGCAGATGCATATTTTCTCTCCTCAAACAAGAAAAGGCGTCCCGCTGTCATGGGACGCCTTTTCTTGTTTTATAGTATAAAAATAACTTTACTTTTCTTTCTTATCTTCTTTTTCCTTTTTCTTTTCCTTCTTTTTCCCTGACTCCCCTTTTATTAAATCATAATCAACAAACTCGAGAATCGCCATATCAGAGTTATCGCCGAGGCGGAACCTTGACTTTATTACACGAAGATATCCGCTGCTCCTTTCAATTTTCGGAGCTATTTGAGTGAATAGCTTTGTTATTACATTCTTATTCGGGATACGGGACATTGCAAGTCTTCTTGAATGAAGGTCTCCCTTTTTGCTGAGGGTAATAACTCTCTCCGCTATCTTTCTCGCCTCCTTTGCTTTGGCAACTGTAGTCTCAATCTTGAGATGATCAAATAAAGAGGTCACCAGATTTCTTAACAGTGCCTTCCTGTGATTTGCATTTCTACCAAATCCTCTTCCCGCTACTCTATGTCGCATTTTGAGACCTCTTACGTGCGGCTAGTTTCTCTAATTCTTCAGTATCTACCCGCATATTAAAATGTAATCCCATTGAGATGATAAGCTCCTTTATCTCGTTTAATGACTTACGTCCGAAATTCTTTGTCCTCAGCATTTCCTGCTCCGTTTTTTGAACTAAGTCGGCAAGTGTACGAATATTGGCATTTTTCAGGCAGTTATATGAGCGGACTGAAAGCTCCAGTTCTTCTACGCTCTTAAGAAGATTATCATTTTCTTCAAAGGGTTCCTCATCAAAGAAGTCATCACTAAATCCCGTATTTTGTACTACGTTATCAGCAACAACAGGTATTTCTTCTTCCACCGTTTCTCCTTCAAGAGAAAAGAGGGATAAATGCTCCTGGAGAATATTGGCAGCCTGTGATACCGCCACTTTAGGAGTGATACTGCCGTCAGTCCATACTTCCACGATAAGTTTATCATAATCAGTAGAACGGCCGACTCTGGCTTCCTCCACCCAGAAATTAACCTTCTTAATAGGAGTAAAGATTGCGTCTATTGCAATAGTATCAATTGTTTGATCTTCTTGTTTGTTCCCCTCTGCAGTCACATATCCTTTACCTTTCGCTACAGTCAGTTCCATTGAAAAATCAACATCTTTCCCCAATGTTATAATATGCTGATCAGGGGTAAGAACTTCAATCTGGTCTCCGCTGATATCTTTCCCTTTAACATCTGCAGGGCCTTTAATATTTATTGATACAACCTTTGGTTCATCAGAATGCAGTTTGAATCTGAGTTGTTTTACATTAAGCACCATATCAACTACATCTTCTTTTACGCCCGGTAAAGTGGAAAATTCATGAAGTACGCCCGGAATCCTGATAGAGGTAATGGCAGCCCCCTCTATAGACGAGAGCAACACCCTTCTTAACGCATTTCCTATCGTAGTTCCGAAGCCTCTTTCAAAGGCCTCTGCGTAAAGTTTCCCATATGTATTTGTAAGGCTTTCAGAATCAAAACTAATATTTTCAGGTAACTGAAAGCCTTTCTTCCTAAGATCCATTAAGCCTCCTTATAATGATTACATAGATTCTTTTTTATCTTTGTAATCCCTATTATTGATCTGCGAAATCATTTATATTATTTTGAATATAATTCAATTATCAACTGTTCTTGAACCGGCAACACAATCTCATCTCTCGATGGATAATGAAGTATTTTACCTTTGAGCTCGTTAATATCCATTTCCAGCCATGCGGGTAAACCCCTGTGCTCCATCTTGGAAATGTTCTCTTCGATAATAACAAGTTTTTTGCTCGCCTCTTTAAGACCTATCAGATCACCCGGACGGATCAAACATGAAGGAATGTTAACCCGTCTGCCATTCACGGTTACATGACCGTGCAATACAAGCTGCCTTGCCTGCCTTCGATTTGAGGCAAATCCGAGACGATATACTACATTATCAAGTCTGCTCTCCAATAATTGTAAAAGGTAGCTGCCTGTAATACCCTTTTTCTTATCTGCCATATAAAAGTATCTTTTAAACTGGCTCTCAAGTACGCCGTAAGTCTCTTTTGCTTTTTGTTTTTCCCTTAACTGCAACGCATAATCAGAAAGCTTCCTTCTTCTCTGCCCATGTTGGCCCGGTGCATATTTTCTTCTTTCAACTGCACATTTATCTGTATAACACCTGTCACCCTTAAGAAAAAGCTTCTCACTTTCTCTTCTGCATAACCTGCACAATGCGTCTCTGTATCTTGCCACTATACTCTTCTCCTTTTCGGGGGTTTCGTGCCATTATGTGGAACAGGCGTCACATCTTTTATAAGATTTATTTCCAGACCGGCTGACTGAAGGGCTCTGATTGCCGATTCTCTACCGGCTCCGGGGCCTTTAATATACACATCCAGCTGCCGCATCCCGAAACCCATTGCCTTTTTTGCAGCAACATCAGCTGCTATCTGGGCAGCATATGGTGTACCCTTTCTCGAACCTTTAAATCCATGAGCGCCTGCAGAGGACCATGTAACAACATTACCGTTCTGGTCGGTAATAGTAATAATTGTATTATTAAATGTAGCCTGGATATATGCGGCTCCTGAATGTACTACCTTCTTTTCTTTTTTTCCACCTTTTCTTTTCTTCTGTGCCATTATCTATCCCTTCTTCTTCATGCCACCGATGGCTTTTCTAGGACCTTTACGTGTGCGGGCATTTGTTTTCGTCCTCTGTCCTCGTACGGGTAATCTTGCCCTGTGTCTGAGTCCTCTGTAGCTACCAATATCCTGAAGCCTTTTTATATTCATGGAAATTTCGCGTCTTAAATCACCTTCCACGTTTACGTCCCTGTCTATCACGGTCCTCAGCTTTACACCATCCTCAACAGTCATGTCGCTGCATTTCTTATTTTGATCACCCCTCGGTTTCCCCAATACCCTGCGACAAATTTTTCTGCCAAAACCAAATATCCTTGTAAGGCTTATTTCCACCCGTTCATTTTTTGGTAAATCAACTCCTGCAATTCTCACTTTATCTTTCCTCTCTTATCCCTGTCTTTGTTTGTGCTTAGGGTTGCTGCATATAACCCTGACTACACCTTCTCTTTTTATTATTTTGCATTTTGAACATAATGGTTTAACTGATGAGCGAACTTTCATTTAAAATTCTCCGTTATTTAAATAGTCGAAGGATTAATTTCATTCTTTATTCTTCATCCTTCTTATTTAAATCTATATGTTATTCTGCCCTTCATGAGGTCATAAGGCGACAACTCAACAGTAACTTTATCTCCAGGCAATATTTTGATAAAATGCATTCGCATCTTACCGGAAATATAAGCTAGTATCCGTTGCCCATTTTCAAGTTCAACCCTGAACATTGCGTTGGGCAAATTCTCAAGTATAGTTCCTTGGACCTCTATGGCTTCTTCTTTTGACATTCTAGAACTAGTAATTATAATTATTCTTTACAATTTAGTCAATATACTTATTCCGTTTTTTGTAATGGCAACTGTATGCTCAAAATGGGCCGATAAACTCTTATCTTTTGTTACGGCTGTCCAGCCATCATTTAATATAATCACTTCCCAGCTTCCTGCATTCACCATAGGTTCAATGGCAAGTGTCATGCCAGGAACGAGTTTAGGTCCTTCTCCGGGTCTTCCAAAATTTGGAATCTGCGGTTCCTCATGAAGTTCTCTGCCTATTCCATGACCCACAAAATTCCTTACTACTGAAAATCCTTCCGACTCAACGCATTCTTGAATGGCTGAAGATATATCGGAAAGATTATTGCCGGCAATTGATTTATTCATCCCGGCTTCCAATGCCTTTTCAGTGACTGACAGCAGTTTCTTACTCTGAGCGTTGACTGATCCTACAGGAAAACTCACAGCAGCATCTCCATAAAATCCTTTATACTGTACGCCTATATCAATGCTGATAATATCACCATCTCTCAACCTTCTTGAAGAAGGAATCCCGTGCACAACCTGCTCGTTTATTGAAGTACAGACGCTTGCAGGATAACCTCTATACCCCTTAAATGCCGGTCGTGCCCCCTTAGAAAGTATATAGGATTCCGCATATTCATCAAGCTCTTTCGTCATTACGCCCGGACTGACATCCTTTCCGATTCCTTCCAATACTTCTGCCACAATGCGGCATGCCTCTGCCATTCTTTTTATTTCATCTTCTGACTTTAGAACTATCAATTATCAAATCCAACATCCAAATACATTTCTTTGCTGCGCGCTCTTTATTATTCTAAACACTCTCAATATATATTTATCTTATTAGACGTGTACACGTCTAATAACTTATAACCGTCTTTAATCTAGCTTCTTCTTCCTCGAATTCTGCCTTTTTTAAGAAACCCATCGTATGAGCGAGTTACAAGATGAGATTCCATCTGGGAAATAGTGTCGAGAGCAACACCAACAACAATTAGTATGGATGTCCCTCCAAAATAAAAAGGTACTTTAAAATAACCTCTCATTATATCCGGCAATATACAGACAGATGAAAGATAAATAGCACCGCCAAATGTTACTCTTGCAAGAACATGGTAAATAAAGTCTGCTGTCTTTTGTCCGGGTCTAATACCTGGAATAAACCCTCCATATTTTTTTAGGTTATCGGCAATATCCACGGGGTTAAATGTTATCGATGTATAGAAATAACAGAAAAAGAAAATCATGCTGATATAAAGTATTGTATAAAACGCTGTACCGGGAGCAAGATTTCGTGATAGCGACTGCACCCAGGGGATCGCTATGAAACCCGCGATAGTGGCAGGGAACATTATAATCGAAGAAGCAAATATAGGAGGTATGACACCTGCGGTATTCACCTTAAGCGGCAGGTGTGTGCTCTGCCCTCCATAAACCTTTTTTCCTACCACTCGTTTCGCATACTGTACAGGAATTTTTCGCTGTCCCCGCTCTACATATACTATGATGGCTATAACGGCTATCATCATCACAATTACCAGCAACATTAATATTAAGTGCAGTTCACCGGCTCTAATAAGAGATATGGAACTAATAACCGCATTCGGGAATCCGGCAACTATTCCGGCAAAAATTATAAGGGAGATGCCATTGCCTATCCCCCGTTCAGTTATCTGTTCTCCCAGCCACATTAAAAAGGCAGTGCCTGATGTCATAGTAATCATTGTTAATAACCTGAATGACCAGCCGGGATTCTGGACAAACGCCCCCTGACCCATGCTTTCAATTCCAATGGCTATACCTATTGATTGAACAATGCTTATTACTACCGTTCCGTACCGTGTGTATTGGGTAATTTTTTTTCTGCCCGCTTCACCTTCTTTTGCGAGCGCTCCCAGAGCTGGAATAACGACAGTAAGCAACTGAAGGATAATCGATGCACTAATATATGGCATTATTCCAAGAGCAAAAATAGTTGCCCTTGACAGCGCGCCACCTGAAAACATATCAAAAAATCCCATAAGCGCGCCTCCTTTATCCAGGAGGAATTTACTTAACGCTTCTCCGTTAATTCCGGGGGTGGGTATGTGGGCGCCTATTCTGTATATAGCTAATAGCGCAAGAGTAAACAATATTCTGCTCTTAAGCTCCGCTATCCGGAAGACGTTTTGAAAACCGTTGATGATACTCACAATTTGAACAATAAATAATCAAAATGTACGAGACTGCTTTTATAAAAAAAATCTATTCCCATAATTTTGATTTTTAAATTTTAAATTTTACAGTTAAATTACTTCTGCTTTTCCTTGTGCTTTTTCTATTTTTTCCTTGGCAGAAGCACTAAAGGCATGGGCCTTTACTGTAATTGGTTTGGTGATCTCTCCACCGCCCAGAATTTTAATTCCATCTTGCATCTTTTTTACTATGCCTTCACTAACAAGAAAATCTGGAGT
Organism: uncultured Nitrospiraceae bacterium; assembly: GCA_964393845.1. GTDB lineage: Bacteria > Nitrospirota > Thermodesulfovibrionia > UBA6902 > UBA6902 > UBA6902. Next base: position 23,442 of record CAYMUX010000022.1, read on the forward strand.
AATTGTAGATTCTGAAAGATTATTCAGAACACCCAGGTTTACAATTGCATATTGCTTCTGAAAAATATTTGTAAATCCACGTTTTGGGAGCCTGCGTTGTAAAGGCATCTGTCCGCCTTCAAATCCGGGCTTTGTACCCCCGCCTGTTCTAGCCTTTTGGCCCTTATGACCCTTGCACGAAGTCTTGCCGTGACCCGAACCCGGGCCTCTGCCGACCCTCTTTCTCTTTTTTCTGCTTCCCGGAGCTGGTGCAAGATCTGATAGTTTCATTTATTCCTCCGCATTCTCGCTAACTTCAATCATGTGAGATGTTTTATGTATCTGACCTCTTATGACAGGAGTATCTTTGTGAATAACACTCTGTCTTATCTTTCTTAATCCCAGAGATCTGATAATTCTTTCATGCTTCTCCGGTTTTCCAATTACACTCCGTTTTAAAGTTATCTTAACTGTTTTCATGGTTTGATACCTTTTTTTCCTCTTCACTTTTACCGGATCTTCTTAAAACACTTTCCTCATCCTTTAATTTCGACAGACCATCAAGTGTAGCCCTGACCGTGTTAAACGGATTTCGGCTTCCCAGTGATTTTGCAACGATATTACGGATCCCGACCACTTCCATAACAGCCCTCATTGGACCACCGGCTATAAGACCTGTACCCGGTTTTGCCGGCAGCATTACAACTTTCCCTGCGCCGTAAATACCATTAATCTTATGTGGGATTGTCCCATTTTTGATCGGAATTTTTACCAATGCCCTTTTTGCCTGTTCAACAGCCTTTCTGATAGCCTCAGGGACTTCTTGCGCTTTCCCTTTTCCAAACCCTATATGACCATTTTCATCACCAACAACTACCAGTGCGCTAAAAGAAAAGCGTCTTCCACCTTTAACAACTTTAGCAACTCTGTTAATATATATAACTTTATCTTTTATTGTGTTTAAACTCTCCGGATCAATCCTGCCCACTTTTCCTCCACATTAATTCGTAATTTGGAATTTGGAATTTAAAATTCCAATCCTCCTTCTCTTGCTGCATCTGCCAATGCCTTGATCCTTCCGTGAAAAAGATATCCTCCTCTATCAAAGACAATCTTTTTAACTCCCTTATCTGATGCTCTCTTGGCCACTAATTGTCCAACAGTCTTAGCGGCTTCGACATTACCACCCGTACTTATCTTTCCTTTAAGCTCTTTATCGGCACTTGATGCGGCAACGAGTGTTGTGCCGGAATAATCATCTATCAACTGGACATAAATGTGTTTGACGCTTCTATACACATTGAGCCTTGGCTTTTCCGGTGTGCCGGAAACTTTTTTTCTTACTCTGAAATGTCTTTTCTTACGTGCTTCTTCTTTATTTGCGCTCAATCTGAACTCCTCGAAATTTTATTAAAAAAATATCAAACCTGATTTTCTGACTATTTGCCGGTCTTTCCTACTTTAAGTTTAATTACTTCACCGGCATATCTGATACCCTTACCCTTATAAATATTCGGTGGTCTTAATGAACGAATATTTGCTGAAACCTGCCCTATTAATTGCTTATCTATTCCACGAAGAGTTAATTGTACCTGCTTTTTATCGACCTCGGCACTTATACTATCGGGTAGTTGGAACTCAATCGGATGCGAATATCCGAGCGTAAAATTTATCTTCTGACCCTGTACCTGCGCCCTGTATCCCACTCCTGTAATCTCAAGTACTCTCTCATAACCGGCACTCGTGCCAGTAACCATACTTGCAATTATGCTTCTTGTCGTACCATGAAGTGACCTGTGCAGTTTAGTGTCGGCCTGTCTTTCCACAACTATGCTCTTGTCCTCTACGGATACCTTCATTCCTTCAGGGTAATTCCAATTGAGTTCCCCTTTGGGCCCCTTTACGGCAATAAGGCTGCCCTGCAGTTTAACATCCACTCCATTCGGAATATTTATCGGATTCTTACCTACTCTTGACATTGTATCTCCAAATTAAAAATTCATAATCAAAATGTAAATTTAAGGAATTTATTTATTATAATAAAAATAACTTTTCACAATTTTGATCTTTGATATTTTATCTCTTTTATCTCCTACCATATATTACATAATATCTCGCCGCCTACTCCTTCACGACGGCAAGCTTCATCTGTTAATACTCCCTTGGAGGTTGTAAGTACGGCTATCCCATAACCTCCCATTACCCTGGGTATCTTTGCTTTGTCCACGTAAATTCTTCTGCCCGGTTTACTAATCCTCTTCAGACCGGTTATTGCTTTCTCCTGTCCTTCCAGATACTTCATCGAAATCCTGATAATTCCCTGCTTTCTGTCCCTTACGACCTTGAAACTCTTTACAAATCCCTTTTCCTTAAGAATCTTTGTTAATTCAATTTTTAATTTAGATGCAGGTACATCTACTTTCTCAAGTTTAGCCATGTTGGCATTCCTGATTCTTGTTAGCATATCTGCAATCGGATCCGTCATCATAATTGCCTACCTCTACCAGCTGGATTTTGTCACGCCAGGGATCTGGCCTTTCAGGGCAAGTGTCCTGAAACATATCCTGCATATGCCAAACCGCCTTAAATAGGCCTTCGACCTTCCGCACAGACTGCACCGGTTATACCCCCTGACTTTAAATTTAGGTGTTCTTTTTTGTTTTGCTATAAGACTCTTCTTTGCCATTAATATTCCTTTAAACTTGACGACTTTTAATTATCATCTCTTAAACGGCATTCCTAAATATTTAAGGAGCGCCTTGCCCTCTTCATTAGTTTTTGCTGATGTAACAATAACTATATCCATTCCGTGAATACCGGCCACCTTGTCAAAATTAATTTCGGGAAATATTATCTGTTCTTTCACGCCAAAGGCATAATTCCCCCGGCCATCAAAGGATTTTGCCGATACTCCCTGAAAATCTCTTATTCTCGGTAAGGCAAGGCTGATAAACTTGTCAAGAAAACTATACATCCTTTCGCCTCTTAATGTGACCCTGCATCCAATCGGCATACCCTCTCGGAGCTTAAAGCCGGCAATAGATTTCTTGGCCCGTGTAATCACAGAGGCCTGCCCTGTTATTGCCGTCATTTCCCTTGCAGCAGATTCCAGCGGCTTTATGTCCTGAATGGCTTCTCCCATACCGACGTTAAGGACGATGCTTTTAATCTTTGGCACCTGCATAACGCTTTTATAAGAAAAATCCTTCATCATCTGAGGTACGATTTCATTATTATATTTTTCCCTTAATCTTTCCATGTACTATTCAACAACCTCCCCGCACTGCCCGCAAGCCCTGATTTTTTTGCCATTTTCCAGGATGTTGTTTCCTATCCTTGTCGGTTTATCGCATTTGGGACAAACCAGCATTACATTTGACCGATGAACAGACGCCTCTTTTTCTATAATGCCGCCCTGTGAATATTTTTTGCTCGGCTTCATATGTTTCTTTATCATATTTATACCTTCTATAAGGAGCCTGTTATTCCCCGGTTCGACGGTACGCACTCTGCCTTTTTTGCCTTTCTCGTCTCCGGTAACAACTAAAACCGTATCATTTTTCTTTATACCTAATCCCATCATTCTCCTCTTTTAATCACCGGTGATCAAATAACCTCCGGAGCAAGCGAAACAATCTTCATAAATTCTTTCCACCTGAGTTCTCTCGCTACCGGCCCGAAAATTCTTGTTCCTATAGGATCGCCATCTTCATTGATAAGCACCGCAGCATTCTGATCGAACCTGATATATGAGCCATCCGACCTTCTCAATGCCTTTTTAGTCCTGACTACAACCGCTTTTGAAACGGTTCCCTTTTTTATATTCGCGTTCGGCTCTGCTTCCTTCACACTAACGACTATCCTGTCGCCGATTCTGGCATATCTACGGTGAAATCCGCCAAGCACTCTAATACACAGCACCTTTTTGGCTCCCGAATTATCCGCAACTTCTAAGACACTTTCCTGCTGTATCATTCGTTTCCTCTTTTAACAATATCAAGAACTTTCCATCTTTTATCTTTACTTATAGGTCTTGATTCAACAATAGAGACTTTATCGCCTTTTTTGCAGCTATTATTCTCATCATGCGCCTTAAATTTTGCAATTTTTTTGACAGTCTTCTTATACACAGGATGCTGCGAAAGTCTGGTCACAGCTACTACAACTGTCTTATCCATTTTGTCACTCACTACATTACCTGTAAAAATCTTTTTGGGCATATATTTTTCCTGTTCTTAAAGTAAGGTCGTATTGCAATACGACCTTAAGGCATTAAAAAATTAAACTTTTGTCTCTCCGCTTCTCACTTTCAACTTTTCATTTATCACCGTTAATACCCTTGCTATATCTTTCCTGATATGTCTGATCCGCAAAGGATTCTCAATCTCGCCGGTTACCTGCTGAAACCGTAAATTAAAAAGTTCCTTTCTCAGGTCTGTTTCTTCCTGCCTGAGTTCTTCTTCCGTCATTGTCCTAAATTTAGATGCTTTTTTCATTATATTCCAGTTCTCTTAACAAATTTGGTGGCGATTGCCAGCTTATGCGAAGCCAGCCTCATTGCTTCCTTGGCAACATCCTCGTCAACCCCTGCCATTTCGTATAGAATTCTCCCGGGTTTTACAACAGCAACCCACGCTTCAGGCGAGCCCTTACCTTTACCCATTCTCGTTTCAGCAGGTTTTTTGGTTAAAGGCTTGTCAGGGAAAATTCTTATCCATAGCTTACAGCCTCTCTTCGCATGCCTCGTTATTGCTATCCTTGCAGCCTCAATTTGACGATTAGTCACCCAGCCGGGTTCAGTCGCCTTAATCCCATACTCACCAAAGGATATATCTGAACCCCTGTATGCTTTACCGTTCATGCGGCCCTTCTGCATTTTCCTGAATTTTACCTTCTTAGGCATTAACATAATTATCTATCCTCTCAAAGTACCGTTTCGCCGCCTGAAGACTGAATTGCCGGCTCCTGGAGTATATCACCTTTATATATCCAGACTTTGACTCCAATTCTTCCATAGGTAGTCTTTGCCTCCGCCACTCCATAGTCAATGTCAGACCTGAATGTATGCAGGGGGACTCTGCCCTCTCTATACCATTCCGACCTTGCTATTTCTGCGCCTGCAAGCCGTCCTGCACAGGCCACTTTGATACCCAATGCTCCAAAACGCATTGAAGAAGCCATTGCTTTCTTCATGGCCCTTCTGAATGCAATCCTTTTCTCAAGTTGAAGCGCAACATTTTCTGCAACCAGTTGGGCATCCAATTCGGGCTTTCTGATTTCCTTGATATCTATACTCATCTCTTTCCCTGTGATTTTCTCAAGTTCTTTCTTCAATTTCTCGACTTCAGCGCCCTTTTTCCCAATAATTATGCCCGGTCGCGCAGTATATATAATTGCCTTTATCTTTTGCCCGGTCCTCTCGATCTCTATTTTGGGGACACCTGCATGGAAGAGATTCGCCTTAATATATTTCTGAATGGTTAAATCCTCAAACAGTATATCTTTATAATTCTTTTTGGCAAACCACTTTGAATTCCATGTTCTTGTAATTCCCAGCCTTATACCTATCGGATGTGTCTTCTGCCCCAAAATCAAGCCTCCTTATTAATTTATTCTTCTAATATCAAAGTTATATGACAAGTTCTCTTTTTTATAATATCTGCTCTCCCCATTGAGCGCGGGGTCATTCTCTTCATCGTCGGTCCCTGGTCCACCAAGACCCTTGATACCTTCATGGACTCCGGATCCGCAACTTTTTTCTGTTCTGCATTTGCCATAGCAGACTTCAATATTTTCGAAACAATTCTGCCGCCTTTGTGAGGAAGAAATTGAAGGTTGATCATGGCGTCGCCCGCCCTTTTACCTTTAATTAAATCTGTTACTCTTCTCACCTTTCTCGGTGTTATTCTCGCATATCGTAATTTTGCTATTGTTTCCACTTTATATTACCTCGAACTTTTATTTCCCTTTTTCTTTTTTGTCGCCCGAGTGCGCCCTGAATGTCCTCGTGGCAGAAAACTCACCCAGTTTATGCCCTACCATATTATCTGTAACATACACAGGAATAAACTTCCTGCCATTATGAACTGCAAGCGTATGTCCTATAAACTCAGGAATTATAGTGGATCTTCTTGACCACGTCTTGATTACGTTTCTTTCATTTTTCTCATTCATCGATAGAATTTTCTTCTTCAGTTTATCATCTACAAATGGACCTTTTTTTAATGATCTCGGCAAAACGTTTCCTCCCTAATTAATCCCAAATCTACTATAATTACAAATCTCTATTTTGATTTCCTTCGTCTGACTATATATATATCGGTTCTTTGATTTTTTCTCGTCTTTTTACCTTCCGGCTTACCCCATGGAGAAACAGGAGGTCTTCCGCCTGAACTCTTACCTTCGCCGCCTCCGAGCGGGTGGTCAATCGGGTTCATCGCGACCCCTCTGACGCTCGGTCTCTTGCCGAGCCAGCGGTTTCTGCCTGCCTTGCCGATTGACATGTTCTCATGTTCAACATTCCCCACCTGGCCGATTGTAGCCATGCAATTTGAAGGTACAAATCTTACCTCTGTAGATGAAAGCTTTAGCTGGCACATTCCTTCATCTTTGGCTACAAGCTGGGCATACGATCCGGCGCTCCTTGCTATCTTTCCTCCCTGCCCCGGCTTAAGTTCGATATTATGGATTATCGTTCCGAGAGGAATATTCTTAACGGGAAGCGCATTTCCGGTTTTTATTTCAGTATCCGGTCCGGAAACAAGGGAATCACCCACCTTTATTCCCATAGGCGCTAACATATATCTTCTCTCTCCGTCTGCATACTTCAACAAGGCAATACGTGATGTCCTGTTCGGATCATATTCTATAGTTTCAACGATACATGGAATATTTATTTTATTACGTTTAAAATCAATAATCCGGTATGCCTGCTTATGCCCTCCGCCTCTTTGCCACATTGATATGCGCCCTACGTTATTTCTTCCACCGGTTTTCTTAATCGGCTGTAAAAGCGGTTTATAGGGTTTCGTAGCAGTAATCTCGGCGAAATCCGAACCGCTTCTGAAGCGACAACCCGGTGATGTTGGTTTAAACTTTCTTATACCCATTTATACGCCCTCAACAAAATCCAGTTTTTCTCCCTCTTTTAGAGTAACAATGGCCTTTTTCCAGTCAGGTCTTTTCCCTTCATGTTTTCCCATGCGCTTTGTCTTGCCCATATAATTCATCGTAGTAACGCGGTCGACTTTTACTTTAAATATTTCTTCAACGGCTTTCTTTATCTCAATCTTATTGGCGCTCTTCGCCACTTTAAACAATACCTTGTTGTCAGTCTCTTTTAATAACGTTCCCTTTTCAGTCAGCATTGGTCCATAGAGGACACCATAAGAATTCTTCATCCTAAATAGACCTCTTTCATCTTTTCAACCGCATCTTTGGAGATTAGCAGCTTCTCATGCGAAAGTATTGTAAATACGTTAAGTTCATTGACTCGTACAACATTAACCCTCGGTATGTTACGTGACGCCAGTTCAAGCGCCTCATTCTTCTCAGGAACGATTATTAATACATTATTTTTTAGTCCAAGACTTGCAAGCATTCCTACTACAGCCTTAGTTTTGGGCTCTGTGACCGATATCTCATCTATTATCATTATTTCACCGTCAGCAAGCTTAGCCGAAAGCGCAGAATTCAAGGCCAACCATTTTACTTTTTTGGGCAGCTTGTATGAGTAGTCTCTCGGGTGTGGACCAAACACCGTCCCTCCCCCTCTCCATAAGGGAGATCTATTACTTCCTGCTCTTGCCCTGCCTGTACCCTTCTGCTTGTAAGGTTTTTTACCGCCACCGCTGACCATGCCCCTTGTTTTCGTAGCAGCAGTGCCCTGTCTCTTATTTGCAAGATGATTATGCACCACCTCGTGAAGCAGTCCTTTTCTGACATCTACACCAAATATGTCATCAGGTAGGTCCGTCTTTCCTACAGAATTATTGTCTTTATTTATTATTTCTATCTCGGCCATTAGCTTTCTTTTGCGGGAACAGACGATGCTGACTTTATTATTAAATAACCGCCATTGGCTCCCGGCACCGCACCTTTCACAAGCATTATATTCTGCTCTTTTCTTACATCAAAAATTTCAATGTTTCTTATGGTTACCCTTTCGTCGCCCATATGACCAGGCAATTTCTTGTTTTTCCAGACTCTTGAGGGATAAGAACTCGCACCCATTGAACCCGGCGCCCTGTTAAACATCGATCCATGAGAGCCTGGACCGCCTCTGAAATTATGCCTTTTCATTACCCCCTGAAAACCTTTTCCCTTTGATGTTCCTATAACAGAAACCTTTTCACCTTTGGAAAAAATATCCACAGTGATATCATCCCCTGCGTTAAAACCTTCCATTTCTATCTCTTTCAATAAACGGAAAATAGGTGATGATATTTTTTTAAAGTGCCCCTTCATAGGTTTTGTAACATTTTTTTCTTTTTTTATTATGTCAAATCCAATTTGAAGCGCGTCATAGCCGTCCTTATCTTTACTCTTTTTTTGCACTACCTTGACCGGCCCGGCTTCTATAACTGTTACAGGGATGAGACGCCCATCTTCCGTAAACACCTGTGTCATCCCCAGTTTCTTTCCAAGTATACTTTTCATAGTTTTATCTCTACATCCACTCCTGCGGCAAGATCTAATTTCATAAGGGCATCAACAGTCTGAGGAGTCGGATCCAGTATATCCACAAGTCTCTTATGCGTCCTTATTTCAAACTGCTCCCTTGATTTTTTATCTATATGTGGAGACCTGAGTACAGTAATTTTGTGGATTCTGGTCGGCAGCGGCACAGGCCCTGAAATTCGTGCACCTGTCCTTTTCGCCGTTTCAACGATCTCCTTTACTGACTGGTCAAGCAGCCTGTGATCGTATGCCCTTAAATTTATTCTTATTTTTTCGTTCATATTCTTTCTTTCGTTTTTCGTGTCCTTTTTATATTATTTCTTTTTTCACGGTCACGTTGAACGGACACGCTTCACATTTCTTTATTCTATAA
>CAYMUX010000023.1:0-31428 GCA_964393845.1 uncultured Nitrospiraceae bacterium
GAGCATCAGAGTCAGGCATACCCGCATGGCCATTACTGTATCCCGGTTATATTAAGCGGCCGGGCTGTAGGCGTAATAAACATTTATCTTAAGGAGGGGCACAAGCAGAGCCTGAAAGAGGAACAGTTCCTCACGGCCATCGCCAGGACTCTTGCATTAATCATAAAACACAAAGAAATAGAGACAGAAAAGGAAAAACTGCAGAGCAGGCTTGTGGAGTCTGAAAAGCTGGCTGCGCAGGGAAGGATCACTGCCAATATTGCCCATGAAATCCGCAACCCCCTTACGGCAATCGGCGGACTTGCAAGAAGGCTTGAGAAACTTGTAAAGGAAGGCTCTAAGGAAAGTGATTACGCGGGCTTCATTGCCTCAGAGGTAATTGTATTGGAGAAGATATTAAAGAAAGTGCTTACTTACTCAAGCGGGGCCTCCAGTACACGCGAGTCAACAAATATCTGTGAAATAATAGATTCTTTATTAAGACTGAACGAAGAAAATTTCAGTGACAGGAACATTACGGTGGGCAGGTCCTTTGGTAAGCTTCAGGATCTCATGCTCGATAAAATCGAGATACATGAAGCCATCGAAAATATAATCGTAAATGCCATTGATTCCATGCCGGAAGGAGGGCAGCTGACGGTTACCACCGGCATGGAACTGCTTAATGATACCGCATACGCTTATGTAAAGATCCAGGATACCGGTGCTGGAATTACCCCGGAAAACCTGAAGATAATATCATATAATGCATCGATCATTTTGGGATTTCATCATTAAATGGGAATCACTCTTTTGACCGGTTATCGCAAATTCAAAAATGCTTAAAGATTAAGGAAATGTTATGGAAAAAATAAAAAATGTAGCGCTGGTTGCGCATGATAACCGCAAAAAAGATCTGATCGAATGGATTGAATGGAATTGCGCATCATTAATTGAACATAAATTAATTTGTACCGGAACAACAGGGAAAATGGTTGAGCAGGCCCTCAAAAAGAAGCTTGAGAAAGAAGATATTGACTTGCATATCACAAAATTAAAATCAGGCCCGCTCGGAGGTGATCAGCAGCTTGGCGCCATGATTGCTGAAGGCAAGGTCGATGTAATTATCTTCCTATGGGATCTAATGCAGCCTCAACCTCACGATGTTGATGTAAAAGCCTTACTGCGAATTGCTGTTCTTTATAATATTCCCACAGCATGTAATCGTGCCACAGCAGATTTCTTGATTTCATCATCATTAATAGGTCAACAGTACACACCCGTAACAAACGATTATGAATCATATATTAAAAGGGATGTTAATTTGCAATAATCAGTTTTGCCTTAATTACTGGACAAGGCGCTAATTCGTTAAATTCCAGTGTAGGCCTGACCCCAGATACAGATATTCACAACAATCGCGCCCCTTGTTCGGCAAGACGTGATCGTACGCTGCAATTGAGGTTCAGATAGCAGAAATTCTCCTCATTTATGAAGCGGCTGATAAGATATGCAAGTCCGTTGCTCTTTGCGTCAAGATAAGGTGTGTCTATCTGGTTCAGATCGCCGGTAAAGACGATCTTTGTCCCTTCCCCGCAACGCGTTATGATAGTCTTAACGTCGACAGGCCTTAAATTTTGCGCTTCATCCACAATGAAATATCTCTGAGGCAGGCTCCTTCCCCTTATATACGTCAATGCCTCAATCTGCAACACCCCGGAATCCATAAGATACTGAAAGCTTTTATACTGCGATGCTGTGGTTCCATCCTTTACATACCCTTTTGGAGTATTGATTATCACTTCCAGACTGTCGAAGATAGGCTGCATCCATGGAGCAAGCTTCTCATTCACATCACCCGGCAAATAACCTATATCGTTTCCCATGGGAACGACCGGCCTTGCTACCACTACCTGCCCGTATAAGGGAGATTTTTTTGTTGTCTGGTGTATCCCTGCTGCAAGCGCCAGAAGCGTCTTCCCTGTTCCTGCGGCCCCGGTAAGCGCGACAATTTCGATGTCCGGATTTATCAATGCGTCTATGGCGCATCGCTGCTCCACGTTCTTCGGAGCGATGCCTTCAAGAGATTTGTTGGGCTTTATTTTTGTATGTATGTCAGAGCCGCGCAGCCTGTATATGTCTTCCCCTGACCTCAAATACCTGATAGAATGAATTCCATTGGTGTAATCAGATGAGTCAAGTACACGGCCATATTTCTGGAAAAGCGTTGTCTTGTCGTTGTTGTAGTCCTCTGCATGGAGACCGCACGCCTTGGCCTTTATGCGTACAGTCGTGTCCTTGGATACCAGGGTGACAGGTAATATGTCCCCTCTTTCATCAGTCCTGTGTTTTTCCATGACGCCAAGGGCCGTCTTTATGATCTTGTTGTCCTCTATAAAATCTTCCATAAACACCAGGGACGTCTTGCACAACTCTGTACTGACGGAAAGCAATCCGCCTTTGTCCATCTGGACCCCTGAAATAAGCGACCCGCGTTCTCCCAATTTATCTATGGTCCTGAGCGCCGCCCTGGCCGATGAAGCGATCTCGCCATGTCCCTTCTTGAACCTGTCAAGCTCCTCCAATACAACAAATGGAATTATCACGTCATGCTCATTAAAACTAAAGAGAGAATTCGGATCGTGGATCAGTACATTCGTGTCAAGCACAAATATGCTCCTTACGCCATAATGGCAGCGAGACATACCCGCATGCATTAATTCGAGTGAAGGTTCTTTAAGAATAGAAGACTCAAGGCATCCTGTTTGATTCATGCACACTCCTCCATATATCAGAGAATATAAATCACAAGCGAAATCGTTATGTGGCAAAGGACACGAAAAAGATCAGGCATCAAAGGAGAATGTCCCTGTATGATACTTATATCCTGATCTGATCTGCCTGATTCTTCGTCTCTATATCCCGGCTCTTCGATCATCCTTATGCCTTCAAGCAGGTCGGCAAGATCATGACCTTCCGCCGTTCCTCTTCTTTCGTAGAGTTCACAAGCTGCGTGAGTCGTCATGTTATGCTGGTCCATGGCTGCACCCTCCTTTCATATTGATCTTATTCTCCTATAAGGCATGTCTGAACGGTGTGGCCATTCGTCTCAGCGCCTCGTAATGTTCCTGGCAGTTCCTGCAGTAGCGGGTAAAAGGAACGGCCCTCAGTCGTGCCTCCCCGATTTTCTCATCACACTCATCACAAATGTTATATGTCCCGGCATTGAGCCGTCTCAATGCCTCATCAATTGATTTGATCAGATAAGTCTGTTTGCCTAGAAGTGTGCTCTGCATATGCTCGATTTGAGCAATTACTGCCATATCACCATCATCAAATCCCGGACCAAGGATTTCTCTTACTTCTCCTGAAAGCATGGTCTTCATCCCATCTTTTGCGCTTTTCAGTAAGGTTTTCCTTTTCTCAAAAAGCATGCTCCTTACCCCCTGAGTCACTATATTATTCATAGCAGCCTCCCGATGAAATTATTGAATGCAAAATTAGTATATAAAGAAGATGGTTACCTTTTGATGACAGCCATATGAAATCTCGGTTAAAGCGCGAGGCGAGGCAAGGTGACTAACCTGAAAAATGAATCGGCATTACGGCTAAAAGGAGAAATAATGAAGGACTGACCCTCTCGGAAGGGCAGGGAGGCTTAAAAGCTGATCAGATCAGCAAACCGATGAGCGAAAGTGCGGAACCTTCAAATGCGTTCTCTATAGCCATACCGAGGGCGGCCTTGCCTATCACACGTCCTGTCTTTTCTGCGGCCTTATGAAAGTATCCATCATTAGACATAGCCTTTTCCCGGTCAAAATACCCTTTGCGCTCAAGCAGGCTGATTATGTCCTCATGGTTCGTTGTCCGGTGGTTATAGTTGATCAGGAGGCTTCCTGTAGTGGGGTTGAAGTCAATTGCGGCAATACCCTGCATGGTGCTGAGCGCTATGCGGAGTTCGTCTGCACCAGCATCGTTTTTTCTCAAACGCGGGCTCTTTACCCTGAGCCTTCCCGGAATATTGTGCATGTAATAGCTCATGATTCCTCCTTAAGCATAAATTTTTTGAAGGTTTTGCATATCGGATAACCCGAGCATCTGAACCTGATGACGTCGCCCTCCAGCTTATAAACATTCATAGGTTTCCCGCATACACGACATATCGGTCTGCCCTGGACCATCGACTTTTTTGCACCGGGGGTGAATTGTTTATTGCACATAAGACAAAGGTAACGCTGCTTTCCTGTCTTGATCCTGCCGTATTTGTATGTTGCATCAGCAGAGCAGGATGGACACTGTATTTCTGTTTTGTCGGTCATAACAGCTCCTGGTTTCATATTATTATGATATGCAGGTGATGTTAAGCAATGATGAACAGCATATTAAATTTTTGTAACATTACCGGCAGCCCGTCTTTCTTTTCATATCAATGCTCCAGGCTGCGCAAGCTTACTGAGTAAGTGCCGAACTCAATCATATTCTGCAGCGACCTTATGTATACTGAACATGCCTCATAATGCCTGCTCATGCAAAATTTAATTGTAACGCCCTCCATATCTTTGATAAAACTGTCGGCGGCTTCGCACACACTGCCTTCCGTACTGCCTTTCAGATTCGGACAAATGACAACGCTTATTGTTTTCATATCTGTTACCTCCTTATCATGGATTATAAAATAATGACTGTTACATGAGCGTTACATAGCGATTAAGATTAATTAACACATTCAAGCGCCACTATTTTCGCATCATGAAAAGAAGCGTGTTGTATTCCCTTCTGTCTCCCCTTTAATTTATCGAATATTTCACATGAATGTCATAAAAAATTAACTCACGTCTCATATACTAATTTCGAACATACGTGAGACTCCGTATCCGATGCTGAAGTTATAAGACGAAAGGGGTATACGTGGACGATGATAATTTTGAAATCCTTGAGTTTGTTTTGCTGCTGACTTTTCTCAGCGCCCTTATCGGGAGAATCGCGCCGATCATTTTCTGATGTCTCAATGCTCCTGCCCTTAGCCTACGCTGTAACCGAAGCTCGGAAATCAGACAGGAGCTCATGATAAATTTTACCGAATCTTATTTTTAATCAGCAGCTTAGCCAGGAAAATCGGGCAATTGTCATAATTCTCACTGGAGCAGCGCGTATGTCTGTTTTGCGGTCCGATAATAATGGATGACAATGAGGCCGAACAGATGTCTTGCTTCTCATCTATAAAAGGACAATGGAAATTATCGGATGCTCTAATCTGTGTTACTGCTTGAAATGAATACATAGCTTCCTCCTTCATATTGGTTTTGACCATGCCAATTTAGCTCTGATCGCCGTTACAACCCCCGGTTTCCATACTCTAAGCCCCGTTTCAGGATGTGACGAAAGTAATGAACCTTTGCCGATGATATATCTGTTCCCTCTCCATGAGACTGTATCACTGAGTATCGGAACAAACCATAAACAGCCTATGATGATGTCCTTCAGCGGAGCAAGCAGATACGTGACAGGATGCATATCAGCTTTCATCAATTTACCCATGTAAAAATCACCGGCAATCTTCATAGCGCTTACAGCGGCAGCTAAACCAAGCACTATTTTTGAAAACGGCAGCATAAGGAGCGGTACGCAGGATATAAAGACCGTGTTGCATAATAGTTCCGATATATATTTTGCTCCGCCGATCTTCCATCTCATCTTCCCCCATCTCGAATGCCTGTTGAGAAATCTTCCGACTGTCCAGTATTCATTGACGTTGTTGATGAGATGATTTGAAAGGACCACCCTCTTGCCGAGGCGGTGAATTCTCTCACCGATGACATAATCTTCCGCAAGATGATCTTTCACGGCAGAGAGTCCGCCTATCGCCTCAAGTTCGCTTTTTCTAAACATCATGGACTTCCCTATTACACAAGGCAGGCCTAAGAACTTATCCAGAAGGCAGACACTGCCGGCGATGAAGGAGTTCAGATGGAGATTTTCGAGCACCGCTCCGATGGAGCGCCCGCTCACGCCCTTGATTATATTACTGATAAGCCCCACGGCACGGTCTTCCATATGCCTGGTTATGTCAGACAGATAATTTTTTTCGACACGGACATTTCAGTCCTGTTCAATTAAGAAGGACTTTCTCTGTACCACGCTCTCAGAATACCAACCTTGAGTTACATGATGATGAAAGAACCATTAACCCAAATAATGCATTTAGAGTTTGAAAGGCACTAAAAAGAAGTGCTCCTTTTGAATTAGAATTAAAGCCCTGATAATCTCATCAGCAGTCACGCGTGGCTGCCTTTGCCCCATTAAACAGCAACCTCAAAAACTTTTGCATCCTTTGCCAGTTCATCCTTTGAAGGTCTTAAATATAACTCAATAGCCTCGATAATATTTTTACGAGCCTCTTCTTCAGTCTTGCCATATGTTACACATCCGGGCAGCTCAGGACAATAAGCAACATAGACATCCTCATCCGGCTCTATGACTACTCTTAATTTCATATATTTTTACCTCCTTTATTATAATTTTACTCTATCTGCAAAACCGAAAGTATTTCTCCAAATAGTATCGTCTCATGCCGCAACAATCGAATAGCAGTCGTTTCCTTCATCATCTCAGACTGTAATACTCCTCCGCTTCAGGAAAGTTATCAGAGCCTTTTCTTCAGAATTTGACACTAACTGGTGTGATGAGATATTCATGGGAGTTCTGCAATTGATCATGTTGTCCCCACCTAAGAGAGTGAAACACATGTAAAATTATACATATTCCCCTCTATTAAGACAATAATTTTCTTACTCCACCAAAATCGTCGGTACAACCGACATCCCGACCCGTAAAACATGCTCCCTGTCCGCATCTTTATCAAGCAATATCTTCGGCTCACCCGGCGCTCTCTGCTCCTGCGTCCCTGATAAATTCCCGGACCGCATCCATTAAGCCCGGGAGGTCCTCTTTTATGACCTTCCACACTATCTCAAGGTCAACTCCGAAATATTCATGGATAAGAAGATTTCTAAAATCCTTTATATCCTGCCATTCCACATCAGTGCGTCTTTGTTTCAACTCGTCAGGAAGCTTCCCGACAGCCTCGCCGATAATCTCAAATTCCCTGATAACCGCCGAATATGTTTTTCTCTCGTTACAGAAGTTCTCAAAAGTGATACCGGCAACATACTCCGTGACCGCATTGCTTGAGTCCAAAATGTCCGCAAGATATAGCTGAATATCCCTTTCAGGCATAAATCACCTGTTTCATAACTTTTTCTTTTATTGCCGGTTTCAGAGAATGCTCAAACCCCAAGTCTATTTCCCTTTCCATCTCTTTCTCTAAAAACCTCTTAAGCTTCAGGAAGCTGTGAATGTTTTTTTTGTCCTTGTCCATTTCTACGACCATATCAATATCGCTTGAGACTGATTGCTCGCCGCGTGCAAAGCTCCCAAAAATTCCGATTCGGATAACACCGAAGCTTTTTCTAAGCAATTCACTGTTTAGTCTTAAAAAGGATATTATTTCATCCGCAGATGTTTTTTTCATAACATCGTCTCCTTTACTCTGCCTTCATTATCTTATGCCGCGTTCTGCTTGACCAGCGGAAGTATATAAATATCGTATTTATCTTCAAGCCTGATACATTCTTTATGGCATTCAGACTCGACTTCTTCAAGCGAAAGCTGCGGTGGGACTTCAACTTCTATTGTAAAGTCCTCATCTTCAACAGGGGGGGATGGTTTTGTCTTTATGCCGGGATATTTTTGATGAAGCGCCTCTATTAATTCAGCGACTGCATCGGCGAGTAATGTTTTATCACTGGCTGCTGCTTTCATGTTCCATGCCTCCCTTCGATAAGACAGTGTTTAAAAACAAAAATTCAGCGTTAAAAGTTAAGAGTCATTTTATGTCAATCATTTTAACTGCATATTTTTTTATATTCAAGGCAATTTCATAAGCTGCCTTTGCTTCTTCAGCATTAGGTTCTGACCAATCATCTGGGTATCTGATTTCGACAGCATATCCGGAAAGGATCTCTGCCGTGTCATAAAACTGTTCAATATCTTTATCGTTCTCTACTATCAAATCAATGAGATAATCAAGGTCGTGTTTCTTTTCAAAAGGAGTATTAAGATAAACAAGATATGCCTTAAGATATTTCTCAACTGCCTGCTGACAGTGGTAACAAATAATATCCGTATATTCAGGTTTATGATCAAGAGTCAGACGTGCAGTGTCCAGGTCTCTTTCCGCTTTATGTATCCATTCTTTTACAAGGGAATTTTTCTTGTCCTGATTATCCATATAAGACTTTGCCTTTTTTAAGCACGCCGGTAATAAACGCGGTATCAATCCCTTCCCATTTCTTTATTTCTTCCGGCGTGTAGACGATTATATCTACAGCAACCTTCATCCCTCTGAGAATACGCCTTACCTCTTTTGTCCGGTGACGCCTCGGCAGGGAACTTTCTTTTATTATAAGGAGGTCGATATCGCTGTCTTTAGTAGGACTGCCGTATGCATATGAGCCGAAAAGTATAACCTTTAGGGGACTGATTTTTTCGGTTATTCTCCTGACTATCTCATCAATTGTTTTACTGTAGTCTTCTATCATAATTTATGCCCGGATTATTAATGACAATTTAAAGTTTAAAGTTATGAGTGTTTAAATATTTACGCCGACTTCAATGTCTTATCCTTCCACTGCTTCCTTCTGCTCCAGAGATGAATCTTTGCCACATCAGAAAGCAATATCTTTGACTCATTCATGCCAATCGTTTTCTTCATCATCTCAGACTGTAATAATACTCCTCTTCATTATAATAAGGTTCTCTCTCGGTTCTTCAAACTCACAATTTGAACATACTTCTCAATACAGATTTTATAGTCTCCAGTTCAGATTCAGTCAATGTTCCCAACTTTTTGATTATATATTTCTTTTCGATCGTTGCCTGTTTGCCGAGCCTGACGAATGATTCGGCAATAAGACCGCTCCGTTTCCACTCAACGATTTTATAATCAGCCACAGTGGTATATTCCTGCGTGGTTACCCTTGCCACAAGGATGTCCAGATCACCTGCATCATAAATTACGAAAGCAGGTCTTTTGGATACGCCCCGCAAATCAGTATGAGGGAAGCCCACCAGCACAACATCGCCAAAGTTATAGGCTGTCATAGATGGCGTCCTTTTCAGAGTAACCTTTCATAAATTGTGACATCGCAAAATCGTTCCACGGGGTATCCTCATCTTCGAGTAGAAGCATGACCCTGATTTTTGACTCTCCGGATAGTTTGCTCCTCAGGTCCTCAGGAATAGATAGATGTCCATCCTGTAATATCTCAGCTAAGTACTCATATGCTTTCATGTTTTGCCTCCTCTTCATTATAATAAGGCTCTCTCTCGGTTCTTTTACCCGTGGATAGGCAAGAGCGCTTCTATCAATCTTTGCATATTCCCCATTCTTCGCCCGCTTCAGGAAAGTTATCAGAGCCTTTTCTTCTCGGAATCGAGTCGTACCGACTTTTCCCCTTTTATCGGTTGCTTAAAAAATATTTCTAAGGGGCGAATCACTTTTTAGCTTTCCACTCAAGGATCCCAGTATAAATTTCATCAGCGGTTTTAGCTCCAAACAACTTTTCCTTTATCTCAAGATAGTTTGTTTTTTGAGATATGGTTTCTCTTATAAAAAAGGCTTCTTTTGTTATACCGAGGCTCTTTATGATTGTCTCTACGACCTCGCTTTTAAGAACTTTCATGTCTGGAAGAGATTCAGTTCTAACTGTCATTTGTTGCCTCCTCCTTTAATAGAGTTGTCACAAAATCTATGGGATTTTGTATTTTTATTGGCCCCTTATATCTTTTCAATATTATATCATCACAGGTAAGAAAACAATCAGCATTGAGGATGATTCCAGATAAATCCTCGGCTGAGATTGATCATCAAATATTCTATTTAAAGCACTTGTGTCAATATAGACTTTCATGACTGATTTGGCCCTACAAAGATTGATGAGAAGCTATGATTTATTTTTTTCATCAGGCCCTCCGAAAAGACAGTGATTAATTAATAGTTGTTAGATGTTAGCAAAAACAAATACTTAAAATCAAAAATTCAGAGTTATGAACTAAGAATCTTTTCCTTCCACTGCCATCTGCTCCATAAAAGAATTCTTGAAACATCAGACAGTAGAATCTTCGGCTCATTCGGCCACGTCGCTCCTTATTTCTTAAACCGCTTGCTGATATTTGTTATTGTCATGCCGACTATCTTTTTTCCGCGAAGCCTCAGAAATACGCCATCCTCAAGAATATCGGTGTCAGTCGCGTTTTGAGGCCGCTCCATGCTTACATACAGCACGTCGGCCTCTTTATCGAAATCAAACCAAAGATGCTCTGCCCCTGTCCTCTTGATGTGAGGTAAGGCTGCAAATATCTCTTTTATTGCGGCTGTTGCCGTTGCCATATCAGTCTCCTCTTCAAAAGCTTAATTGTCCGCAAGATACAACTGAATATCCCTTTCAGGCATAAATAATTTGTTTTATAACTTCTTCTTTTATTGCCGGTTTCAGAGAATGCTCAAACCCCAAGTCTATTTTCCTTTCCATGTTTTTTGTATTAAAATTTTACATGTTCCTACGTTAAGCTGATAAGGGTTTTCAGTGAAGTCATAACCACCTCTGACAAAAAACTCAGGATAATATTCAGCCATCTTTGTCTTTTTATCTAAATCAAGGACTTCCAATGTTTCATTAACAATCATAATCTCTGCCCTCTGTTTTTCTGCAGCTTCTCATGCCTTTTCGATATCCAGGTCAGAAATATTATATGAAGGCCCGTTTATATCCATCACCTGAAAATCCGTCTTCAATGGTCTTGCCAGTATATTGTTTAGCCGTGAAGCTGTAATGGCCCTCAGATTCCCGGCAGTCAATAATCTCTGCCTGGCATCCGAGATTTTTACTTCCGCATGGAGGAGGTCATTCTTTGTGATAATGCCTTCCTCATAAAACGTTTCAGCGTTCCGGTGGTGAGATTGAAGTCCCTCGACTTCTTTTTGGGTCACCCGCACTATCTTTTCTGCTTCGAGTAGGTCAAAGTAACCTGTAATAAAATCGAGCGCGGCTATGTTGCGGCTCCGTACGGTATCAAGCCTTCTGATATTAACAATCACCTTGCCGGCTTCGTATCTGGATGCATTCCGCCTGAAGTCGTACAGCGTCTGCTGAATGTGCAGGCTGTAGGAAAAAAAATCCTTCTCTGAAGTGGGTACATTCTGGGACCCGAATATTGCGCCGGGCTGGTCCGAGAGGAAGGACTGACTCACCGAGGCGTTAACACTGGGCAGCATTGGTGATTTCGCAATGAGTGCGTCCGCCTCTGATATCAGCTCCTCACGCTCGTTTATCTTTATAAGTCTGCTATTTTCCGTGGCGAGTCTGAGCCCCTCTGATAAAGTCAGTACCTCGGCATATGACGAATATGCAAAGGTCAATGTTAAGAATGAAACCGCAAACAGGATAACAGTTTTATATTTCATCGGACCTTTTCAGAAATCTCTTTCGTAATAATTTATTTCAAACATGGTTTATTGTCAATTAATCATTACGATGACGTTTCTTAAGTTTACTATTGCATAGACCGAAATAATAATCAGGGAATAAATAAAAGGAGGTTATGTTTATGCTGAGTACAACAAGTATCGATAAAAGCCATCCTCTGAGAAAACTTTTCAGGAACGCCCTGGCATTCGGGCTTAAACATAATCCAATAGACAAGGTCGAAGTGGCGGACTATATCGAAGAACAGATACTATGTGAGTTCATTCATACTGACAGCCTCTACAGAATAAGGGATGTGGAAGGCATAGGCCTTGAAGATATGGCTGATATGCTTGCCGAAGGGAATGTGCTCCTTAACGCGCAGAGTTTCCAGAGGGAATTCCAGGTGCATAAACACATCGGTGACTACACCCTGTTCATGCTCGGTATGTTCCCCATGATCCTTGCAAGGAAAAAAGGCAAGGAGTTTATCCTGGGTCAACTTGTGGTGCCGGGCGCAAGCCTTTTTGAACATTATATGCTGCAGGGACAGAGGTCTTACAGGATCGCCTCTGAGTTGACGCATGGAGACATCTTTGAGGAACTCTCATCGAATTTCTCTCTGTACAAAAATGTTCTGGAGCTTGTCAGGATCTACCTTAAAACCGAAAATAATAAAGTCCTGCTCAAGACAGAAGAAATCATAGGCGGATCAGATTAGTTCGTGTTTGGGGAAGTCGCGGCGACCCTCCTGGCATCTTTCGATCCAGTCGAGCCGCAACGACTTGAGGGGGCTTCGTTTAATATCTTATTATTAATTTTAGAGCCTGCCATTAACGCTGCCTATGACATAAATCATATCAATAGCAGCGGGGAGTTGATAAAATTATTTATTGTGCAGACAGATATTCACGGGATGGAAAATACTTATGGTTTATTTTGGTTCCCTCAATAAACCGCAGCCTAAACCCCTTACATCAATTCTCTGAAATCATGAATGGCAGGGAACTCTTTTGTCTTTTTCGGCTCGGCCTTTGAACTCGCCCGTGCCTTAAAAAGAAGATATCTGATACCGAATTCCCTGGCTGTCTTAAGGACATCCTCTGTATCGTCAATAAAAAGAGAGTGCTCCTTATCGAACTTAAGCCTCTTCTCAGCCTTCTGCCAGAATTCGATATCCTCTTTCGGATGCCCGACATTAAAGGAGCACAGCACATCGTCAAAGTAATGTCCGATCTGCGTCTTGGCGAATTTCAGCTTGACGGTCTTGAAATGCGCGTTTGTCAGGAGAAAGACTTTCTTCTTATGCTTTCTCAGCATCTTTAAAAAATCTATCACGTGCGGATGCACCTCGATAAGATGCCTTATCTGCTCCTTGAGTGCGGGGATATCGAGATGCAGTTCAGCGGACCAGAAATCAATATCGCACCAGTTCAGTGTGCGTTCATGAGATTTGTAAGTTTTATATAAGTGTTCCTTTGCGTGTCCAAATGTCATATTGTGTTTTTCCGCATATTTCTCCGGCACCAGATGACCCCAGAAGTAATCGTCGAAATACAGGTCGAGCAAAGTGCCGTCCATATCGAGCAAGACATATTTTATTTCCGTCAAAGGTATCTGTTTAAGCATGTTTAATTTATCAATCTTTTGTACCGGGAAAATATTGTAACATTTTTCCGATATTCCATTTTGCATTTTAATATTAATATAGCTTCCTTGAATTCTTTAATCAGGATTACATATATTAATGATGTAATTCAGACTTACAGCATCGGGAGGAGGAATAAATGAAAAAGATTGTTATCCTCGGCGGGGGAACAGGCGGCACCGCCATTGCCAATAAATTAAGAAAGGCATTATCGCATGACGAGTGGGAGATTACCGTCATTGATAGAGACGATAAACATATTTATCAGCCCGGCTTATTATTTGTGCCTTTTGGCCTTTGCACGGTTGAGAGCATTATAAAATCCAGGAAGAAATTTATATCAAATGGGATCAATTTTGTTATCGATCCGATCACGCGCATAAACCACGAAAAGAACAGGGTTGAGACCAAAGGCGGGAGTTTTGATTATGACTGGCTGATAGTCGGCACCGGCTGCCGCCTGGCGCCGGAGGAAAACGAGGGCCTCATGGATGAATGGGGCAAGAACGCCTTTTCATTTTATACGCCTGAGACAGCGGAAAGCCTCAGATACGCAATCGCGGGCTTCAAAGGCGGTAAATTAGTTGTGAACGTTGCGGAGCTGCCGTTTAAATGTCCTGTGGCCCCGATAGAGTTTATCTTTCTTGCAGACTGGTATTTCAGACAGAAAGGGATTCGCGATAAGATCCAGCTCCATCTGGCCACCCCGTTTCCACAATGTATGCCGAACTGGCCTAAGGGACGGGTAGTTATGCTGGATGCAGCCAAGAAGAAAGGCATATCAATATCAACCGGCTTTGCCCTGCAGGAGGTCAATAAGGAAGGAAAGTACATCCAGTCTTTTGCAGGCGAAAAGATCGATTATGACCTGCTTGTTATTGTGCCCACCAACCAGGGCGATGAGGTCATTTCCGAATCAGGCCTTGACGACGGCAGCACTTATGTGCCGACGGACAAGCACACATTAAAGGCTTTAAATCATAAAAACATCTATGTAATCGGAGACGCGACAAACATCCCTACCTCAAAGGCTGGCTCGGTAGCTCATTATGAAGCCGAAGTAATCACACATAACCTTTTGAGTGAAATCAAGGGAAAAGAGCCTGAGCCTATTTATGACGGCCACTCAACCTGTTTTATTGTCTCGGAAAAGGGGAAATCCTATCTGGTGGATTTTAACTACAACACAGAGCCACTATTCGGCAAGTACCCGCTTCCGGTCATCGGGCCCTTTTCTCTTCTGAAGGAGACGAGAATGAACTGGAAGGGCAAACTCGGGTTTGAGTGGGTGTACTGGAACATCCTGCTGCCGGGGAAAAGCACTATGCTTCCGCCTACGATGACTATGGCCGGGAAGAAGCAGAATCCTGATTAAAAAGAAAAATGGCGGGCGGTGACGTTCTCAGAAGAGCTTACCCGGATCAACAGTATCTTCATTGCAATGGCCTCCTTATTTTCACCCGCCCATGTTTTGAGTTAATAAGTCCAAGATGTTATCACTTCATGACATTATGCTGCAGTTGCCTGTAAGGGCTGAAATTCAGGTGTAGACATAGGCTCATAGTTTGCCAACCAGCGCCCCTTGATCTCGATGAGTATCCGCTGCTTTGCGGGTGCAGGCGAAAGATTCACCTTCACAACTCTAGCCGTAAGATCGTTCGGCGATTCGCAAATTGCCGCAAAGAGATCCTTAACTAAATAACGTGGAGCCCAGCCGATCATATGATAATCATCGGGCGTCTCAAGTTGTAGCGCCAGAACAGTTGCGGGATTGTTCAACTCTACGGCAACCCGTAGCTGTTCGTCCCCTTTAAGCTCAAGCAGCTTTTTTTGGGCAGCCTCATTGACGTGACGCCAGCCATGCAGGAAAAAGCGGCAGGTGAACCCACCGGTTTTACTGCGTTCGATTTTTGGAAACACTTCCAGATTGTCGGTCTGCCGTTCTCCGCCGGTTAACGCCAGAATTTCCAACGGATCGGCATGCCCAGGACTCAGGTCAAGTTGCTTTAAGTACTCCTGAAAATCCTCCCGACCTTCACCTAAAATACGATTGCGGAACAGCGGAAAGAGATCAGCGGATTCATAAATCTTATGAAAATCAGGAAAGGAATCAAGCGGCTCCAAGCCTGCCCGTTTTTGAGCCATTTCCGCACCCTGCGTATATCGGAATTTAAAGTGATTTTTTTTAACATCCGCATCGAGCCGCCCGATGGGATACCATGCACGAGTCGAACCCTTGTCCTGCCATGCAAGGAAAAGTGTTTTCATAATGTTGCCTCTTTTAGTTTTTCAAAGGTGTAGGTCATTAACCGGAGACAAAATTCTTTTGCCTCGTTACTTATATATTGTACCGGAACACGCCCCACAATTCCAGATATATCTTCAGGATTAAGCTCGCTCAGCGTCTGCATCCAGGGATAAAAGTATTTCGGGTAAGCCTTTGCCGCTTTGATAGCCAACAATAGCGGGTTTTCACCCTTCGCATCACTATCTTCCCAAAAGATGCCGCCGCGTCCTCGCATTACGTACCTTTCAATGCCGTTGGGATCAAGCATTGCCTTGCGACGTTCATCACCGAGTTCTCGTCCCAAGGAAGAGGCATGGTCGAAAGATGGGGCTACCTGATGCCTTGCCTTTCCGCGTCCAAATGGTCCGCGCAGCAGACCCCAGTTATCGTGGTGACGATCGGTATTACAGATTATGGCATCCAGCACTATGAAGCCGGCAAGCGTGCGTAGTTGCTGTCTCTGTTGTCGCGGAGTGAAAGTTAATTCCACCGCCGTAATGATGTTCTTGATACAGTGATTACTTTGGTGCCATTGTTTTGACTTTTCGTAACCCAGAACGCGACCTGCCAGCACTTCGCTGCCATGGATCAAGCCAAAACCCTTATCCTTCTCAACGAATGATCGGGAGGCACTTCCCCGTTTTTCCATGAACATTGCCAGCTCAACCTGTGCCGCAGGGATTCCTAAAAGGTGGGCCAACTCCGAAGCAATCTTCTCTGACCAGTCCTCCCCGGTGTTTACGCGAGTGAACTTGAACAACCAAGGTTGATCGTCCTCTTTCATCCTAAACCAGAACTTCGGCTTACTACCGAGTTGCTCGATAACATCAGGGCTATCGACTCGCAGTTTAATAATCTTATAATGCTCTGTCATATAAAATCCGCCTATGTCACCCTCTCTTCTGTTTGCTCTTGCAGCCATTTGATAGCCGCGTCTTCATCCTGCTCTATGGCAATCTCCACCGCTCGCTTGGCGCATTCCAGAAGGTGCTTTGACTGCTTGCTCAAATTGAAAGACTCGGTGATTTTATTTTGGATACCTTGCTGCATGTCGTCCTTCAATATTGGCACAGGAAACGTCCTGATGTCATATGGATATAAATACTGCTGCGCCATGCCTCTTTGATGTTGTTTAGATATCATTCCTCCAATATCTGTATTCAGAAAAACCATCAGATAGTAAGGATTTAGCAAATCCTTTTTTACCCTTAACATTGTCAAGAAGCTTCCAATTGTTGCCTTTATTGTTCCCTTGTAAATATTTGCCTTGCCAATATATGCTCCTACAGAATAAAGTAGTATGTCCTCTTCCCGAAGTTTGTACTGACTGTTATTCTTTATAAATTCGTCTGTAGTATATAATGCATCGTCATCTTTCCAAAATTCATCATTAAGAGAGTAATCGCCTAAATGCTTTTGTGTCACAATAAAAGTTTTTTTTTCATCTTGAGTGTCTGCATAAGGCGGATTAGAAGGATGCCCTACTAATTCACATAGATTTTCAAGCGTAGCCCACCCGCCCGGATAGCTTTTTATGGCTTTAACGATTTCATCATACTTGGGTTGGAAGTATTCGGCGTCAATACGCCCGACTTGTTCAGTGTCGGAATAGTTTTTTACGAAGGATAGCTGATGCTTAGGTTGCCAGTTTGAAAGGCCGAGTTCTGAGAGAAGTAGTTCTTGAGTTTTTTGATAAACATCAGAAGAGTTAACGATACATAACTTAGCACGACAAACCAATGATGCGATTTCAGATTGAAAATCTTTTGAAAGAATTGGAACAGGAACATTTTTAATGTCAAAGAGATTAATACCAGGCTGGGCCGCACCACGCTGCCCCCGCCTTACTAATCCATAGCCAATGTCAGAAGACAAGTAAGCAACAAGATAATAGACATTTACTTTAGGATCGCGGAGTAGAGTACTTTTACAACTAAATATAGCCGGGCAATCTTCATCATAGACAATCGCAGATTTACCAAATTTCATTCCGACAACAGTGAGCAGAATATCATTTGGTTTCAGATGAAATTGGGACAGCTCATCAAACAGATGCTTGTCAATAAATACACTATCGCTCTGTTTAACAAAGAATGACTGTATATCCTTGCCCCTAATATACCTACACCCACTTTCAGGATCATACTTTTCGGTAGTCACGGTAGAACCAAATGGTCCGGCAATAATAGTACAGATGTCTCCGAGTAGTTCGTATTTAGATCTTTCTACAACGTCGGCTCTGATTAGATTATCGGGGCTGTAATATTCAGAATCTATGCGGAACTCTTCATTTAAGAGAGATTTATTAACTACTGAGTACTGCATATTTTACTGCTCCGCCCAAAACGATAGGTTTTCGCTCTTAGCAAACTCAATAAATGCTTCTGCTATTCCATCAGGCAATTCTCCACCGTGGTTGTGTAGATCATGGTCAACAATGAGATGACCGTTCTTGTCAAGCTTATATTGTCCGTTGCCGTTCTTTACATAGATATAGTCACCTGAGTTGTCCTTGCCACCTTTCTCGCTGACCGCACAGAACATGGGATAGTCTTCGACTTTAGGGCAGAGTTTGTCGTCCCATTTCTGTACAAACAAAACACTGGTTTTAGTGCCAGTGTGTGGCTTAAAGGTGTTTCCGTGCAGACCAACTACAGCCAGTATCCGCCCATGCTGGGCGATAAATTCCCGAATAGGTTTGTCCGAGGTATTGTTAAAACGTCCTTGAGGCAGGACTATTGCCATGCGCCCGCCGGGTTTGAGAAAGTCCAGATTGCGTTCGATAAACAGAATGTCCCGCCCGACCTTGGACTGTGCTTTATTGTTGGCCTTAAATCCCAGTTCGTACTGATGCAGTATGCGGCTTTCTTTAATGTCACCGGCAAAGGGCGGATTGGCCATAAGAATATCAAAGTTGAAATATTTGTTTTCTCCCTTATCGGCCCGGAGCTTTTCCAAGCGCTCAAATCCCTTGCCGTAGGTGTTGATCCACTTCTTGTCTTTCTCTGTTTTGTCGCTCCAACGGTCATAGTCCAGTGTATTTAAATGCAATACGTTGGTTTCGCCGTCGCCGGCAATAAGATTCAAAGTGCGGGCCACACGCACGGTCTTTTCATCAAAATCAATACCAAAAACTTTGAGCACATTCTCTTTGTCCTGTTCGGGTATTTCCTCATTAGTAAAAAGATGGCCCGTGAGCTTGAAAATAGTGTGGACAGGAAAACCGCAACTTCCTGAAGCAGTGTCGATCATGTATTCACCACGTTTGGGGTTCAGCATTTGCACGCACATGTCAATGACGTGTCGCACTGTGAAGTATTGCCCCTTTTCCCCTTTGGCGGATTTATTCACCAGATACTCGAAAGCTTCATCCACAACCAATAAATTGGAGTTAAACAATTTTACATCTTGAAGACTGGACACACAGACCGCCAAATGACTATCGGACAAATCAAAAACAGCGCCGTCAGGAAATACGCCTGTCCATTGATTCTTGGCTTTATTAAAAAGACCCTGAATCTTGTTTTTCAACTCCGTGTCGGTCTGGCCGGAATTCCTGAACTCCAGCACTCTGAAGCCCTCATCATTAATGCTGCTTACGGCTGCCTTAAGCGCGTCATAATCGGCGCCGTCGAAATAGCTTGGCTTATCGCCATATGTTGAGGCAGGTTCTCCTACTGCGGTTTTAGTGACCTGTTTTGTGAAATAATTAATGACCCCTTTGTCTTTCTGGCTCAGAAATTCATCGTAGAGCTTGGTAAATATGAGCTTGAAGACCTCCTCAAAAACATCCACCCCCGCGTTGGCAAGCACTTCGTCTTCCATTTCAAGGATGATGTCTTTTAATGACTTGCGCTCGTTGGCGATTTTGTCCTTGATTATGAGATCTTTCAGAGTAAACCGTTCGCTGAGTATGTCCTTAAGGCTCTGGCTTGCCTTGGGGATATCGGTGATGTCTTCAAAATAGTTAGGGTCTTTGCGGTGGTAATGTGAAATCTTCTCGCCATTGGTCCACACACTCATCGGTGCGCCGGTTGCATTGCAATATGAACGGAGTTGATCCTTGCCGTCTTTAAGTTTAGGCTTTTTTAGCTCGACAATGATGTATGGTGTATCAGGGCGATCTTTATCAAAGACTACAATATCGGCGCTCTTCTTCTCCCTGCCAAATGTGACGGCATATTCAAAGGCAAGCCGTTTTTTAGGATATCCGTATTGTTGGATCAGTCTTGCAGCAAAAAGCTGGCGGACGATTTCTTCCGGCTTTAACTGGATATCCTTATCCCGAATAATACAAGTGACAAACGGTGTCTTCTTACCCTTCGATTCCTTGATAACAATGCTCTTGCGCAGAGTGCTAATTTCCTTGTCGGAAAAAAGAGAGAGATGGTAATTGCTGTCTTTGAGCGTCGTTTGGATAATGTCTTGTTGTATCATTCGATTGCCTTTTTTATAAGAGTCATAAGCCCCCCTCTTTAGAATTCAGAGAAGTATATGATTATATATCAACGGATTGAAAAGACGGAAGAATTTTTTAATAAATTACGTTTTCATAGTTTCCATGACAACTATGAGTAAAGAGATAAAGGCAGCCCTTGACTCGGTAGTGAAGCATTAGGCATTCAAAAGAATATTCGCTATAGGTTATGAACAAAAAGCATATCCGGCGCAACAACCTTCTGCGCAAGATCGACAAGATGCTGATGATGAGTAAAGAATATTATTTGCGTCTTGCCGGAGAGTTCTGCAAGAATTTTTAAGGTTGCCGCAGAGCGGTCATCATCAAAATTGACGAGGATATCATCTACGATAAAGGGCAGAGGTTCGCCGGATTCAAGCTGCATTTCAAGACTGGCAAGACGGAGAGATAAGAATAGCTGGTCACTTGTACCGTCGCTCATTCCCTCGACACCTGTCTCTTTACCGGAGGGTCTAACGCCGATAAGAACCGGCTTGTCATTGCTGTCATAATCGGTTTTAAGCTTTGAAAAAGCTCCAAGTGTAATCGCTGAAAAAATCTCGCTCGCCCTCTTAAGTATCGGCCCCTGGTGCTGCAGCCTATACCTTTCGATCTCATCCCGAAGTATCTCAGCCGCAAGCTTTATGCGGACATAGCGCTCTACCCCTTCCCGCAGTTGAGCGAGGATACCTTGGGCATTTTCCGCAGCTTCAGCAGCCCGTGAACTGCCATCCATCTTTTCAAGTTCTTTTTCTTCTCCTCCGATCTTCTGATCAAGGGCGGAAATTTGTTTGTTTAACTCGTCAATCTCTTTTTCTGTTTGCTCTATGCTCAATGGCAGATCATCGGGATTGATCCCTGATGCTTCCTCGATAAGTTCTGTTATAGTTCCGCCTGCGGTATATGGCAGCAGTTGTTTCTCAAGCTGAGTTATTGCATTATCAAGTGCACAGGCTTCGCCGGATTTTCTCTCTATTTCCTCCATCTCTTCGTATGATTTACACTTTGCCTGTTCCTTCAAGTGATCGAGGAGAGCGGTATTTTCTTTAATTGTATCGTTGGCATCACGAAGATCATCTTCTCTTTCATGGATCTTTTTAAGGAGCTCCTTTCTCCTGACCTCGTTCTCTCTTGCCTCTTTGCACCTTTCATCGAGCATTGCAGCAGCCTGTTCTACAGGGAGTTCTACTAAATCAGGAACCGCCGTCTCTGCTGTTGAGCTGACATCAATGCGAAATTGCTCCGCGTCGCTCTGTATTCCATTAATCCGGTCGTTGAGTTTTGCCGCTTCATCGATCTTCTCGAATAGCTCCTGCAACTTTTCTATAAAGGCATTGACTGTAGACGGCGTTACAGGTCCATGAAAAACAAGCCCCTTTATCGCTTTGCTCCATTCATCTTCCCATTTCACAAGCATTGCTGAAGAATCCTCATTTTCGTCTGATGCATCTTTGAGTTGCTTTTTGAGTCCCTGGAGAGTCTTTTCCAGAACATCCCTTTTCCTCTCTGTCTCATCAGAAGCAGTGAGAATTGTCTTTGCACGATCAATAAGTTTCCCAAGAGTATCAGTTTCGGAAAATCCTGATTCGCCTATGCTGCTGAAGGCTGAAAAAAGTTTACCTCTGGCATCTTCTATTTCTTTCTTGATTTGATCCATTTTCAGGCAAGCGCTCCTCACCTTTGCAGAGAGCTGAACAACATTTGTCTGTTTACTCAACCACGCCCTCATCTCAATAGGAGTAAGAGGCTTTGTGCCGAGAGGGAGCCATTTTTCTTCCCATTGCTTCCAGATATCTTTTATCTCCTGGCTGATTATATTCTCTTCATCCTGGTAGCCGGAGATATCTTCCTGATACTGCCGTACGGTTGCAAGCCATACGGCTTTCTTCTCAACGCGGCCTGCCTCACGTCTAAGCCGGTCTGATATCTCATCCGTAGCTTCAACGCTTTTTTCATAGGCAGCATCAAGAGGCATCCCGGAGGCGTAAGCATCCCATTCACTATTATCAGAAATCCCGTCAAGCCAGGCCTTGCGTACAAGTGACCAGCCCTTCTGCCTCCGGTCTCTCTCACTCATAAGGTCTTCTTCTGTAGGCACCTCACCTGCATATTTCAGGGACTCAATTTTGGTGACTATCTCTTTAATTTTTACCTGTATCCCATCCATGGATTCCCTTATGCTCTTGAGTTTATTCTCCCTTTCGGACAGCAAAATATTAAACCTATCTACGGTCTCAGCAGATGGGACTGCAAGCGTCTCAAGAGAATTCAGGTCTTTTGTCCAGAGAGGAAGTTTCCTGAGTTCGATATTAGCCTGCTCTTCCAAGACCTGATACTCCTGGTCCGCATCTTTGAACTGTTTCTCTATATCTCCACCTTTCAGAACCGTATTATATGCATTATCAAGCACCCTCATATCCCTTTTTGTGCCTAATTCTTCAATGTCTTTTTTTATCTGATCCGCTTCTCCTGTAATTTTTTTCAGCGACTTTGCAGTACTGTTCTGTTTCTCCTTTAAGATACCATTTCGTGATATGAGGTCCTGCAAATGTCTCCGTATATTTAAAGTAAGACGAATTGATTCTGCATTTTCAATCGTCAAGTCAGGTCTGATATTCCTGAGAATTATCCGCGCGTCTGCAAGCAATTGATCTTTCTTGGCAATAAGGCTTGATAAATCGTTTTTTGCCTTAAGATGGCTTCCGAGACGCTGCTGAAGATTCTTGATAACACTTTCCATTGCGAGAATATCACCCGGCTTTACGATCCCATCAAGTTCTTTCTTTAATGCCTGAATGTGACCATTTGCTTTCTCTTCGTCTTTCCCTGATCGATCCAGCGCTTGTAAAGCTGCTCGTCGCTTCTCAGGGAAGTCAGCGGGAAGGATTAAGACATCTCCAATAAGGGAGCGTTTGTTACGGTCCTCTTTTAACTCTCCGATGACAGGAAGAGAATCTTTAATCCTCTTTAAACGATTAACATCGGTACTCAAGCTTTTTAAACTTTTTAAGGTCTCGTCTTTTTGCTCCCGGGCTTCCTTGAGATTTTGCTGGTGGGTCTCCCAATCCCTGCTTGAAAGCGAGGTGTTTTGGATTTCTTTTTTTGCTTCCTGAAACTCACTAATCTTATTATGGATGTATTTTTTATGTCCCTGTGGTTTGAACAGTGCATCAGCCTCTTCATCGAGTTCAGAAAGAACCTTGCGAAGTCCTCCCTTGCCAAGTCCTGCAGCAAAAAGGCTTTCGCCGACATCGCCATGACCTTCAATTATTTCCTTCCCTCCCTGTACGAGATCATTATAATTAATGCCGAACATCGTGGAAAAAAGCGCATCATCAATGCCCCCGAGGAATTTGTCGAGTTCTCGGTCATCGAGCGGCTCGCCGTTATCGGTAAGCAAAGTTTTTGTACGCCCCTTTCTCCGTTGGAATGTTAGCTCAGCGCCGTCTGAATGCTTTATCCTTGCGCCGAGCCTGAGCTTTTGACCATCGTGAATAAACGTGGCCTCTGGCGTACGTTCGGGAATGCCATACAAAAGCGCACGTATTGCTCTTAGGGCAGAGCTTTTCCCTGCTTCATTCGGACCATAGATAATGTTGAATCCCTCATTCCCCGACAAAAGGTCGATTGGTTTATCGGTGAAGGGGCCATAGGCTTTCAGATCAAAGAAAAGTATTTTCAACTCTGTGGACCTCCTGAGAGAAGCAGTGAGGTCAGCAATTGCTTTGCTTCTTCGAGTAATGCCTTTGCCTTTTCGGAAGATTCAAGATCAAAGGCATCATCTCCTTTGAAAAACTCTCTGGGGAGCTTTGCTTTAAGCTTTGAATAGTCATCCTTGAGGTATTTTGAAAAGATGTCTTCCGCTTCAATTTTATGGATGTACTGAATGAGATCATGGATGGGACCTTGTATCTTATCAGGATCGAATTGAGGCTTCGTCTGGAAGATAACCTTCTCAACCCATATCATGCCGCTGCTGAGATCTGTTGCATCCGACCTGATCTGATTAATTAACTGACTGGTATCTTTAGCAATTGTTTCGTGTGCTTTGCATGAACCTGAGACAAGTATTCGTGCTGCTATGGGTTTCCCGGCGTTTTGTTCATGCTGGTTTGACAGCGCCTCATTAATCTTTTCGAGGACGGCTTCAACAGTTGCAGCATCAGTGCTGTCTATCTTGCAAAGCGTCCATCTCAATACGTCAAGCTCTTGATGTTCCGCAGCAACTACCATGCCGTCATCAACAGTCACAAGTGTGCATCCTTTCGGGCCTGTCTCACGTATATACCTTCCCTGAATATTCCCCGGAAAGATTATCCAGGGGTCTTCGTGAAGGACCTCTCTATTGTGCACGTGACCGAGCGCCCAATAATCATAATGTTTTGAAAGTAAGGTCTCAACCTGACATGGGGCATAAGGTTCATGTCCTTCTCGTCCGGTTACGCTTGTATGGAGGATGCCAATATTGAAAGAACCGGAAATACCGTCAGGGTATTTTGAAGCTATATCTTCCGTAACTACCGGCTGATGAAATCCCTGACCGTGAACGGCAACTCCGAGATCGTCGAGAAGCAAAGTTTCGGGTTTCTTTGTAGAAAAAATCTTAACGTTTTCCGGCAGCCTCAGGCTTTTTGTAATTTTGCTCTCGGCATCGTGATTCCCTGAAACAATAAATACCCTTATTCCCTCTTTTCGGAGCTTCCCCATCTCCCTTGAAAGGAACAGACCGGTGTTATAGTCACGCCAGTCTCCGTCGTAAAGGTCACCGGCAATCAGTACAAATTTAACCTGTTCCGAGATTGCAAGACGGACAAGGTTTTCAAAAGCATGACGGGTTGCGTTGCGAATCTGCTCAACGGGAGCGCCTTCATATCGACTAAGCCCCTGCAGCGGACTGTCAAGGTGAATGTCGGCGGTGTGGATGAATTTAATCATTTAATAACCCGGATTGTCCCCTTCTCTTTGACAAGTCAGTTTGTTATAAGTGAAAAATATTATGCGTAAAAGAACGATAAAACTCAACCATTGAATGTGCAACCGGCTAGGAAAAGATTGTCCCAGCCATAATAAATTTTCGTATTCCCGCAGGCAGCCTTGCAGTCCCTTGCGCTATTTCATAAAAAGGAAAAACCCGTTCACGAAGTAAAATACGCCTACTAATCCGCATAAAAGCCCGATCAACCAGAGCGCCTTTTTTTTCAGCAGCGCTGAGATTGATGAAAGCAGTATCGCTATCTGCAGAAATATCACCGCCATCCCGAACATCTGTGCATGCTCCTGCGATTTGTCCCTTATGCCCTCTTTCTCCTTCGCTCCTTTTTCTATGGCCGTCTTTTCCTCATCGTATTTTGAAATCTTTTTAGAATAGGTCTCTATCTTATTTTCATAATCCTTCATTACGCCGGGAGAGAGCATTTGCCCCTTCTCTTTAAGCTCCAGCTCCAGTTTGTCCCTCTGCACTTCATAGACGTATCCTTTTATACTTTTAGACTGAAAATAAGCCCATTGGTCCGATGCCTGGGACTGCGCCAATACAGAGCGCGTGGAATAACCTCCTCCCTTGAAAGTGGAAAGCGTCGCGCACACGGCAAACAAAACAGTCGTAAGCGCAAGATAGTTTAACCATGCTTCTTTCTTTTCATCCGCCATTGAATTCCTCCTGATGTATAAAATTGCAAGGTTTATATTATAAACAAAAAGGAGCGTTAGAAGCGGTTAGACAATTCCTGCTGATTTTCGGATAATATCATATTATGAAATTCCCCCAAAGCAGCCGTGAATTGATACAGGTTTTTAAGAGCGCAGCCCCCCCGGATATCTTCGAGTTCCATGGCGAATATCTTGTTGATATGCTTACAGTATGGCCGAGTTTTAAACGCCTTTCCCACCGGAAGATCTTTTACCAAGAGAATAATAAGGTTCTCGGTCATAATGTGCTGCTGCATGTACCCTGGGGCCGGTTCTTTATTGAGGAAGATATTTGTAAAGATTTGGACTCAGTAAAAGTCGCTGTAATAAATTACAATAGACCGGAGAATTTATTTTATGTACGACCGGTGCGGGACCATGTCAGATGCGTTGAAAAAGGCATGTATTATATTGGACGGTTCAATTATCTTGTGTACGGAAGACTGATGTTACTTGGATATTTTTCATTGGAGAAAATAAAATAATTTGATATTCCCCTCTTTGGAAAAGAGGGGTTAGGGGAGATTTTTTAATAAGGTCGGGAGAACCCCGCCCCTACAAAATAATTGAAATGAAAAAATTACTTCTTACAGGCGCAAGCGGCTTTCTCGGATGGAACATCTGCCGGGAGGCATATAAGAGCTGGGAAATTTTCGGAACGGTTTTTACCCACCCGGTCAAAATCAAAGGTATAAAGATCATTCAAATCGATTTAACACGTTTTAGAGAATTCAAAAAAGTATTTAAGGAAATCGGGCCTGATGCGGTCATCCATACTGCCGCATTAAGCAGTCCTGATTATTGTCAGCAAAATAAAACGGAAACACGAAAAATAAATGTCGATACGCCGGTCAATATTGCCGAACTTTGCGCCGATAGCAATATTCCCTTTGTCTTTACTTCATCCGATCTCGTATTTGACGGCTTAAACGCGCCTTACAAAGAAGAAGATATTGTTTGTCCCGTCAATATTTATGGGGAACAAAAGGTCCTTGCCGAAGAAGGGAT
This sequence comes from uncultured Nitrospiraceae bacterium, assembly GCA_964393845.1. Classification (GTDB taxonomy): domain Bacteria; phylum Nitrospirota; class Thermodesulfovibrionia; order UBA6902; family UBA6902; genus UBA6902. The sequence goes on from CAYMUX010000023.1 coordinate 26,595, forward strand.
TTTGAAGAGATATCCCGATGCTGCCGTCTGCCGCATGCCCTTAATGTTCGGCAATCCGGGCCCCGTAGCTTCAAGCTTCTTCCAGACAATGTTAGCGGCTTTTAAGGAAGGCAGAGATTTAAGATTGTTTGAAGATGAATACAGGACCCCGGTTAGTGGAAAGACCGCTGCCCAGGGTATTTTCATTGCCATAGAAAAGTTAAGTGGACTGATTCATCTGGGAGGGATGGAACGGATTTCTCGTTACAATTTCGGTCTGCTGATGATGGGCGTCCTTGGAATCAAGGATGCAAGGTTAATACGATGCAGGCAGAAAGACATAACCACGTCAGCCCCGAGGCCCCCTGATATCTCGCTTGACAGTTCAAAGGCATACTCAGCGGGATTTAAGCCACTGCCTTTAAAGGAAGAGTTAAAACTGATCAGTCTACCATTCAATAACTAATTTAAATAAATAAAACAACTTTGATTTCTGCTATTATTTATCATTAATATAAACCGTCAATTGAGTGATACAATTTAATTTACAGTCATAATCGTAATGACAAATTACGACAGGGGGTAAAAGTGAGTAACTTCATCAACCGCATTATCCGCGCGGCAAGGCTTGATGTTAATTTATATGAAGAGGTTGAGGCTGATACAGGGGCGCTGAATCAAGCCATATTGGTCGTTATACTTTCCAGTACGGCGGCAGGCCTGGCAAATGTAGGAAACGCAGGGATTGGCGGGATCATCATAGGGATTATTATAGCCCTTATCGGGTGGTTAGTGTGGGCCTTTCTGACTTATATTATAGGGACCAAACTCCTTCCCGAACCTCAGACTACTTCTAATCCGGGCGAGTTGCTGCGGACTGTCGGTTTTGCGAGTTCTCCGGGGTTGATTCGTGTGTTAGGCATAGTTCCGGGGCTGGCAATGCCGGTTTTTTTCATTGCCGCAATCTGGATGCTGGTGGCAATGGTAATTGCCGTCAGGCAGGCACTCGATTACAAGAGCACCTGGCGGGCTGTAGGGGTCTGTGTTATCGGCTGGATTATCCAGTTGTTAATTATGGCATTAATGTTTTCAGTGTTTGGCGGCACTGCGGCAAAACCATTATAATCGGTATTAAATAAGATGAAGGCGAATATTTTAGTAGTTGACGACGAAAAAGACATCCTGGAGCTTGTTTCCTATAACCTGAAAAAGGAAGGGTTCGGGATATCCGTTTCAACGGACGGGGAAGATGCCTTACGCCGCGTTAAACAGGAAAAGTATGATCTTATCATCCTTGATTTAATGCTCCCCGGAATCCAGGGGATGGAGCTGTGCAGAATTCTGAAGTCCTCCGAGGACACTTCCTTTGTCCCCATAATCATGCTAACCGCGAAAAACGAGGAGTTCGATAAAGTGCTTGGCCTCGAGATGGGCGCCGATGATTATATAACAAAGCCCTTCAGCCCCCGTGAACTCATTGCCCGCGTAAAGGCTGTTCTAAGAAGGACACACGAAAAACCGTTAAAAGATAAAACCTTCAAAATCGGCGAACTCGAAATAAACACCGATACGTATCAGGTTGTAAAAAGGGGGGAGCAGATAAAATTAAGCGCAACGGAATTTAAACTGCTCCTCTATTTAGTGAAGAGAAAAGGAAGGGTGTTTAACCGGGACATGCTCCTTGATGCAGTATGGAAAGATGAAGCATATGTCGAGCCCAGGACCGTTGATGTCCATATCAGAAGACTGAGGGAAAGGATAGAGGATGACCCTTCTCGGCCGGAGTATATAAAGACGAGAAGGGGGCTTGGTTATTATATGGAAGGAGAATTATGAAACGGAGAATTTTCAGACGCGTGTTCATACTTTATTTCATTGCACTTCTTGTGTCCGTAATTTTTATGCATTTCTATTTGACACATGTGATCAGAAGCAGTTACATCAGCTACCTGACAAACAGCCTGTCTGTCCAGGCGTCTGTTATTGCAGGTAATATGCCTTTCGGTCCGGAGATTGACCTTGAAGAGTTCTCCAGGACGATGAAACAAATGACAAACTCAAGGATAACGATCCTTGACACAACAGGACAGGTACTGGGTGATTCCGACAACGATCCCTCTGCGATGGACAACCATATCAACAGGCCGGAAATACAGCAATCCATTGTATCCGGTACCGGCTGGTCAATCAGATTGAGCGATACACTGAAATATGATCTTCTGTATGTTGCTGATAAAATTGTGCTAAACGGAGAGCCTGCGGGTTTTGTAAGGCTTGCCGCTCCGCTCACGAAGGTAAATGAATCGATTAACAATTTAAGGCTGAAAATAAATCTCGCGGTGATTTCCGTATTTCTTTTGTTCGGCCTGATCCTCATCTATCAGACGGAGAGGATAAGAAAGTTCGTTCTCCGGATTGCGGATTACTCCGGCGCGCTGGCCCACGGTCTTTTTAAAAAGAGACTCTATATAGAAGGGGCCGGGGAATTCACCGAACTGGCCCATAACCTTAACAACATGGCGTCGGAGCTGGAAGAGACCATTAAGAGAGGCGATGAGGAAGCAAAAAGACTGAATGTTATATTGAAAAGTATCCCCGACGCGCTTCTCCTGATCAATATCCACAATGTTATCGAACTTTCAAATAACGCGGCCAGGGACCTCTTCGGCAGCGAAAAACTGGACGGCAGGCCGTTTCTGGAGGTCGTTAGAAGTCCTGTTTTTATAGCCCTCATGGATGAGGTAAAGAAAACCCGGCTGCCCGGAGCGGCTGAATTGACGTTCGACTTTACCGGGGAAAAATACCTGTCTGTCCGTGTGTCTCCGTTATATTATCAGGTGGGAGAGCCGGCCGGCTTTGTCGCCATCTTCCATGACACGACCCAGATGAAAAAATTGGAACAGATGAGAAAAGACTTTGTGGCAAATGTTTCTCATGAAATAAAAACCCCGATTACGTCGATAAAAGGATTTGCGGAAACACTTCTTGACGGCGCCCTTTATGATAAAGAAAATGCGGAAAAGTTCCTCACCACAATAAAAAATCATAGCGAACGCTTGAACAGGCTGGTGGAAGATCTGCTGATCATATCAAGATTAGAGCTCGGTGTGATGATGGTCAATAAAACCGAATTTCATATAACCGATATCATTGATGAAGTAATACAGATATCAGTTGTACACGCCGCTGAAAAAAACCTGACCATCAAAAAATCCCTGGAAAAAGGAGAAACCCTGATCAATGCCGACAGGGACAGGCTCACACAGATACTCCTTAACCTCACGGACAATGCCGTGAAATTTACTGAAAAGGGAGAGATAGAGATAGGCCTGGACCGGGAAGACGGGAGAAACTATTTTTATGTTAGAGATACCGGCCCCGGGGTCCCTCAAAAATATCTTTCCCGGCTCGGTGAAAGGTTCTTCAGAGTTGACCCTTCCCGTTCAAGAGAGCTTGGAGGAACAGGTCTCGGTCTCGCAATCGTCAAACACCTCGTCAAGGCTCACGGATGGGAAATGAAGATAGAGAGTAAAGAAGGTAAGGGGACAATCGTCAAGATTTATTATTAAAATAACGGGTCTTGTTATCACATGAAACATTTTATATTCCTGCAATAAATCCATGTCATTATCTCAACGATGTTAGTCTTTATGTCAAATTCGTAACACCTTTTTCTTCCGGTTAGAACCTGACTTGAGTGGTAATTATCAGCAATGATGCGTTGTTTGTAGTGGAACAAGACATTGTTTATGTTTGGCATGGCTATTGCATTCATAACTTATGAACAGTTGTCATAGATTATTTTGCCGGCTTAAAGGAGAGTGATATGCCAGTTTCCGGTATCACAGAAGGCGCGAGTTCACAGGTTGTTACAGATACTCAACAAAAAACTAACCCGGCCGGATTTTCGAAAGTTCTTAACGAAGCCATTCCCCAGTTAAAAAATTCAGGGCCGCAGAATTCAGGTCAAGCTGCTTTTATTGAACTCGGCAAGATCAGCAAAGAAACGCCAACTGTGTCCCATATTCTAGTAAACCATCCGGAATATGCCGATAAATGCTGGGACATTATCTTATCTTCAGAAAACCAGGGGAAGCAGTTTACAAAAATGCGTGAAGGGACAACTGTGGCCCTTAAGCCAGGCAGCAATGAACTGGTTTGGGGCAAGAAGCTTTCCCTGCCAGCTAATAGCGTGAATGCCGAATCTCCCGATGGCACAATTAATATTGCAGCGGAAAAAGGCCTCTCAGATAAATCCATCGTCATTGGCACAATAAGCACGGATAAGCCAACGGTCTCGCACCTCTTTCAGGCAAACCCTAATTTTGACAACCGCTTCTGGGACATCATTAACGCCCCGGTTAACAGCAATAAGGAATATACCTCGTTAAGGCCTGGAACCAATGTGGTCCTTAATACTGAGACCAGGGAATTGTCTTTTATAAATAATTCACCGGAAAAATCAGACACACTAACGGCAAAAATAACCGTACCGGAAAATAATGCCGATGCTGAACAAACCCATCAGGGCTCTCTTGCCGATGCAGTTAAGCAATTTATCGGCACACCTTACAATGAAATAGATTGTTACGGCTTGGTCGTAAGGGGCTTGATGAACCAGGGTGTTCAATACAGGGGACACGGGGGTCTCAGGGAAAAACTTGAAACCCTGGCAGTGCGCAATGGTCTGCCCTATAATACGTATTTCAGCGGCGAAGGCCTGGTTGAAAAAGCCGGGATAAAAGTTTACTCAAAATCCATTCCCAGCATTTCCAATGCACGAGAAAAAGCAGACGAGATATATTCCGAAATGGCGCAATATCTTCGGGAAGGCCTGGTCTTATCGTTTTCAACC
>CAYMUX010000024.1:0-31224 GCA_964393845.1 uncultured Nitrospiraceae bacterium
AGGGTTTTTTCTCCTTCCTGAACAACACCGTAATCAATGCATTCGTTTTCTTCAAGTACCGCGGTACGCATTGTTGAAACATGAGGACCTCCTGCAACAACAGGTATCTCCGGGAACATGTTTTTTACTTTTTTAATTAGATTGTACGTCTGTTTATGATGGAAAGACATTATTTGAACACCTATAAGATCCGGAGAAAAAGATGTAATTCTCTTCTTCAAATTATCAATACTATTGTCTAATCCCATATTGACGAAGTCATACTCTCCTCCTTCACTTTTTACAGCTTCAGCGATGTACGCCAGACCTGCCGGCAGAAATGGAGGGAAACGCCCCTTATAATATGGATTTATAAGTAAAACTCTTGAAAAACGCATCTTGTTGCTCCCCTATTTTTTCCGTTTATGAAATGTATGCTCAGATGCCAGATGTTCAGATATAACAGCCTTCGAAACAGTGATGTTTAATATGCAGTTAAAACTTACGCTACTGATTTAAAAATTGAACGAATAAATGTATACCGTTTTTTACTTTGGATAAAATTCTCTTTTCAATATTTTTACCGGCTAAATACATCGCCTTTTTAAGGTAAAGCCGGAAATCACTTATATGCCAGGCCCCGCTGGTTAACAATAATTTCGCCTGCAGTCTTTTGCCTGCATTCAACACCTGCAGCCAGTCATTTTGAGAAATGGCCGGTATATTCATTGTGAAATTTGCGGTGGAATCAAACAGCTCCCATTTCCCAATGTGGTTCTGGTCGATAACATTATGCTTCACGGCTATCTCATACAATTGACTTCCGGGATAAGGGGTCGCCAGGCCCCATCCGAAAGAATGAAGCTTTTTTTCTCGTGTCCATTTTTTTATGTGATCAAGAGTCCTGAAACAGTCTTCCTTTGTCTCATGACATAAATTGCCGCCCTCTTCCCAGACATTGAATGCGATAAAAAAACCAAAGCATTTTATATCATGTCTTTTCATAATATTAAGTGAGTTTTCAATTTGTTCGATTGTCTGCTTTTTGTTTATCCCTTTTAATGTCCTGTTATTGGTGCTTTCAATTCCAAACGACGCCAGCCAGAAGCCGCTTTGCCTGAGTTTTTCGGCCAGTTCATCATCTATAAGGTTTGTGCCGCCTATCTTCATCTGGGCCTTCCAGAAAATATTAAGTCCTCTTTTGACAATTTCATCGCTTATGGCCTTAGTCCACGTAATATTTGCATTTAGTTCATCGGCATAATCATAAAATTCTCTGATACCGTATTTATCAATAAGAAATTCCATTTCATCAACAACATTTTCAGGGCTTCGTGAGCGGAACCAGGGTTTTTGAGTTTTCCATACGGCATTGGCGCAGATAACACAATTATACGGGCAGCCCCTTGAAGAGATTAAATTAATATCATGTCTTTGCTTCTTATGTATATATCCTCGATATCTTTTAAGATTAATCAAGTCTCTTGCAGGAAATGGAAGCGAGTCTAAATCTTCAATAAATGGCCTGAGTGGATTCCGCGTTATCTTTCCATTATTTCGGACTGCTGTTCCTGTGATTGAATGTGACAATTCACCCTTGTCAAGATATTCGAGTACTTCACAGAATGTATATTCCCCTTCACCGACAACGACAATATCAGTCTTAGACTTCATAAGTACTTCCCGGGGAAAGATTGTCGGGTGGGCGCCTCCTGCAACAATATGAATATCCTGCCTTCTTTCTTTCATTTCATTTATCAGTTTATATGCCCCGTTAGCTGCCTGTGTGGTGAATGACATGCCCAGAACATCAGGGGCAAATTCCGAGATTTTATGCATTATTTCTTTTGGATTTTCCTGATAACCATCCAATACCTTAAATTCGAAATCAGGTCTCCGGCTTCTGGCATAAGAAGCAATATATAACAAACCTAACGGGGGATAGATCTGGCTGGTTATCCCCTGCATCTTCAATGTCGGCGCATTTATGAGAAGAATCTTCATGCTTTACATTCGCTGTATAAGCGTTGTTCTATTAATTGCCAGACCTGTTCTGTTCTGACATCCCATGTGTGAAGTTTAGCCACTTCCTTCCGCTGCCGGGACATGGCAGATTTATCGTTGTTCAGAAACCACTCAATCTGATTGATGAATTCATCATAATTTCCGGCAGTAGCAATAGGTCCTTCAAACCCCTTTACACCATGTATGGCGGTTGATACAACCGGTCTGCCTGAAGCGAGATAGTCAAAAAGCTTTAAGGGGTTCGGATATGTGAGATCATTAAGAATATAAGGGATCAGGCAAACATTAAACCTGTATATGTATTGAGGAAGGACGTTGTAGTGCTTTTCCCCCAGGAAGTGGACATTCTGATAGTGGCCCAGGAGATGGAGTGATTTTTTGTCCGGTAGGCCGATTAACACCAAAGACCATTCAGGATGTTCGGATGCAAGCTTCGAAAGAAGATTATAATCTAATCTATAATTCATGCTTCCCACGTACCCGAGAACCGGCTGCTTAATCTTTTCGATATCTTCAGGAATATCTGCTTGAGAGTTGTTGTAGAGGTCCAGGTCAACCGCATTCTGGATTAAATGGGTATTTGAATTTATTTGTTGTTTCTCCATCAACTGGGCTTCGGTCTGTACAAAAATCAAATCAGCTTTTCTGGAAATCCAATCATCCAACCTGCCGGCTTTTTCCTGAAGATCGGGAGACCATGATTTATATTGACTGAATTTTTCCGTATGGTCATGGCAGATAAGTACTTCGCCAAATGAGCCAATGTAATGTGCAGCCAGGGGGTGGCTCAACCACAGAATGCAGGGATGAGGATGGCCCGGAAAATGTTTGCGGATCAGGGCGTTGGTAATATACTCGGAAAACCATTCAGTTAAGAAAGTGTATTTGTTGAATCGATATAGCGGCCAGATTGAAATAGGGGTAATAATGCGGACTTTGTCAATCGAGCGGACAAAACCTGACTTTAGTAGTTGTTTCCAGCGAGAACGGAGATTTTCATTTCCGAGGCCAAGAATATATTTTATAAAAGAAATCAGCGTAAGAGGAATCTCGATATAAATTACCTCTTTTATTGTATCCATCAGAGCCAGTCTGTAAGCAATCTGCTGTCGTCTTCGCCACCGGTTATCCCATAAATCTCCAAAATAAATTAACCTGATAGTATTCTCTCCGTTTGCGAGTTCTTTGGTATTTTCAATATTAACTTTCAATCTGATCTCCTTTGAAATCCCTGAGCAGGCAGTTTGTGTGGATCATGGCAATTAGTAGTGATTTTCTACGGTCAGGTGAACTCCAGAGAGCAGCGGTCAGTCGTACCAGTGTCCTGGGATATCTGATTATAAAGCATCCCATCTTTTTAAGGAGTAACAACTTGTTTTTTCGATAAAACGCTTTAGCTAATTTCATGACATCGGCTTGTGTAAAGTTATCGGTTTTAACAAGGCCGCTCCAGGGACTGGAAGGGCTGAGTAATCCCTTTTCCTTTGCCTCGTGATAGACCTCTGTGCCTACAAGAGGTTTAAGCAGGTTCAGTCTTGGAAATACATTATATTTCCGTTCCAGGTTGATGGCGTAGTCCAGTGTTGTCTGCATATCTTCAATTGTCTCCTGCGGAAAACCGATGATGAAAAAGGCTGAAAGATCGAGGCCCAGGTCTTTGCACGCAATGGCCGTTTGCTCTACATGCTGAAGGTCAAGCTTCTTTTTGACAATGGTATCAAGATTCTTCTGGCTCCCTGACTCCACAGCGATGACAAGGTGAATGCATCCCGACTTTTTACTCTTTGCAATCAATTCTTTTGATAATTCAGCACGGACGCCGTTGGGCGTGTCCCAGGTAATGCCGGAATTATTCTCTATCAAGCCATCCAGTATCTTTTCAAAACGATCTTTATCCTGTGTAAGATTATCGTCTTCAAAGTAAATGTGACGTACTCTATACTTGCCGGTCAGTAGTGCAATATGGTCCAGTACATTATGAGAGCTGTGAGCACGAAAGCGTTTTCCCATGTGCAGGTGAATGGAGCAGAAAGTGCAATTGTACGGACAACCGCGGCTCGTTATCATCGAGACAGCCCTTTGTGAATCCGGATACTCATAGTGGTCCCGTGCAAGATACATTTTTTTCTGAATCCGGAAATACCTTTCCATATCAACAAGATGATATGCGGGGAAAGGAAGCGCATCAAGTTCTTCAGGGGTAAGATGAGGGGCATGATCGTTAATGATAACAGTCCCATCTTTCCTGAATGCAATTCCTTTTGTGTCTTCAAGCCTTTTTTCCCCTTTAATACAGCAGATAATATCCAATATTCTTCGTTCCCCCTCACACATGCACACAATGTCAATATCCTTTGTAAGCTCAAAAAAGGTGGAGGGAAGAGTCGACGAGTGATTTCCACCTACAACTGTCACGATACCGGGATTAATCTGTTTGACTATTTCAGCTACCTTTATCGCACTATCAATTCCTGCTGTAAATTGATTTGATATCCCGACAAGATCCGGGGCGCTTGAGTTAATCTCCCGTTGCAGTTCCTCCCAGGGCATTCCAAACATTTCACGGCCACCCCACTTCCAGTTAGGATACTCGTCCATATAGACCTGGCAATCCAGTACCGAAACTTCATGATTGTCTGCCTCCAGCACTGCAGCAATATAGAGACACCCAATGGGCAAAACTGCAGCAGGCTCTACTTCACCGGGAAAGCGTATTCCAGGAGGACGAATAAGCAGAATTCTCATGTCTTTATTTCCGCCTTCAATGTTTCAGGCAAATCAAACAAAAGATGTATTATTTGAATAAAGTAAATAGCTGCCTGAGGAATATCTGATAGTTCAAAGTTGTTTTTAATTAAGACCTGCCGAATAATTCTCTACAATTTCATTATAAATAAGCTTAGCTGCCAGGTTATGTCCTAATTGATTCCAATGTCCATCTACTAAGTAATATTCTGACTTGCTTTCGTCTGAAAAATTTAAGATTTCGTTAACATGATATTTTTTTGCTAAAGAGCTTACGATTTTGTTCTGTGATTGCAACTCTTTTTGGTTCTTGTATGGAATTTGATGAAAAATAAGTTTAACCCCGTGTTCCATACATAATTTAATAGCTGCTTCTATTGATGTGTGCCATCTTTTATCGTCCTGATAATCGTATTTCAATTTATATATTTTTCGGTCTTCAAAATTCCTTACTTCCGGACGCATACGAACCCGTTCATAAAAAAAAGCATATAGATGCGAATTCCCCAGAATTTTAGCCATTAATTTTAAAGGCAGATAGTGATTAATTTTTCTGGGAGTATAAAGAACTCCGCCTTTAATCATTATCCTTTTCTCATCAGTAATTTTCTCAGGCATACTATTTTCATCTCTACCATGCCATGTATGAGCTTGAACATCCTTAAAGTCATTATTGTAAAAATTTACAACGACAATGCTTGGTTTTATAGTTTTTAAATATTTTTTTAAAAAAACATAATATGTATCTATTGAGCGTCCGGCAGCGTAACCAGCATTTATAACATCGTATGTTCCTCCCAATCTCTTTTCAAGTAAATATGCGAAAGTTTCTTCATCATTAACTCCTTCCCCAAATGTAAAAGAATCACCCAATATCAAAATCACTTTATCGCTTTTAACATTTTCAGTTTTCCTGAAACCTTTTTCATCTATCGTAACTTTAAATGTAAAAGCCTTGGATTCAACAATGACCTTGCAGTTTTTAAGGAGACTAGTTGGAATATGATCGTCCGGCTGAAAACATGATAAGGGACTGGTAGGAATAAAATATTGTTTATTAATTTCGATAGGTAGTATTCTTAGAAATATTTCGCATACAAGTAACGCGACAATTAAAGAAAAAAATAGTAAAAGAAAATTTATTATGTGTTTTTTCCTGACAAAACCCATAAACTAACTTTTAAATACTATATTTAAACAACACACTTAGTTACATTTTGCAGATACTGATTTAATCGTTTTCCAACTATTTCCCATGTCAATTCATTTTCAATCCGTCTCCGTCCATTCTCACCCATCTTGCGAGCCAGTTGTCGGTCGGTAAAAAGACGTATAATTGTTTCTGCAATCTCATCCACATTATGCGGATTTATCAACAAGCCGGTTTCTCCGTCAATCACCGCATCAACTATTCCTCCGGACTTTCCACCAATGACCGGTTTGCCGCAGGCGCTTGCTTCCAGAAAAGAGATACCAAAAGTTTCAATATCACCACCGGCATCATAAGAAGGCATAACATAGACATCCGAGGCACAATACAGAGCAGGCAGTTTATCATTCTCGACAAATCCTAAAAAGTATACGCTGGAATTCAGCCCCAGACTGTCACACAGGGTTTTAAGATGATGTTTTTCCTCGCCATCGCCTGCGATTAGGTAGATTACATTCGGCACTTTCTCCATCACTATCTTTAAAGCCCTCAGTACACCGTCAACATTTTTTTTTGCTACCAGCCGCGCTATAGTAAGCAGAGTCCGATGGTCATCAAGGTTATATAAGTGACGAATTTCTGCAGAGCCGGCCTTTGGATGAAACTGATCTGAATCTACGCCTGGATGTAATAGTTTTACTTGCCCTTTGTAACCGTTCTTGAGTATAGCATTGACTGTAAAATGGCTGTTTCCCAACATTAAAGCAGCATGCCCAAACATTAAGCGGGCAACTATACTGTCTATTTTAAAGGTAATGCAATAATTCATGTCATTCCCGTGGCTGAGAATTACATATGGCACTTTCTTAAATAGGTGTAATACCAAAGCGCCTAATGCATGAGTAGTCATAAAATGACCAATAAATACTAGATCATAGTTTTTCTTGAAATGCATAGATAATGTATGATAGAGCGGAACAATAGAGGCAAGGAACTTTAACTCCTTATATTGATAAACTTGATATTTCTGTCCCGCATGAGCTTCTATACAACCTGTACGAATTGGTGTTAGAATGTCAACCTCATGACCGAGATTACAAAGCTGAATGCATAGGTTATGTAAAAACACGGCAATCCCACCCTGGATTGGAGGAAATTCATGAGTTATTACCAGCAGTTTCATGTTGGATTATTCAGCTATGTCCGGGACTGAAACAGTGTCTTCATGCGGCCTGCGATTCCGGTACAGCGAAAACCGGCATAAAATGGATATGACCAGTAAATAATAGAGAGTATTTCAAACATCTTTTCCGAAACCCCGAGGTCTTTGAATTTTTCTACTGTCGCTATCTTATGAAATTTACGCTTTACACTAAAAGTATGCTGCTGGACTACTTTATTCGCCCACTTATACAATTTTTTTCTGTTGCTTATTGACAATTCGGGAGTTTCAAAGATTGGGTCATTTACTAACGTATAAACCAAATGCCGTGGTTAAGAAATAAGTCGACTCTGGGTTCACCACAATAAAATTATTTTTTACAAATTCCCAACAAATCCAGGCTATTCTTTAAATTATTTTTTATCATGTAACAATCCATTAGATTATATTTGTTAAGGATATCCATATCGTTTTTATTGCTCTTGTCTATTTGAGTAATTCTCATCAATATTTCAATAATTACCGATTTTACTTGTACTGGTATTAGCTTTTTAAAATTTTTAGGGATAAGAGATCTTATACTTATGTCTTGCTTTATCTTTTTTACTCTTTCAATCTCGATTAGTTGTACCTCTTCACTCCCATAGATGCCATACATCTTTATATCTGAAAATTTATTTTTTAGAATATTTTTCAATTCATGTGGATAATATTCTCTTATGTGAAATTTATTCCAAGGTTTTTGATATAGACTTAATCTGTAAGTTTTATTAGGTGTTGTAATTATAAAAATTCCATTTCTTTTTAAGACCCTATAAATTTCTGAGATATAATTTATATCATCCCTAATGTGTTCTATTGCTTGAAAAGAAATAACTGCATCGAAATAATTATCTTCATATGGAATTTTTACGCCATCATATATTCTGAAAACACAATTTTCTGCCCCGTATTTCTTCAAAGCATGTGCTATTGTATTTCTATCTATATCCAAGCCAATAATTTTTTTGACATTTTGTGATATTAGGCTTGTTCCGTAACCTTCTCCACAACCTACTTCTAAAACAAAACTATTTTTTGAAATGTTATCTTTTGCGAATTCGTATGCAAATAAATGCCTTAAATAAAGAAGATATTCTTCTTTAGATTCAAACTGTTCAGGTATTATTCTCTCTCCTGTTTTTAATATTAATTCAGTCATAATTAATCACCTTAGTTAACTAAGACAACGCCTGTGCAGATGCCTTTTTAAGAACTCGTATTCGTAGCCAGTTGCCGATCTTTTTAGAAAGACTGCCTAAAACAAACCCGTCCCATGTTTTATAGATAAACTTTAATATATTGTTTTTGAGAAAAATATTAACCTTAATCTTATCTTTGGATATTGCCCTTATAAGAGGGGTAAATGTTGCAAGAAAGTCTACGAAATGAGGATCTTCAATCCAAGAGAATTCGGATATTGAATATGATCCGGTATTGTTATTTTTATCAACTCCAAAATTTACCCATTCGGACAATGAGGTAGGTTCTCTAAGCCCTAAAGATTTTGCTGTATCATACAGATCACCACCGGGGAGGGGGCGGAATATCCAGTTTGTTGTATGTAAGGCATTAGGGCAAGTCTTATTGATTTTATTCATCAGTGAGATATTGCTCCGCATCTCCTCTTTTGATTGCCCCGGCACGCCTATCATCCACGAATAGAGCGGTGTAATATCGGCGTCGGCGCACGTTCCGGCGGAGCGCAGCAATTGTTCAACGGTAATGTCCTTGTGCAGCAGTTTTAAAACCCTGTTACTGCCGGACTCTGCGCCGAAGGTTAGAAAACTAAGTCCTGTGTCTTTAAGCTTTTTTGCATAATCTACAGTCACATAATTGTCATTAAAGTAATTAGCCCTTATGTTTGTCCCCCATGTGATTTTGATATTTCTTCCTTCCAGGCCTTCAATAAAAGCCGTAACCCTTTTTTTGCTTACAAAAAAATCTTCGTCCAATATGCGGACGGCTTCTAAATTATATTTATTTTTCTGGTATTCCAATTCATCTAAGAAACGGTCGGCCGTTAAGGCTCTCCACCGATTTTTGGTAGCGTAGTTAATGCAAAAACCGCATCTCCACGGACATCCCCTTGAAGAAAGAACGTTCAAGGCCTTAACCGGAGTTTTGGAAAGCAGATAATGGGGAGACGGGCCGAGATACCATTCCAAATCGAGCAGATCATAATCAAAATAAGGGAACGTATTAATATCCCCGCGTTCTCCCGGCTCATTTATATAACCTTTATAAGCAATACCTTTTGTTTTTTGAAAATTTAAATCACCCGACTCTATTCTTTTAGCAGCTTCAAGCGCTGTAGATTCTCCAGGCCCGAAAATAACAAGATCAACATTAGGGTCTAATGAAGTTTGTTCAGGGAATAATGTAGGATGTATCCCGCCCCATACAATTGACGTTGTTGTTCCGCTCTCTTTCAAATATCCGCTTAGTTCAAGAGCATGTGGCACTTGTGCGGTCATGACCGAGAAACCGATGAAGATTGTTTCGCTGTTAACAAACAGTTTAAGTTTTTCTTTTACTTCATCTTCATGGTAAAGATTGGCGTCAATAATTCTGATGTTATATCCATAATGCTGTAAAAAACTCCCTACTGCCAAAATTCCGAGAGGTTCCCTTGCAGCATACTTCTCTTTATTAGGAAGTCTGCCCGCTGTCGTCCTCGGATTAACAAGCACTATATTTTTCATAATTTATTTATAGGACATGACATTGGATATCTGCTCATTGAATACAGCCGCCAATTCCCCCGCCTGCTTTTTTCGCTCATATTTGTCTATCATGGACAAATTTACACGTGACGCTAACTCCCCTCTCTTAAAACGTCCGTACATCTCGGCAGTCCTGCCGGCAATGGCTTCTATGTCGGTAGGCGATACTATTTCTCCGGCGTTCGATTCCCTGATTATTTTTGCCGCCTCGCCTCCTGAAGGCAGCAGGGCCAATATCGGCTTTCTCGCATACAAATAAAGGAACACCTTTGATGTAACAACCCAGAAATTATTATTTGTAGAATTTTCAGGCCGCTCTACTAATAGCAATATGTCGCTTGCAAGCAGCTTCGCCAATGCCTCCCTGTACGGCAGCCACGGTATGATAGTGACAACATCGTTCAGATTTGCCTGTTCGATGTAGAGACGGATATCCTTTTCCAGATCAGGAGAGTATTTGAATTCTCCGATGAAATTTACCTGTAAGTTTCCTCTCATCTCCGGACTGCGCTGCAGAAGCATATTTAAAGCCTTCAAAAAATGCTCCGGGCTACGTCCGGGGCCCCAGGTTCCCGCATACGTGATAACGCACCTGCCGTTTCTTGAAGCGGCAGGAGTGTCTATAAAATCTTCTTTATCATACCCGTTATAGATTACGTTTACCTTATCATGAGAGACGTCCCCGAGGCTTATCAATTCCTCCTTCAACATCTGCCCTACACTTATTATTTTGTCAGAGCAGCGCAGTATCAGCCTTTCTATGTACCTGTCGCTTTTCCGCTGTATTGCCGACGTTGAATAATATTGATGCACCGTGGTCCACGGGTCCCTGAATTCGCAAACCCATTTCACAGGCATGGTACGCTTGAGCAACAGGGCTACCATGTGTGCTTCATGATTGGGAGCGCTGGAATAGATTACCCGGATGCCCTCCCTGCGGATCAAACGCCGGGCCGTGAAAAATGCGGGCAGGAGCCATGAAAAATCGTAGAGAAAGAATCGTGAAAGATTCCACTCCGAAACACGGTGGATAGGTAAATCAGGCGGTAGTTCCGCAAGAAGGGATTCATCCACACCGTGATATTCGCTTACCTCCTTGGTGAGAATGACCGGTTCCCAGCCGTAATCAGTCAGGTGCCTGGCGAACTTTGTCATTCGTTTGGCCCCTACATGAATATCAGGGGCAAAATGAGTTGTGATAAACAGGACTTTTTTCATAGCAAGGTTCGCTCTCTACGTTGAGTAACCATTTAGCGAAAAGTGGATATTGTCCCCCTTTGAAAAAGGGGGATGCAGGGGGATTTTGAAATAAAAATAATTATCAAAGAATCTCCCCTATCCCCTCTTTTTCAAAGAGGGGATTCATGCAATCGCCGTGTAACTGAATGAAAACAACTTTGATACTATTTCTTACAAGTTTTTAAATTGGAAAGAACTTTGATCAACAGTCTTCTTTTGATGCAGAAATTCAGACGTAAGCCCCCGTGCAATGTATGACAGGTTGCCATATGCGTTCCATGGGTCGTATCTTGTCAGATTGTAAACAGTCTTCCATGCCTTTGTAAGAATTGGAGCATTCATCCGTCCGATACCTGTCTGTTTCATAGTCCAGGAAATTTTCTCCATGGCCTTGATTCTATCTGCCAGAGGATACTCAGGCGTTTCAAAGGCAACCCGCAGTTGTTCATTACCGCTGATTTGCCCGGTATACTGGTGGGCTGTTTTGTAGTCGTAATGCATAGTGCCGTGACTTAAGACCCAGTCGTAGGCCGGGGTTCCAGGATAGGGGATCAGAAGCGACCACGCCATTTCATCGAAACCGAGTTTTCGGGCCTGCTCAAAGCTTTGCATATCCGTCTGATATGAGGACCCGGGCAAACCTATAATAAACGAACCGCTTACCCTTAGGCCGTTCTGTTTGGCAATTGCCACTGCCCTGGCGATATCATCTATTGTTTCGCTTTTATTTACATTGGGGAAGACACTCGGCGACAAAGTCTCTACCCCTAATTTCATATCATAAAACCCGGCCCGTTTCATGGCCTTGGCCATTTCATTGGTGACTCTGTCGGCGCGAAGCCCGCTCCTGCACGTCCAGGGCATATTAATCCCTTCCTTGAGAAGAAGTTCACAGAACTCTATTACTCTGTTACTTGTCAGATTGAACACGGGTTCGCAGATATCGAATCTGCCTATGCCGAACTGGTCTTTTGCAAATTTAAGTTCCTCGATTGTCAGGTTAAAATCCCGGCTCCTCCATTTTCTCTGCATGGTATGAGGGTTGCAGAATACACATCTGAAAGGGCACCCCCGGCTGGTAGATATTCGATACGTGTATTCAGGCGGTACCCTTTTTAGCCCGAATAACCGATAGTCCGGAAACGGCAGTTTATTCAGGTCGGAGATCCACTTGCGCGACGCATTGACCTTGATCTCTCCGTTGTCCCTGTAAATGATACCTTCAATATCCTGAAGGCTATGACCGGCCTCCAGATGTTCGATCAATTCAACCAGCGTTTCCTCACCTTCTCCAACAACTCCGAAATCAACCCTGTGGCTGTCTTTCAGGGCATTCTCCTTTTCAAAGGACATCTGTGCGCCGCCAAGGACTATATGTCCCCTAAAGTAAGTTCCAAGATGTTCAACCAGATGCAATGCTGATACATAAGTAGTGCACATCACGGTAATGCCGACCATATCAGGAGAATAATTTTTTATAATGTCCGGCAGCGCTTTCTCGTAGTCCGATATGCGCCGGCAGTTCAGATCAAGGACAAAGACCTCATGTCCTGCCTTATGAACGGACGCAGAGAGCCACCCCAAACTCGTGTTCAGATTTCCCCCTGTGGCGACATACGGGTCAATTAACAGTACGCGCATTTAGGACCTCCTTAATATTTGTCCCACTACATAGTCCATGATATGTTTTCTCCAAAATATCAAAGTTTTTCTCCCAGTCGGCCCTTCTACCGGCAATTTGCAGATTACGGTCCCCCATCTCTTTTTGAAGTCCGGTATTCTCTAATAAAGCAACAAGAGCGTCCACCAGTCTGCCCTCGTCTTTTCTTGGCACGATATAACCGGTTACACCGTCTTCTACCCATTCAAAGTAGGAAGGCACGTCTGTAACAACGACCGGCAGAGCACAGGCCATAGCTTCCAGTAGAGAACATGAAGTCCCGTCGCTCAAAGAGGCGCTTACATAGATATCAGCAGCATTGAGGTGTTCAGCCAATTGTGATTTATCAAGCCAGCCGGCAAAGTGGACAATGTCATCTATTTTTAATTCATTGACGAGTTTTCGATATTCGTGTTCCAGAGGGCCGGAGCCAACGAGGATTACTCTTACATCAGGAAGTCTCCTGCATACTGCCGGGATGGATCGGATAAAATATTCAACGCCATGCACCCTGATATCAAAGTTTCGCGTACAAATGAGAATCTGCTTATCTTCCCATCCCAGTTTTTTTCTCACTTCTCCTGAAGAAGCGGGACGGAATGTCTTTAAATCGATCCCCCATGGAAAAACTATGATCTTATCTGATTGACAACCCGCCAGCCTGATGATCTGTTCCTTGACTGACAGGGCATCACATATAATCGTGTCCGCCCTTCTCAAAGTAAAACGGGTTTTCCACATGGCAACGGTGGAATCGTACGGCCTGATTAAAACATCAGACCCCCAGGGCATGGAAATTGTCGGCTGGAAATAACTTAAAGCCCCGATCAAGCCGTGGTCCTGGACCCATCCGGTGTGCAACACGTCCGGTTTAATGACATTCAGTAACTTGCGAAGATGCCATGCGGTCTGCAAAATGATAAACCGTCTGAAGCGGTGCAGGGTATTGTAATCATAGAAATAGTTTTTTACGCCCTCAACTTCATACCGCCGGTCCGGATAGTATGAAATAAAATGGGGCTCGTGGCCGCGCTCCACCATCTTTTCCAGAAAGTACTGGTCATAAATGCTGTTTCCACGGGATAGGTAGGCTATTTTCATTGCAAGCCTGAACCTTTTTTTAGATAGTTGATTCCCTGAATCGCAACAGTTCTTTTTATACGACTTAATAATCTCCTATCATCTATGGGAGGAGACTTCTCCCATAGCAAACGCAACAAGTGAATAATCGGATACAGCCACCGCGGGCTGTATACATAAAGGTCAAACACGTATTGATAGCCAATCAACTTGCGGGGAGAGATAGAGGGTTGCTCTAAAAAAACTTCATTGTAATAACCAGCATTAATCTCCCGCATAGTCCATCCTTCCTTATCACAGATGTCTTTAGCATCAGAAGCAGGAAGCGGCATAAAGATAGTATGACAAACTCCGTCTGTCTTGGATAAACGATTTAGATGAATAGTGTCCCATATTGTTTCTTCTGTCTCATAAGGGGCTCCTATAATATTAAATGTAACCACTTTCAACCCGGCTTCCTTGGCATCTGATATTGCAGTTAGTATCTGTTCTTTGCTCATATGCCGTTTAAGTATCTTGTTTCTTTGATAATCGTTACCTGCCTCAAGGCCTATGTGCACTTCCTGGCACCCTGCATTTTTTAAAGCGCCTAAAACTTCCTTGCTTACATGATTTGCCCTTGTCTGACATTGAAAAGGGAGAGCTATTTCCATGGTGTATATCTGGCAAAATTTAATAATACGTTCAGAATCCATGGTAAAGGTGTCGTCGGAAAAAGTCACCCCTTTAATACCATAGTTGGATTTTACCTCTTTAAGTTCCTCAATCAATTTCTCTACTCTTCTTTCCCTGAGAAACTGACCTTTACCACGATAGAGTCTCTGAAGGTATGGGTTATGACAGTAGCTGCATTGATAGGGACATCCCCTTGAACTAATGAGACTCGCCCACTTAATATTCCCGTTTTCAAATTCATCACGTATTAGTTCCCTATCCGGAAGGGGGATAGTATCGAGATCCTCTACAAGAGGACGTACATCATTTTTCAGAATCTTACCATTTTGTTTGGCCCATATGTTTGCAATATTGGTTGTATCGCGTTCCTCCTCAAGCGCCTTCACGAGATCCAACATAGCGTATTCCCCTTCGCCAACGCAGAGAAAATCTGCATTGCTCTGGTTTAACATCCTCTCCGGCTCAACAGTGGGTCCAGCGCCACCCAGGACAATTTTGATATCATGATTTTTCTTAATCCATTCCACAAACAATTTACCTCTATAGAAGTTGGTGCTAAGCAATGAAATACCGATAAGACCCGGTTTAAAATGATTAACAACATCCAGGAATCTTTTTTCAACAACAAAAGGATTCTTATCGCAATTCCAATCCTCCTGCTCAGTAAGTTTGAAAAGATTTGTTTCATGGCCATGCCGCTTGAGGACTGCAGATAGATATAGAATACCAAGTGGCTGTTCAAATGAACGAATGTGCAGTGGGTAAATTAGGAGAACTTTCATTCTATATTCTTTCTCTGTGAGATTGTGCAAGGTTTCATAAAAAAGATATTTAAGCCTTATTTTATTATATAATTGACTCTATATTCTGATGTGATTGCCTTTCTTCCCCAAAACCCCAGCTCATAACAAGCCCCCAGAGCGCAACCCTCTGCAATATCGGGGCAGGGTATGCCCACCAAAAACTTCCGACAAATGATAGTAAAACCCAGGACAGACATCCAAGAAAAATGCTGTATCTCAATTCCTTAACTTGTATATTATTTGCAGATCTCACCGAACGTATACCTTTGGCTAAAACAATAAATTGGATGACCACCATGGCTATGGCAGGCAATATCCCGCCTTCAAGCCAGAATTGCAGGTAGTCATTGTGTGCATTGGTCTCATAATGCTGTAAAAAATGCTCTATAGAAGTATCCAAGCCTATTCCAGTAAATGGCTTTTCCATTATCCATTCCCAGCTTTTCTGCCAGAGGAAGATTCTTTTGGATGACAGCAGGTTCCAATCACGTTCTTCCAAACCCATAAGCATATTGGGCCTGACTGTACTGCTCAGTTTATGCCATGCGTTACCAAAAAATAACCCCACAGACAATAACAGGGCAAGAGCCAGTACATAAGGCCGCATTCTTCTGGAGAACACAGCTAACAAAACCGTCTGTATGGCAACAATCAGCCATACAGCGCGAGAAAATGACAATAGAATATCGGCAAAACCAAGCAGTAATGTGAGGATGGCAACTATTCTTGTCACCGGTTTTTCATTATGGTCCAGAGACAACATAAGCGCAAGCGGCCAGAGCGATGCTGCAAAAATTCCACCTGTCCAGAACATAGTGGCAACCCGGATATTTTCACTGAAACGACTTAATGACAAACCCGTTGACTGGATGATGCGGTGCAGATTGTAATAGTCTGTGACTGCGGCAAAAAGCAGCATGGCAGTGAACACTGTGCGTCTGTTTGTTGGTGTTTTTACACAGTTAACAACTACGTAATACAGCATAAATGGAACGAGACCACCCCAGATAAAATACGCTATGCTTTTTGAAATGTTGCTTGAGAATGGAATTGAAATTAAACAGCCGGCGAGAAAGATTGCTATCGGCAAGTCCAGAGAGGTGCGTTGCCACCTGCCCTGTCTGAGGTACAGGTTAAGCAGCCAGCTTCCGAATAAGCCGGTTACCAGCAGGGTCTCAATCGGCAGATTACCAAGGAATTCCGATTTGGGAGTCCAGGCCGTAATAGTTTCCTGAAATATCAGAAAGGGATTCAATACTGAGCCGCCGGCAATGCCCCATCTGGGCTCCAGCACTGTTCTCAGCAGTTCAATAGCGGGGAATGACAGGAAGAGCATGAATACGGCTGTAGCCGTTTTCCCGGCAAGACAGAGAACAGGGACAACAAAAACCAGCGACAGAATAAATAATTCAATCATATTTATTACCCATGTTCCGGGCATGCTGATAATCGTAAAAGTGATAAGACCAAGGATTACGGCAAGGAGCGCCAGTTGAAACGATCTTCCCAATGTTATCGGTTCCGGCATGCTGAACAAAGGAAGCCTGCTGAATTTGACCATGGCCGTAACCACAAATATGAGGACAAGTGGAAAGACCGGCATCAGGCCCTGCAGCCATGCGCTGATGGACGGGTTTGAAAGATTTGGAATGAAGGCAGCGACTTTCCATGCCAGTAACATAAGTATTACGGTCATCAAGATATTGAGGAAAGAATTTCTTGAGAACACACCCCTAACCCCTCTTAATAGAGGGGAACACTCTCCCCCTTTGTAAAGGGGGATGAAGGGGGATTTTTTAATTGTCTTCATTCTTTAATCAGAACGCTTACCAATAGACTACCCGGCAATTTGTTTAATGGCCAGAGAATCATATTCATCCAGCCGTTCAGAAGGTCATAGATTTGCTGCAGCCTCGTCAGGCCGGCGGCAGCAAAAAAGTAACTCAGAAACTGTGTTTCGATAATAAGACCGAAAGAATACTCTTTTAATACTTTCAAATCCCGGACCTTAACTGCGAGGTTCCTGAGCGTGCTCATAGGTTTTTCATAACCATAATGCCAGATGCCTGCTTCTCTCGCCCGCTTAGCTCCAGCCTGGTAGAAAGGCGATCCCTCCTTTGGAACAACCAGAACCATAAGTCCACCACTTTTCAGGACACGTGAGTATTCTCTTAGAGCTGCTACTTGCTGTTCTTCAGAGAAGTGTTCCAGCACCCCTTCATTCCAGACGACGTCAAAGGTTTCGTTTGCAAAAGGTATTTCGAACATAGAAGCGTGTATCAGCTTTCTGTTGTTCCCATAACAGGGAATCTTTTTACTTAGCTTCAGGGCATTCTCAGAGATGTCCAGCAGATATACCTCTGCTCCGCGATACGATAAATGAGTGGAAATAACACCTGTTCCAGAGCCCGGCTCCAGTATTTTTAGTCCCACCAACCGTCCATGAACTGCTGCTATCTCGTTTTTAAGCATCTTCGTCAGCAGTCGCTGCTTGGAGAAAATGCGGGATGGAAAATTCAAAGCATAATAGAGCCGCCCCTTTAACGTTTTTGGCTGGATTTTCCCTGAATCCAGAGATTTGCTCCACAGTACGTCAAATGTTTTATCCGGCTTCTCATTAGGGCTGGTTTCCATTTTATGCATTATGTCTGTCTTCCCGTAATTCTATCCAATACCTGAGCAAGCTCTTTGGTTACTTCCTTTGCTTCATGCCTGCCGATTTCCTGCCAGTCCGGTTCAATTGACAATTCATCTTTTTCCCAGCTTGTGTACATATCAAGAACGGCTTTTTTAATTCCTTCGACATCTTCGTAATCAACCACAACGCCTGTTTTTGTACGTCTTATCAAGTCTGATGTTGTTCCCTCGAGCGGACCCAGAGCCAGGATCGGCCGCCCGGATGCAATATACTCAAATGTCTTACCCTGTATACAATGTTTTGCCCTGTTAAGCTGATCCATAATCAACAGTAAAACACTTGCCTGCTTCAAATGGTCAAAGACCTGACAATGGGGAATAAGGCCGACACATCTTATTACCTTAGCCGCAAGGCTGTTCTCAAAACCACTAAACGCCACGCTGCGAGCCTGACCCATAAAGAGCAACTCGACCCTGTCAATTGCCAATTGTTTTTCTGACAGCAAATCCTCCATTGCTCTCAAGAAACTCGTAGCTTTCCTATAGTTATAAAGCGAACCTGTATAAGTAATACAAAATTTATCAGACCTCTTTTCATTTGAAAGTGTCCGGAAGTTGGTCTCGTCAAAAGCCAGTGTGACGGTAGAAGACTTTGTACTGATGTCTATGGGAAAGAGTGATACCATTCCAGACCAGGCAAGAACAATTTGGTCAGCAGAATGCAGAGTCCATTGCTCTAACATGGCATCAATTTTTCTCTGCAAGGCAAGGGGATAAAGACGATTTGGGTTTTGTGTCCACTCATCCCCAAAGTGAGCTGCCCAGGGAAGCCCTGTCTTTTTTTTTAACAAATAGCCGATCAGATGAGATGTATAGGGACCGCTGAGTGTATAAATTGCATCTATCTGCTGACTGCAGATAATCCTCATAGCTTGAAAATATGCAAATGGCAGCCAGCCAATTTGTTCATCAGGCGGCAGGTTATCCCACAGCCTTATCAGAGCGTGTGCAAGTCTGCTTTCGGGAAATTTACGAAACAGCGGAGATGGCTGCCTGACCTCAAGGTATCCAGTGCGTGTGATTTGCATCTCTGATGGAAGCTTATCCATCAACAACTCGTCAACTGGCTCTCCAAAGCCTCCTTTCCTGACTGTTAGCACATGGGGATTCCAGCCAAAATTTTGCAAATATCGAGCATAAGTGCAAGCCTGAAGAGAGCCCATATTTATTTTAGGAGGGAATTCATAACTGATAAACAGCACGTTTTTCACAGAATAAATTCCAGACCGTTATATGATATCAGCAAAGGTCATCTCCTCTTTCTTAAAATACCAGTAAGAAGTAAAGAATAAGACGACCGTCACTACTGCTGTCAGCCCGAGATAATGGAAATCCGGTGAAAGCCCCAGCAGAAACGCACGGCGATAGCCGTCAATCAGGCTTGCCATAGGATTGAGCATGTATATCACCCTCAGGCGCTCCGGCACGATGCTTACAGGATAAATAACAGGCGTAGCATACATCCAGATTTGCAGAATGAGAGGCAGCGCATACTTGATATCCCGATAACGAACGTTCACCGCCGAAACAAAAAGCGATAGACTTAACGCAAAAACAATCTGGATCAGCAACAAAGGAATAAAATAAAGGATGTTCCATGTGATCGGTATCTGATAAAAAATCATCATAAGCACGAAGATGCCAGCTGCTATGATGAAATCAACGCCGGCAGCTAAAATTGACGCACAGGGGAAAATCTCTCGCGGGAAATATATTTTTTTTATCAGATCGGCATTATTGACTACACTGGGAATAGCAAAGGAGAGAGACGTAGAAAAGAAAGTCCAGGGCAACAAAGCGCTGTATGAAAAAATGGGATAGGGAATCCCATCGCTCGGAATTTTGGCAAACTTGGAGAAGATAATGGTGAAAATCGCCATCATGGACAAGGGCTGCAACACAGCCCAGGCCATGCCGAGCAGGGACTGCTTATAGCGCACCTTAATTTCCCGTATAGTAATGCTTTTCAATAACGCGCGATATTTTGGCAATTCTCTCAGCGGAATGACCATCGGTAACTTCACCTCTTTTATTTCATCCTTGAACTGCCTCAGGTGTAAGCCGGCAGCGAGGATTTAGATGTGTGTAGCCCCCATGTGCATAATCCTCCTGCACCATTATGGTTATAGCCCGATCAATGTAGTCATAATAGTCCTTGAAACGCCGGTCCCTCACTTCAACGCCGATATGATAAATCCCCTTTAGCAGGTTTACATCAAAATTAAACTCTATTTTGTATCGGGAGCCTTTTTTGCATTGCTCCGGCGCAATACCCAGGTCTTTTGAACCGGTCGAAACCATGCAGACCTGATCCGGCCTTTTAATAAAGAATCCGAATTCCGGGGCGACAGCTTCTTCATAGAACGTGACCCAATACCTCAAAAGGGCCATATCCCCGGCGCGGAAAGTGTTGTTGCTTTTACCGGAGGCATTGAGCAGCTCTACACCATCAATGCTTGCCGCTTTCGTCTCGCCTGATACATAGTTTATCCGGTCCTGTGAAAATAGCTTATAGTAAGTATCTATTGCCTGTGTTGTCTGACCGTTGATTTCTATCCCGCCTTTGTTTAACAAAATGGTTTTGGGGCACATTCTTTTGATGACATCCATATTGTGAGAAACAAAAACAAGCGTAGTGCCTTCCCTGCAAAACCTGTCCATCCGCTCAAAACACTTTGCCTGAAACGGCCAGTCCCCCACCGCCAGAACTTCGTCAACGAG
Organism: uncultured Nitrospiraceae bacterium; assembly: GCA_964393845.1. GTDB lineage: Bacteria > Nitrospirota > Thermodesulfovibrionia > UBA6902 > UBA6902 > UBA6902. The sequence goes on from CAYMUX010000024.1 coordinate 20,702, forward strand.
CAGGATCTCGGGTTCGGTATGAATAGCTATCGAGAAGCCCAGACGGGCATACATTCCTGAGGAGTATTTCTTCAGGGGCACATCCACAAATTGTTCCAGCTCTGAAAAGGCGATGATGCTGTCAAATTTATTTTTAATTTCCGACTGCTTCATGCCCAGAATTGTGCCATTTATAAAGACGTTTTCCCTGCCGGTAAGTTCAGGGTGAAACCCGGCCCCAAGCTCAATAAGAGGAGCTATCCTTCCCGACACCTGCCTGCGCCCGTGCGTAGGCATTGTTATACCGGCCAATAATTTCAGGATAGTGCTTTTGCCGGCGCCGTTAGGCCCGATAATGCCGAAAGATTCCCCCTTTGCCACTTCAAAACTTACATCCTTCAAGGCCCATATTCTACTGTTGCCGTCAGAGGAGACAGGCTTTGGACGCCGTGAAACAATCCTTTGAAACATTACGGCAACATGGTCCCTCAGCGTGCCGTAGCTGCCGGGACCGATGTTATATATCTTGGACACATTCTCAAAGCGAATGACAGACATCTTTCCTCTTCATGAATCCGGTATTGATTAGCAGACTTTTGAGAGCTGCATAGGCCTGATCTACGGAAACAGATGTAATACATGAAGGTATATCACTGCCGCATTCTTTGACCCTTTGGGTGCCGAGGCAAGGCTCGCACGATATGTTTCCCCTCAAACGTATGAAGTTGCCATTACTATAAAGGCTGTCAAACTTTTCAGGCCTGGTTGGACCAAAGATAGCTACCGCGGGGATTCCTACAGCCTGACTGATGTGCATGAAACCGCTGTCGTTGGTCAAAAAAACGCTGCAGCGTTTTATTAATGCCGATACTTCTTTTATGTGGCCGGTGGCAAGGCCGGCGGTCCCGGACAGCCGGTGCTGGATTTTAAGCGCCTCTGCTTCCTCATCAGGTCCCCCAAACACTATTATTTTACCCTTAAACTCATCCCGGAATTGCTTTGCCGCAGCAATGAAATTATCCGCCGGCCATCGTCTGAAAAGATGACTCAATGTGCATCCCGGATGAAGGCCCAGTATCAAGTCATCAGGATCTATTCCGAATTTTGACAAAATCTTTTCTGCATTTTGTTCAGCGTCGCCGTTGACTTTTAAAACAGTTTTCCATGGTTCCCTATATTGAAGGCAATCCGCCAGCTCATCATTGTAAAGAAACGGCACTTCATCCGGCGGACTCTTTCTCAGGATCATCGTCCCTATGTTGTTGGGCAGAATCTCCTTTCGTCCAAGATGCTTAGAATAACTTATAATCCAGCGGCCCCCACCAAATATAGATATACAGGAGACAGATAACCAATGTTCCATATATTGGTGAATAATCAAATCAAATTGTTTTGAACGAATATGTTTTAAAACAAAGGACAACCATTGGCGATGACCATAAAAGTAAAAATTAGCAGGCATCGAAATAATTTCCACTTGTGCGGGGAACAGGCTGACTATGTCGGGGCATCGTACACCGGAAACAAGCAGAGATATTTGCACTCCGGGCGATGCGTTACATAAGGCGCGGATTAGAGGGGTAACCTGAATCAGGTCGCCCATACCCATGCCGGGCCTGGACATGTTAATCAGGACTTTTTGCAGTTTGTCGGGGGCAAAAGTTCGGCGCCGCCACCAGCCAAAGGGAGAAGAATGCAGCAGGTAACCGCATAATTGAAGGAGTAAGAAAGAAACAGGTCTTTCAACTCTTTTGAAAATATTTTTCATATCCTCTAAATTTTGTTCTTTGAGTATAGAAGAGGATTTAAGTCTGGGTCATTATACATTTTGTATTTTTCGTAAAGTTTTAACATCATTTCGCCATTTGTAACTGATTCCGTGATTCTCCTGAGACAGCTTACAGAATCATCATATTGCTTTTTCAGAATTATGTTTTTTTCATAGCAGCGATTGCAGTGGTCAATGCCAGCCTCTATCCTTTTTATTTCAATGTCCATGTGATATATCCTGATGGTTAATATTGAAAGTTTGTCGCATATACTGCCTATTGTCTCTGAATTGAACGGCAAATCTCTTTGAATGTCAGATTGGTTGAGTTGATGAAACAGATATACATCGATTTTGTCAATTAAATCATTTCGGTGCTGATTAAGTCTGTCTATTGTTCTTTTCACATTAGCAATCTCAGAGTCTTCCGCATCTTTTATTCGGGCTTTATCTTCTTCATGCCACATCAAATAGTTTGTATAATGCTGTTCAATCATCAATTTACATAATTCGCTATCCGGGGGATTAAGCTTGGCATTCTCATGCCACCTTTCTACCAGCGATAAATAATTATTAATGCAGTTGAACATATATTCTATGGCATTATTCTCATTCATAATCTATTGTTGAATCTTCCCGCATGTCTCCAAATCAAAGACCTGGATATAACCTGCATAGGGCTGTTCAATTGCTTTTTTAGCAAGCTGGCGAGGAACTCCCTCATAAAAAAAAGGCAGAAACTTATCCGCCGGATGAGATACCCTTACCACTGGAGAGCAATCCCGGATTATCCTGTCTATCTCAAAAGATGGCGTCTCGACAAATCGTATTAACCCTAATGACTTACCTCCTGGGTAGTAGTGATACCCGGCCCGAAGATTGGAAGAAAGTATCAAAAAATTATCCCATTGTTTCGGTGTGAATCTCATAAGATGAGACCGATTCACAGACAGTCCTCTGCTGCTCAGGGTCTCTTCCGCATAGTAGCGCCAGATTGGATAGGGCGCAGGATCAACTGACATGGTTTTGCCGGTTTTAAGCAAATAATCCATTGATTGTCTGACTGCTTCTCTGTATCCGGACGTGACCTTGATAAGCTTTGAGTCGTACACCAACCCCACACTCATGATGATGATGGTTACTATGCCCATTAATATTGCAGAACCGGAAGGTGATAATGACCGGTAATTCTGAGTTGCATAACGACTAATACAGGTGATTGTTCTCCCGACGACTAATGCCGCGAAAGGAATGGCTATTGCCGGAGATCTCAACAGGGCAAAATCGATGTTTCGATAGAAACTGAAAAAGACAAAAGGCACCATAAATCCGGAAAACAGGACAAAATTTTCAAGGGTAAACTTCCTGGTCAAATTGATAAAAATTATTATCACTCCGACGAGTAACAGCAGAGTAACCAGAGGATGTTCAATCTCCCAGAGGTACCTTGTATATTCTGCCATATTTGCCGGCAGACTTCGAAGGGAAAAAGAGCCATGAGCCGTGTCATATCTGTAAATTAATTGCTCAAAGTATGTCTGTAACTCATTGAAAGACCGTCCTCTCAAAAGGGTTACTACTTGATAGGGCATCTCAAAGACCAGAGCGGGTACAAGAGCCCCTGATACTAACAAGACGCCTCGTTTGAGTTTTGTTCGGAGCCCGGGTTGTTTCTCAAAAAAATACATCTGCAGTTCATACATAGCAAATATGGCAAACACAATAGCCGAACGGTAATGTACGGTAAAGGCATATCCTGCGCAGAATCCAGATAGAAAGAGGGGCCAGCTTCTAAATACCTGATCTTTCCGGCTCATATAATAGAAAAAGGTACCAATCAAGTAAAAGAAGGTTAGAGTTGCTTCTGCAGCGCCAGATCGTGAGTAGATAAGATGGTAACCAGACACAGAAAGAACAGCAGCGGCAATCAAGCCTGTCTCCGTATCAAACATCTCCTTTCCCAAAAAAAAGACTATTCCGACGGAGAGGATACCAAGGACAACGGAGAGGAGCATTCCTGTGTAATCATGAATGCCTATGACAAGAGTTGCCAGCCAGATCAGGAATGTGTGCCCGGGATGAGCTGTGCCGATGCTGACCTGATCAACAGGCTGGTAACCGGCCATTATCTGAAGCCCGGCAGTTATGGATTTGGCTTCCAGCAGGTAAGCCGCTTCATCATGATCAATAAGTCCCCGTTGAGTGATGCCATAAAACCTAAGATATCCTGCAAGGCAAAGGATTACGACTAAAGCAAAAACGAGCCATCTCCACTGTTGATTTGTCCCTCTTGTAAGATTATTGCCTGACATAATCCAAAAATTTCTAAAAGTCAACTGTTATAAAAACTTTTTCATTACTTTTTCAATTTATTGATTGTCACTTAGCCTTTACTTCCTTATATGTAGGAGATTTTCTGAAAAGTTCCTTCAAAAATCTTTTCAACATTAACGTTCCGGTTGGTATAGAATGCTCAGGGGAATTTGTATATTAAAAAAATTCTTCCCCTATTCATTCCGGATAAGGTGGTCTTTCAACTCTTCAATAGACCAGTCGGCTTTGTCCCATCCATAATAGGCGGGAACGCATTTGTGGTGTTTGGCAATCCAGCTTGAGTTTGGCAAGTCTACGTTTTTATGCTCGATTGTTGTACCAAGGTCTGTTACACTAAAAACCTGTCCTGTTTCTTCAGAAAGAAAGTAATCAAAAATAATATATTTGTAATAGCCGGACAACATCCCTTCCGGCATTCTTACCGTGCGTTCAAAAATAGCATCGTATTTTTTTGCTAAATTTCTTTTCCATTCTATAATTTGTTCAAGCCTTTCCATCTGAACTAAACCAAGCGCTGCGGTGAATTCGCTCATCCTGAAATTGAAGCCGTCCTGTATTGGGTAACTGACCTTTCCGTCAACTATCTTCTTGCCGTAATTTCTGTATAACTCCAGCCACTCCAGAAAATCTCTGTCCTTACTGCACACCATTCCGCCTTCGCCCAGCGGCATGGTCTTTGTTGCATAAAAGGAATAGGCCCCGGCAAAGCCCCATGAACCTGCCATTCCACCTTTGTAAACCGCGCCGTGGGCATGAGCACAGTCTTCTATAAGATATATATTTCTTTCCCTGCATAAATGCGTAATGGGCTCTATATCAAACGCAATGTGTCCGCCAATGTGTACTACGACAACAGCCTTTGTTTGAGGGGTAAGCTTCTTCTTAATGTCCTCCGGGGAAATACATAAATCATATTTGTTGCAATCAGCGTATATGACGTTGCCGCCCGCTTTCTTTACCGCTGCTGCTGTTGCCCAGAATGTATTGGCGGGGACAATCACATCCTGGTCCTTCACCTTGAGATATTCAAATATGGAAAGAAGTCCTGTGCCTCCGCTTGAAACGGCCAAGGATGGGACATTGATGTATTCTGAAAATTTATCTTCAAACTGCCTGACCTTTTTCCCTTCTGACCAGAAATTACTGTCAAATACCTCATCAAGATGTTTGTAAAACATTTTTCTGTATTTTTCTTCAAAGGGTATTTTCATGATGGATACTTCACCCTCCCAATTTATCCAAATAAGGCAGACATTGAAAAATAATTTGTTTAACTCGATAAATTTATAATCAAATTATGCATATGGCTTTGAATAAAATATGTGTCCTAACCTTGATTAAAAATGCGTTTATGGGATCGAAAAACAAATAATTTTCCAACATCCGCCTTATTTCATTCATTTTTTGTGTTAAATAAAATTGATGGTCCTTAATTCGCCAAGAGAATAAAATATTTGATTAAAGTATGTTATGCGGCAAACGTCACAGCCGATCTGAGCTTCAGAATTCAACAACTGTCCGGTAACGGTTTCCCGCGTTTTAGAGAGCCAGATATCTTCAAAATTAGACCGGTTCAAGTTTCCCAATATTTTAATGTCATGCCTTCGCTTCTCGCACATGACCACATTGCCGTCAGCCCTGATTACGCACGTTAAGGAGTGGGCGACGCAGGGGAGGTTGGCATTATTTTTTACAAATCGCTTTTCTAATCTCAAAAGCACTTTTATGCGAAATTGTTCTTCATTGTTAATGAGATACTTATGAAGCCTGTATAATTTTTCAAAATCAGGCAGGCTCTCAGGCGCTTCTTCAACGGGTCGCATGTAGATGTAATCCACTCCTATCTTATCAAGCGATCCTATAAAATCCAGGAGGTGTTTATCATTGTTTTTTGTAATAACGTACCCGACGCCGAGAAGCGTTTCCGAATTCTTTCTCAGGCCGTTTATATTTTTAATGTTTTCCATAACGTCTTTAAAGCGGTCCACGTTCTTTTCATGTTTGTATTCATCGGGATTTGTAGCGTCAACGGATACACGAATCCATCTGAGATACTTAACCGACTCAGATATATCCGTCGTTCCATTCGTAATCAACCCCGCGTCCAGGCCGAGTTCGCCTGCGTAACGCACTATATCGGGAAAATCTTTATGCTTTGTCGGTTCGCCGCCGCCTTCAAACGTGACGCCGACGTTTTGGGTCTTAAATTCACACAATAGTTTTTTGACGACTTCCAAATCTAATGCGGATTTGATTTCTCTCAGGTTCCGATCCGTGCACCAGTAACAATTAAGATTGCATTGGTTTGTTAAATGGAGTTCCACGCTTATCGGCCATAACTTATCGCAGGTTTTTTCCCCGTCGCGCACGTTAAAGATGGAATCTATCTTATCACGCTTGTTCAACAGCTTGATAGGCTCATATTCTAAAGGCGTAAAATAGTTCATTTAATAATTACTTGTGGTGCGCTGCAAAATAGCCCTTTAAACAATCTGTAATATACTTTATGTTTTCTGTGCCTTGCAGAGGTTCAATCGGCAGACTCAGCACACATTGAGTTGCATGTTCGGCATTCTCAAGACTATGGGGGATTTTGCTCCTGCTGTTTCCGAAGACTGCCATTTTATGCAACGGCAAAGGGTAATAGACCATTGAATTAATGCCTTTGCTTTTAAGGTATTCTTTAATACCGTCTCTTCCCCCGTTTGTCGTCCTGATGGTATATTGGTTGTAAACGTGATGCGCGGAAGGATGAGATAAGGGCAATGATATGCTGTTAATGTCTTTCAAGGCATTGTTATATTGCCCGGCAATTATTCTCCTGTATTCATTGAGCTTATCAATATAGTTAAACTTTGCAAGGAGAATTGATGCATGGATTGTATCCAGTCTTGCGTTATATCCTATATAATCAACGTTGTATTTGTCTTTGCCGCCGTGTCTCAACAGCATGCGCACAAGTTCGGCAATCCTGTCATCATTAGTTGCCACCATCCCCCCATCGCCAAAAGTCCCGAGATTTTTGGAGGGGAAAAAGCTGAATGCCCCGGCATCACCTATAGAGCCGAGTTTCCTGCTGTTCCACATGCCCCCGAAAGCCTGTGCTGCATCTTCCAGAACAAACAGATTATGTACTTTTGCAATTTTTATAATCTCATCCATGTTACACGCTTGCCCATAGATGTGAACAGGGAGGAGGCCCACGACTCTATCAGAAGAAGTTGTGAGATATTCCTGAATCTTAATATGATTTATATTGTATGTAGATATATCAATATCCATAAAAACAGGGGTAGCGCCCGCCCTGAGTATAGCGTCGCCTGTGGCAGTGAAGGTAAAAGGTGTTGTGATAATAAGATCGTTTCTGTCCCAGTAATCTTTTCCTTTTATTTTTATAGCAAGCGCCCTGAGGGAAAGGACCAGCGCATCAGTGCCTGAGGAAACCCCGATACAATGCTTGACCCCTATATAACCGGACACTTTTTCTTCAAGTTCTTTGACCTCGTTTCCCAATATCCAGTGCTGGTGTTCAAGACATTTTTTTATAGCAGAATCAATATCCTTTTTCATGTATTTATATTCGAGATTCAGGTCTATCATCGGAATCTGCTTCATTCCATTGTCATTATTGATAATTGTCAGGCCGCACTTATCCAATCCATATTTACTGCCGCAATAACTGCATGTTGAATAGTTTTCATTAAACTTCAGGGTCACTCCGCACTTACATGCCCAACCTGTCAGTCTCGCCGGAACGCCGGTAAAAACAGCATAATCAGGCACATCGCTCTTTACTGTTGCTCCTGCCCCTATCATTGCATATTCCCCGATGGTAACGCCGCATACTATTGTCGCGTTTGCGCCTATTGTGGCGCCCTTTTTTACAAGTGTCTCCAAAAACTCATGTTTTCTCTCAATGAATGCCCTCGGGTTATATACATTAGTGAAAACACATGACGGGCCGCAGAATACTTCATCCTCCAATTTAACGCCTTTATAAATTGATACATTGTTTTGAATTTTGCATCTCTCGCCTATTGTGACATCAGGTCCGATTGAAACATTCTGCCCGATAATACAGTTATCGCCAATACAGGAGCCGGTAAGGACATGTGAAAAGTGCCATATCTTTGTACCTTCTCCTATCCTGACATTTTCATCAATGTAAGCGCTTTCATGAACGAAATATTGCGGGTACTTCACTGCTTTTTGTACCGCCGGATTTTTTGAAAGGCTTTTTTCCGCAGATTCAAGAATCCTTAAAACCTGTAATCCTTCAACACCGTCTGTCTTTGGTTTTTTTCTATCTTTAATACATTCAGTAAAATGTCTCAGCTCTTCTTTTAACGGTTCTGCCTCATCAATTGGAACGATCATATAATCCGCCTTCTGAGCAATGGGGATTTTTCCGTCTTTCCACTCTATTTTATGGGGATACAGGAACAATTTATCTTTACTCATATCATCAAAGACCGCCATTGCTTTTGACCCGACCACAATTAATTTTTGTTCTTTGAATGGATGGAGCCAGCTGACAAAAATATGGCCTTTTACGCCGTTTTTAAATTCCAGCGCAGTCAGGGTCGTATCATAGACGCTATTATTAAGATAATCCCCTCCAAATGCTGAAACACTTACGGGTACATCGTCAAGAAGCAGGAGGATAACAGATATATCATGAGGCGCAAAGCTCCAGAGTATATTCTCTTCTGTCCTGAGTTTCCCGATGTTCAGCCTGTTAGAGTAGATATACTGGATTTTGCCGAGTTCACCGGACGATATGAGCTCTTTAAGTTTTATAACTGCAGGGTGGTACTGAAGGACATGTCCTACCATTAATATCCTTTTTTCTTTTTCAGCAAGGTCGACAAGCTCCTGCCCTTGCCGGACATTAAGGGCAAGCGGTTTCTCAACAAACACATCTTTGCCCGCATGTAATGACTTTTTTACTAATTCGTAGTGAGTAACAGCCGGTGTTGCAATGGCGACTGCCGTTATTTCAGGGTCCCGGAGTATGTCATCAAATGATGTCACATAATCAATCTCCGGCAATTTACTCTTTCTCTCTGAAACAACCCCGGCGTCAAAATCACAGGCAGTACGAATAATTCCCAGATCATGAAGATTACGAAGAATATTTTTCCCCCAGTAGCCAAGACCGACAAGACCTATTGATTTTTTAGTTTCCATTTCTTTCTTTACTCCCCCATAGTCTTTATCAAGGCGTTTACAATTCGTATCGCTGCCTCGCCGTCCCCGTAGTAAGGCGTGTCCTTTGCCGAGGGTTTATGTGAGCTTATGTAATCCTTATACAGCACATTCCATCCGCTTTGAAGCGTCTCTACCCATTCTGTTTCATCTCTTAAGGTTATACATGGAATCTTTAGCCAATAAGCCTCCTTCTGCATTCCACCGGAGTCTGTCATTACAAGGGAGCTTTTTTGCAAAAGCATTAGATTGTCAAAATATCCAAGAGGCAGGGTAATCCGGATATTGCCTGCAAACTTTATGCTGCAATTTTCATAAACACTTTTCATCCTCGGGTGCATGGGGAAAATAACAGCCTTGTCCGTGGATATTTCATTAACAAAATCTATTACTCTTTTAAGTCTTTCCGGGTTATCCGTATTCTCTGCGCGGTGTAATGTCAATAAATAATAATTTTTACTGTCAAGCTGCAACTGTTCTATTATTTTAGACCGCCCATCGGCAATATCAGTTGAAAATAAAAGTACATCATACATTACATCTCCTGTATTTATAACCAGCGGATTATCGATCCTGTTGTCAGCGCCTTTACCGTTATGAGAAAAATAATTCTGTGGAATAATATTCCCATTATTTAATACATTTTTGAAACCTTCATTTTTCAAATTCTTAATGGCTGTTTTGCTCGGGCAAAATAGCATGGTAGATACACTGTCGGTCAGGGTACGGTTAATCTCCTCGGGCATTTTTTTATTAAAACTTCTAAGCCCTGATTCAACATGAGCTACCGGTATATGAATCTTGGCAGCGGCAAGGGCAGCTCCTAATGTTGAGTTTGTATCACCATAAACTACGACAACATCGGGTCTGACGTATGCAATCACATCCTCTACTCTTTGAATGATTTGCCCTGTCTGTTTGCCATGGGTCCCGGAACCGACCCCGAGATGATAATCAGGCGCCTTAATATTGAACTCATCAAAAAAGATTTTTGACATATTGTAATCATAGTGCTGACCTGTATGAATAAGTATTTCAGTCAGAACATTATCCGAGCTTGCAGCATATTTTTTAACAGCTTCCGATATGGGAAAATATTTTATAAACTGCGGCCGTGCGCCGACTATGTTTGCTATCTTCATTGTTAATTCAAAAAATTCAATCAGTATTCCCCTCTTTGGCAAAGAGGGGTTAGGGGAGATTTTCAAAAGAAATTATTCATAAAATCCCCCTT
>CAYMUX010000025.1:0-31120 GCA_964393845.1 uncultured Nitrospiraceae bacterium
CGCGCTACATCAGTGCCGGTGTGCCCCATTGCAATGCCGATGTCAGCCGCCTTAAGGGCCGGTCCGTCATTGATGCCGTCCCCTGTCATTGCCACAACCCTGCCTGAGGACTGAAGCGACTGGACGATCTGGAGCTTATTGGCAGGGCTTACGCGCGCAAATACATGCACCTTTTCAGCCAGCGCCTTCATGACATCCGGATCGAGGCTGTTCAGATGTGTCGAATCGAGTATTTCGAGCTGCCCGCCCTTGCTGAGGTTCAGTTCTTTGCCGATGGAGTATGCGGTCGGGCCCTGGTCTCCGGTGATCATGACTGTATCAATTCCCGCCACATGAAACATGCCTATAAGCTTCTTTACACCGTTTCTTACAGGGTCCATCATTCCGGAAAGACCGAGCCAGACAAAATTCATGGAATCGAGCGCTTTATCCGAGACATCCTGCATGTCTGACATTTCATTTAATTCATCGGAATATGCATAGGCAAATCCAAGCACTCGTAATGCTTCTCCGGCCATTCGCTCATTTTCGATCTGTATTGCTTCCCTGCTTTCTGCCGTGAGAGGGAGCTTTCGACCGTCCTGCATGTGCCATATACAGATTGACAGGACATCCTGGGGGCTGCCTTTTACGGCGAATATGGTAGCCTTGCGGTCGTGTGAGTCGTTAGGATGAATATCGTGAACAGTGACCATAATATTGCTGTTTTCAGACCTGTGGCGTATTGTCCTGAGAGGGAATTTGTCCCGGAGCTCAGGCACCTGAACGCCTGTGCTTATCGCCACCTGCAAAAGGGCATTCTCGGTTGATGAGCCCCTGAGTAATAATTCACCGTTTTCATTAGAGACGTCGCTTTCATTACAGAGACATGAGATATGAATGAGCCTCAGAAGCTCATCGCACTCATACGGATTAATATCAGAGTCGCTGTTTCTGAATCTCCCGTCAGAGACCTTTAACCTTTTCATCCCGAGAAACATGGAGGTAACGGTCATTTTGTTCAGGGTAATGGTCCCTGTCTTGTCAAGACAGATGGTCTGCACCGAACCGAGCGTCTCTACCGCGTCAAGGTGACGGATAAGGACATTGTGTTTTCTCATATTCCTGATGCCGAGCGCCAGTGTTGTAGTCGCAACCGTGGGCAATCCCTCCGGCACTGCGGCTACGGCAAGTGAAATAGACGTCTTGAGCATCTGCAGGAATCCGTACCCCCTGAGCAATCCGATAAGAAAGACAAGACCGCATACAGCGCCGCTGATAAAAACAAGCTGTGTACCCAACCTGTCAAGCTGCCGTTCCATCGGCGTCTCAGGAGGCCGTGCATTGCCTACAAGCGTCTGTATTTTACCGATCTCTGTAAATTTGCCGGTTGCTGTTACAACTGCAAGTCCCTGCCCCCCGGTCACAAGCGTGCCCATATAGACCATATTCATCCTGTCCGCAAGCGGGACATCACCTTCAGTGAGGGTCTGAACGCTTTTTATGACCGGCATGCTCTCACCGGTAAGCGCTGATTCATCGACGCTCAGATGATGCGATTCGATAAGCCGCGCGTCCGCTGCTATGTAACTGCCCGGCTTCAGCAGAAGAATATCACCGGGGACTATACTCTCTGCTGATAAATTATTCAGCGCTCCGTCTCTAATGCATAAAGTAGACGGTCTCACCAGACTTTTGAGGGAATGGATGGTCTTTTCCGCCTGTGTCTCCGTTGTATAGCCTATGACCCCGTTAATGACAATCACTCCAGCAATAACGAGCGCGTCAGCAATTCCTCCTGTAGCTATGGACACGCCTGCCGCTACGCCAAGAAGGGCGACCGGAAGGGACTTGAACTGGTCAAAAAAAATGCTGAGTCCGGAACGGGGAACGGATTCGGGGAGCAGGTTTGGCCCGAACTTCCTTAACCGCTCAGACGCGGTGTTTCCTGAAAGCCCTGCTGCCGGCATTACACCCGCTGAATCAAGCGCTTCACCGGAGCTTTTCAGGTGCCATTGCACTTGAGGCTGGTCTTCAGCATGGATGACGCTCTTGCGGACCTGATGTCGGCTTTTGTTCAGTTTCCTGTCCGGTGCAGTATGACTTCCTGCTGATCTATTGACTGATGCGATCAGGCTGGTGGATTCTTGTACTGAGCGTGATCCTCTGGCGGAAGTATGATTATTGCCGTTATATTTTTTTACCGCAATTTCGATAACACTGCTTATTATTTCAGCGGTATTACCTGAGTTGAAATTGACAATGACGCTCCCGGTCAGGACATTTGCGGAAAAGCCTGTTATGCCCGGATGAAGACATAGCGCCTCTTCAATTTTTGTCCTGAGCGGATCTTTTCTGTAAAGCCCTTCAACCTTAAATCTGACCCGGCCTTTTACTGAATTGTGAACGGTGTGAACCACACTATTTATTCACTCCGTTTGCTCCGTGTCCTGGTTGTAACCTCCGCCGGGGCAGCAGTCTCGGCGGATGCGGCAGTTTCAGTCCGTCGTGGTTTCGGGAGCGCGGCGTTTGCAACTTCCTTTACTCCTTCAACCACGCCCACAAGCATGTCCCTGACTGAGCGCACTGCCGTGTTGCCGATAGACCCTGCTGCTTCCATAGCGCCGTTTACCGCTGATACTGCGACATCACCCGCATTTGCGCCGACCTCCTTGCTTGCTTCGATAACGCCGTCAACTGCCCGCCGCGCCACGAGGGCCACATCTGCGCCTATATCTGCAGCTCCCTTTACAGCGCCTTTTACTGTCTGGCTGGAAACGGTAATTACGTCTCCCCCGACGTCACTCACACCCATGACTATTCCCTTTGCAACGCTTTTGGTGCTCAGTATGAGCCCTGTGCCCACTTCTTCAGTTGCCTGAATAGCGCCCCTTACAACATCTCGTGCGATGTTGACGCTCTCCGTTGCTACCTCACCCGATGCACGGAGCGCATTGGACACAGTGCTCCGAACAAGAGTTACGATCTCAGCCTCGATCTCATTGATCCCTTTAAGGCTGCTGATGACGCCGTCTTTGACAGCAGAACCGGCCCTGCCGATACCTTCCTGAAAGTTCTCTTCACTTATTGCTTGCTCATTAGTCATAGTAGACCTCCTCTTTTAACGCATCGAAATGAATCGACTGGTTTACGTAGTTAAAAACATTAGATACATCATAATAAATAAACACCCTTTACAGAATCGTGACTGTCCGGCTAACTTCCTGTTAAATCAGGCGGATGGCTCTTTATCAGAATTCGATTTAAGGAAAATATTAAGGGCGTACCATCCAGCTGCGTACCAGGGGATTGCAGCGACATTTCCTCTCCATACCTGGTATATTCCCACGCCGATAAGCGTAAGGACCGCAGCCCCGCTGACATCCAGTTCGTTCCCTGTAAGATCACGGATAGTAACATCCGCCTCCTTGAATGCATCGTTGACCCTCCGGTGAAGATGTGTGCGGGCAAATCGCCGGCCTGCAAATGTAAGAAGCTTATTTGCTTTTATCGTTTCAACAATGCCAGCGGGATCATGTGAATGATGGATCAATATGCTGCCCGTAAGCTTGTTGACCTCAACATTTTTTACTCCGTCAATCCCGGATATCTCTGTTGAAAGGCTAGAAAGAAAATTTACATCCTTTCTCTTTGAAGGCACTTTAATCCTGAGCCGGGTTCCTGTCTGATGACTTACAAAAGCAACCGGCATGTCATGCCCCCGCCTCTCCTTCAGGAGATGGGGCATGTACAGCTTCGTTATGGACTTCAGCCATTTCAGATTTGGCCTCCGCAATGATATCTTCCGTGACTTCACTCAGCTCGGCAAAAGTCTCTTTCCCCTTCTCATAGAGAACAAGACCGCCCTTGATGGCGGCTTTGAGCAGAGGCTTTGCCACCCCTGCTAATGCAGGGAGCACTACCGGGGCTAATATCGCGCCGCCGATTCCGATTGCAAGCCCGGTCAAAACATTTCCTTTTAAGCCATTATCAAGTAATCCCATAATGCCTCCAATGATTCTTGTATATTTATAAAGAAGTCTAACACCGCCGAAACAGCGCGTCTATAGAATCTTTCATTACATGCCTACTTTTCACTGAAATGTAACACTGCTGTTATAACGATGTAACAATAAACTTGATACCGTATTGATGACGCTTGATTACAATTATAAAGAAGCGGATAGTTATGAGAGGGAAATGATTTCTTACACCGTCAAGCATCACATACATGGAAGAATCAGACTACAAATACCTCTGCTGAAAGCGATGACGATGACAGAACTGAAAGCCCTTGCGGAGAAAATATCTGCCGATAATCGGCCTGAAGGCATAAAAGATATCAGCTCAAATCCACTGACCGGCAGCGTAACCATAACATATGATCCGTCCGTAATAGATATTAAAGCATATATAAAAGACCTGGCATCAAGCGAAGAACTGCAACATCTCACTCTGCAAGGGAGGGGGAAATGATCGTATTAACAAAAACGGAAGTCCGGTGATTGCGGATGCATACGTATGATTTCATCCGAAATTAATATGATTTTAATATTGTTTTAACATGCCTCTGATATCTTTATATCAAGCACATCTTATCTGAGCGACTAATGATGAATAGAACGATAAAAAGTTAATAAAAGGAGGATGACAATGATTATTGATATGAGAGGTATTCCTTACAAAGAAGCCTTTGTGCAACTGAGAGATGCAATGAATGCGAATGAAAGTCTTGAGGAAGTGAACGTTTTTGTCGACTCACACGAACATGAAAAGAGCATGGCAATCAAAGGTTTCGCTGAAATTCTGTTAGGGTATAAAACCGCTGTCAGTGAAGCAGGCGGATTTTACATGATCCGGATAATCCGTGAAGTTCCGTGTGACTCAGACGGCGAATGTCAGAGTAATACAGAAATGGTTGCATAAAAGAAATTGTTCCTGAAGTATGCATCGGGATGCGCTATCCTTCTTCATAATTTAACATCCCCTTAATATTCTTGTAACATTAACTTGTTAAAGTTCAATAACAAGTGGATTCACTCAGAAAAGGAGGTGAAGCAAAGAAAGCAGCCTTAACTCAAACACAAAAAATAATTAACAAATTCAATAAAGGAGAAAAAATGATCAGAAAAGTTTCGATGGGCATAATCGCCCTCATGGTTGTGACAATGATTTTTATAACCCATGCAAAGGCAGAAGACAAGGTCATCCGAATCGATGGTTCGAGCACGGTGTATCCGATAACCGAAGCAGTTGCAGAGGAGTTTCAGAAAGTAAACCGTGGAGAGATTAAAGTGACGGTTGGAATTTCAGGCACAGGCGGCGGCTTTAAAAAGTTCTGCCGGGGTGAAACCGACATAGCCGATGCCTCAAGACCCATACTAAAAAAAGAGATTGACGTATGTAAAGAACAGGGCATTGAATATATTGAGCTGCCCGTTGCATATGACGGACTTGCAGTCATAGTAAGCAAGAAGAACAACTGGGTGAATTCGCTGACAGTCGCCGATCTGAAGAAGATGTGGGAACCGGCGGCACAGGGAACAGTCACAAAGTGGAACCAGGTAAGACCGGAATGGCCGGATGCTTCCTTAAAGCTCTTCGGCCCCGGTGTTGATTCCGGTACCTTTGACTACTTCACGGAGGCAATCAACGGCAAATCAAAGGCATCAAGAGGCGATTACACCGCAAGCGAGGATGACAACGTCCTGGTTCAGGGAATTTCAGGAGATAAAAATGCTATCGGGTATTTTGGCCTTGCCTATTATGAGGAAAACAAGGATAAGTTAAAACTTATCCCCGTTGATGGCGGGAAAGGAGCCGTGCTTCCCTCTGAAAAGACTGTCATGGACGGTACATATGCACCACTGTCAAGACCGCTGTTTATCTATGTAAGCAAGAAATCCGCTGAAACAAAACCTGAAGTCCGGGAATTTGTTGAGTTTTATTTAAGAAATGCATCGAAGCTCACCAAAGAGGTCGGGTACATACCGCTTCCTTCAAACGCATACAAACTCGCTGACGAGAGATTTGCTCAAAAGAAAACCGGCAGTATGTTTGCGGGTGAAGAGAAGGTAGGACTGAAGATAGAAGACTTGCTGAAAATGGAAGAGACAAAAAAGTAAGCACTATGCTTCTTACTGAGAAGGGCGTCCTTCTGTTCCGGGATGCCCTTTTTTATGATAAAATCTGTTGTAACAAAGATGTAACATTGCCGTAATATTCCCGTAATAATAATTATGGATACTATATAAGTGTCATGAAAAAATATACACCGCAGAAAATTCGGGAAGGGGTTATAGAGGCGATGCTGTTTTTGAGCGCACTTTCTTCGATACTCATTACCGTCAGCATCGTATTTATCCTCTGCTATGAATCTTACGGCTTTTTCAGAGAGGTTTCAATAATTACGTTTCTCACGGGGAAAGAATGGATGCCTCTCTTTGCAGAACCGAAATTCGGGATCCTTCCGCTCGTTACAGGAACTCTGTTAACCACGGGTATTGCGCTTATAGTAGCGCTTCCGCTTGGACTGCTGGTAGCAGTGTATTTAAGTGAATATGCTCCACACAGGGCACGAGAAATTATAAAGCCGATCCTTGAACTCCTTGCCGCCGTCCCTACGGTTGTCTATGGATATTTCGCGCTCCTGTTTTTGACGCCTCTCCTGCAGAAGTTTTTACCCGATCTTCCCGGATTCAATGCGCTGAGTCCCGGCATAATCATGGGTATCATGATAATTCCGTATATTAGTTCGGTCAGCGAAGATGCCATGATAGCGGTACCCATGTACATACGGGAAGGCTCTTATGCCATGGGAGCTACAAAACTTCAGACAGCCTTCAATGTTGTCGTACCGTCTGCATTTTCAGGGATAGCCGCGGCATTCATTATCGGAATATCACGGGCGATAGGCGAGACCATGGTTGTCTCGATAGCGGCAGGCGGCATGCCGAATCTTACCTTAAATCCGCTTGAAGGAGTTCAGACGCTGACTGCCTACATCGTTGCGGTAAGCCTCGGAGACGTGCCGCACGGCACCATTGAATATAAAACGATCTTTGCAGCAGGTATGACGCTGTTCTTAATGACCCTCTGTTTCAACATCCTCGGATTCTGGATGAGGAAGAGGATACGGGAGGCGTATTAAATGCGAAACACAGAACATAGAGCACAGAACACAGACATCAGAAGACGGATAGCAATCAATAAATTCTGGAACTGGATATTCCAGATTGTGGGACTTTTGTCGACATTTGTCGGACTGGCACTGCTTTTTGTATTGATGGCGGATCTGTTCAAGGATGGTTTCCCGCGCCTGAGTTATAAATTTATTACTTCATTCCCTTCGAGATTTCCAGAACAGGCGGGCATTCTTTCAGCGTGGGTCGGGAGCTGTCTTTTACTGCTCGTCACCGCCTGCGCCGCGATCCCGCTCGGCGTAGCAGCAGGTATCTATCTTGAGGAATACGCGCGCAGGAACCGGCTCACTGATCTGATAGAGATCAACATAGCAAACCTTGCGGGAGTGCCGTCTATAGTATACGGGCTTCTCGCTTTAGGATTGTTCGTTTATTTTCTTAAATTCGGAGAGACTGTTCTTACTGGAGGCCTGACCCTTGCGCTGCTGATACTGCCGATGGTCATCATGGCTACAAGGGAAGCAATACGTGCTATCCCCCAATCCATACGGGAGGCATCATACGCGCTCGGCGCTACAAAGTGGCAGACAGTTAAATGGCACATCATCCCCTATTCTACGGGCGGAATATTAACAGGGATAATCATCGGCCTCTCAAGGGCCATTGGGGAAACTGCGCCGATTATCACGGTAGGCGCCCTGACGTTCATCGCCTTTCTGCCTGCGGCGCCTGTTTCACCGGAGTTCCCGTTCATTTCATTCAAATGGCTTTTAAACCCTTTTACTGTAATGCCTATTCAGATGTTCAACTGGGTATCAAGACCGCAGAAAGGATTTCAACTGAATGCCGCTGCCGCAGGCATAATTCTAATGGGAATGACTTTGCTTATGAACGGCGTTGCGATTTATATAAGATATAAATTCAGGAAAAAGATAAAATGGTAAGAAAAGCAGGGGATAGGGATTAGATACTTGATTGTCATTCCCGTGAAGGCGGGAATGACCAAGAAATATTAACTTGTATAATTGTAAGTAAGCAACCTATGGAACTATCAACAGCAACAGAAATTAAAGCAGAGGCTAAGAACCTCAACTTCTACTACGGGCAGGTACACGCCCTGAAGAACATTAATCTGTCCGTGGAACGGAGAAAGGTAACAGCTCTGATAGGCCCGTCAGGCTGCGGGAAGACAACATTTCTCAGGTGCTTTAACCGCATGCATGACCTGTATCCCCACAATAAATATGAAGGCGAAATAATTCTTCATCCTGAAAAGGTAAATATCATCTCCCCTGAAATAGACCCGATAGAAATACGGATGCAGATAAGCATGGTCTTTCAGAAACCAAACCCCTTTCCCAAATCAATCTATGAAAATGTTGCCTACGGCCTCAGGGTAAGAGGGGTTAACAAGGAGCAAGTAATCGATGAGAGAGTGGAGAAATCCCTGCGCGGAGCGGCGCTTTGGGATGAGGCAAAAGACAGGCTTCACAATCCGGCATACGATCTCTCCGGCGGTCAGCAGCAGAGACTCTGCATAGCACGGGCGCTCGCCACAGACCCCAGAATACTCCTGTTTGATGAACCCACTTCTGCGCTTGATCCGACCGCCACTTCAAAGATCGAGGAACTGCTTATTGAGCTAAAAAAAGAGGTAACAATTATAATAGTTACCCACAACATGCAGCAAGCTGCGCGGGTATCTGATTACACAGCCTTCATGTATCTTGGAGAGATAATTGAATTCGACAGGACTGAAAAGATATTCACTGCCCCTTCCGCTAAACTTACGGGGGATTATATAACAGGGAGGTTTGGATAATGACAGTACGAAGCGCCGAGCTGGAACATCTCAAAGAAATGCTTTTAAAAATGGCGGCCCTCGTTGAAGTAGCTATTAAATGCTCCGTGGAATCCCTTGTGGAAAGGGAGTCCGACCTGGCCCGTCAGGTAATAAAAGAAGAACAGAGAATAAACACCTTTGATGTAAAAATAGATGAAGAGTGTATAAGACTGCTCGCACTGAAGCAGCCGATGGGGAAAGACCTCAGATTTATTACAACGGCAATGAAGATCACCACCGATCTCGAAAGAATCGGTGATAACGCCGTTAATATCGCTGAACGGGCCCTTGAGCTGAATCAGGAACCTTTACTAAAACCGTATATAGATATCCCCCGGATGTCCAGAATAGCCCAGGGTATGGTTCGTGATACTATTGACGCCTTCGTAAATGAAGACGTTAAGCTTGCAAAGGATGTCATTATGCGGGATGATCAGGTGGATGACCTTAATGAAATGGTCTGGAAGGAGCTGATGTTCATTATGACCCAGGACCCCTCAACCGTTTCGAGGGCGGTCAAGATTACTTACGTTTCAAAATATCTTGAAAGAATCGGCGACCACGCCACAAATATCGCGGAGACCGTTGTCTATATGGTTGCAGGCAAGATCATCCGACACATGCTCCCGGACCAGATATGATACTGAGAGAGAAGTTAAGAAGATAAGAGGTTTTGAAGATGAGAAAAGATAAAACAATTCTTCCTGCTCATCTTCTATCAATCCTTCTTATCTTCATTATCACCGCCTGCGCATCGCAGTCTCATCTTGTACGGGGGAAAGAATACCTTGATAAGAACAAATATGACCGCGCGATAAAGGAATTAGAAAAAGCGGCAAATGAAAAAGGGGACATTTATTATTATATCGATACTTATTCCTGGCTCGGAGATGCATATGCTAAAAATGGTCAGGCAAACCAGGCAATGTCGATCTATAGAAATGCCCTGCAAATAATTCATTTAAGACTGCGCGAAATATCCGCACGGCGTACCGAGATCAGGAGAGAACTCAATTCCAAATCAAAAGTGAAAGCCCAAGCCAGGCAGGATGAAGATATGCGTTTAGGCGATGAAGAGTGGAAATTAAAAGAGAGTGCGGAAGATATAAAAAATAGGTTGGATGGTTTGACGGGAAAACAGTAGGGGCATGGCGCGCCATGCCCCTACATCTCTGTGCTGTATTACTACTCCTTAAACAACTCCCCGCTCTGTCCGTTTTCAGCGTCTTTTTCAGCAACGCGGGCTATGCTCATGACCTTGTCTTCATCGGCAAGGTTTATAAGTTTTACCCCCTGTGTAGCCCTGCCTATGATCCTTATATTTGAGGCCTTGAGGCGTATCAGCTTGCCGCTGCTGGCAATGATTATTATCTCATCATCATTCGTTACGCGAAGCACGCCGACTACACGGCCGTTCTTGGGGGTGACCTTTATGGTAAATACGCCCTTTCCTCCCCTGCTCTGGATCCTGTACTCTTCCGCTTTAGTCCTCTTGCCGAAACCCTTCTCGGTTATTGTCAGCAATGTGGTATCTTTATCTAAAACGCCCACTGATACGACATTGTCCTCTCCCTTGAGCCTTATTCCCCTCACCCCGCGCGCTACCCTGCCGATCTCTCTTGCGTCTTTTTCATTAAACCGTATTGAAAGACCTTCACGCGTGCTAAGTATAATGTCCTGCGTCCCGTCTGTGAGCCTGACGCCGATGAGCTCATCGTCCGGGTCGATCTTGATCGCCACTATCCCCTTGGCCCTTGGATTACTATAGGCCTTAAGCGACGTCTTTTTAATAACTCCCTTTTTTGTCGCCATTATAAGAAACCTGTCCTCTGTGAACTCCTTTATCGGGAACACAGCCGCAATCTTCTCTTCATCCAAAAGCTGAAGAAGATTGACTATCGCCTTACCTCTTGCCGACCTGCCGGTCTCAGGGATCTGATATACCTTGAGCCAGTGGAGGCGTCCGAGGTTCGTAAAGAAAAGCACATGATTATGCGTTGAGGCTGTAAAGAGGTCCTCCACAAAATCCTCTTCCCTTGTTTCCATGCCCATAAGGCCCTTCCCGCCCCTGAGCTGGCTCCTGTATAGGTCCAGGGAATTTCTCTTTATATACCCCTGATGGGAAATGGTCACCACCATTTCCTCTTCCTGGATCAGGTCTTCAAGGGTTATTTCTTCTGCCTCGTCCGCTATTTCCGTGCGCCTCTTGTCGGCATATTTTTTCTTTATGTCAATAAGCTCTTCTTTGATTATATTGTCCACGAGTTCGGGACTTGCGAGGATAGATTTAAGCCGCTCGATTTCCTTAATAGTGTTTGTGTAATCTTCAACGATCTTTTCCCTTTCCAGTCCCGTCAATCTCTGGAGCCTCATATCAAGGATTGCCTGGGCCTGGATCTTTGTGAGCTGGAAGCTGCTTATCAGGCCGTTAAGGGCCTCTTCAGGGGTCGTTGATTTGCGGATCAGTTTAATAACATTGTCCAGGTTATCAAGCGCGATTTTCAGGCCTTCAAGGATATGCGCCTTCTCCTCGGCCTTTCTGAGTTCGAATTTTGTTTTTCTGACTGTTACGTCGCGTCTGTGCTGAATGAAGAGTGACAGCATTTGGGAAAGATTCAGCACCCTGGGCTGGCCATTAACAATTGCGAGCATGATAATGCCGAAGGTAGACTCCATCGCAGTGTGTTTGTACAGCTGATTAAGAATGACCTGCGGTATCTCGGCGCGTTTCAGCTCCATGACAATCCGCATACCTTCCCTGTTTGATTCATCCCTGAGATCTGAAAGTCCTTCAATTTTTTTATGGCGTACAAGTTCCGCGATCTTTTCAATGAGTCTTGCCTTGTTGACCTGATAGGGAATTTCAGTGACTATAATCCGCCGGCCTTTGGCATGTTCTTCAATATCAACTTTGGCCCGGCTCCTTACAATCCCCCTGCCTGTGTGATAGGCATCAATAATCCCTTTTCTCCCGTGAATTATACTGCCTGTTGGAAAATCAGGCCCCTTGATCTTTTTCATCAACTCCTTGATTGTGACGTCCGGATTCTCCAGCATCATCAAAAGCCCGTCAACCACTTCTCCGAGGTTGTGGGGGGGAATATTGGTCGCCATTCCGACTGCGATCCCGGATGAACCGTTGATAAGGAGATTCGGCACTTTTGCGGGCAGGACAATCGGCTCCAGCGTAGTCTCATCAAAGTTAGCCTTAAAATCGACGGTTTCCTTGTCAATATCGATGAGCATTTCTTCAGCGACTTTTGTCATGCGCGCTTCGGTATAACGGTAGGCTGCTGCAGGGTCTCCGTCTATGGAGCCGAAGTTCCCCTGTCCGTCAACAAGCATATAGCGCATATTAAAATCCTGCGCAAGCCTTACAAGTGCATCATATACGGCGGAGTCGCCATGCGGGTGATATTTCTTCAGCACTTCTCCGACAACACCGGCGCACTTGGAGTATTTTTTCCCCGGGGTCAGTCCCTCCCTGAGCATTGCATAAAGTATCCGGCGCTGAACAGGCTTAAGCCCGTCCTTCACATCCGGCAGCGCCCTTCCCACGATTACGCTCATCGCATAATCCATGTAAGAAGTCTTCATCTCTTCTTCAATATTTATTGACAATCTCGCCATTTAATCTCCTTGTAATGAGCAATAAGCTGACAGCTTTTTATAGCAGATGATCAAACGTTTTAATGCCCTGAAATTATAACATTTTCGCAGTAGAAATAATATTAAAATGAAAGTAAGAAAGTAAGCCTTCAGTTACAGGGGGGCGAATGATTCCCCTCTTTGAAAAAGAGGGGCGAGGGGAAATTTTTTGATGAATGATTTTATTTCAAAATCCCCCTTCATCCCCCTTTTTCAAAGGGGGAGACAGGAATTAACCCACACTCTTACGCTAAGACCCTCTTTTACGTCGACCGCCGCCTTTGTGCAGCCCCCATTTTTTCATTGTATCTGCAGAGTTGGTTCCTGTAGAATACTTTGCATATGTGCTTTGATCAGGCAGTAAATCATTAGGAGGTTAATATGAGGGCCAAAAACATACTCGAGACAATCGGCAATACGGACCACGTAAAAATTAATAATTTATTCAGTGATCATGTTAACGTCTGGATGAAGCTGGAGCGTTCAAATCCGGGCGGGAGCATCAAGGACCGCATCGGATTATCAATGATTGAAGATGCGGAGAGCAGGGGCATTATCAATAAAAACAGTGTGATCATTGAGCCGACCTCCGGCAATACGGGAATAGGTCTTGCAATGGTTGCGGCAGTCAAAGGATACAAGCTCATCCTTGTCATGCCTGAGTCAATGTCTATCGAGCGCCGCAGGCTGATATCGACATATGGGGCGGAATTAGTCCTGACGCCAAAAGAGAAGGGCATGAAAGGCGCGATTGAAAAAGCAGCTGAAATGGTCCGGGAAATACCGGATGCGTGGATGCCGCAGCAATTCGAAAACAAAGCCAATACGGACGCACACAGGAAATTTACCGCACAGGAAATTCTAAAGGATTTCCCTGAAGGCATCGATTATTTGATTACCGGCGTCGGTACGGGCGGACACATAACAGGATGCGCACAGATTCTCAAGAAAGAGTTCCCGAAGCTCAAAGTCTTTGCAGTAGAGCCCGCCCTTTCACCTGTTCTCAGCGGCGGCAAGCCGGGTCCACACCCCATCCAGGGGATAGGCGCAGGTTTTGTCCCGGGCATTCTTGACCGGGACCTTTTGGATGGAATTATACAGGTTACAAAAGAAGATGCTTTTAAATATGCTCAGCGATGCGCAAAGGAAGAAGGAATACTTGTAGGCATCTCCTCAGGGGCATCTCTTGCAGCGGTCTCGCAAAAGGCAGAAGAAGTTCCTCTGGGAAGTTGCATTCTTACGTTCTGCTACGATACCGGTGAACGGTATCTTTCAATAGAGGACCTCTTCTGACTATAATTCAGTCAACAATTTTCATCTCGAGTATCCTTTCAATATGAAATACTCTATCGTCCTGTCTGCTGATGCAGAATGCCTGGAGCCCGGGGAATTTCCTGCCCTGATATTCCATTTCTCCGGCATATCTGGGGATGATCGTCCTTTTCGATTTTTCGTCTTTTGTCTTTAGATAAACGATATCGAGCTTTTTATTCCCTTTGATTGCCTGATCAAGGAGGGCAAACCTCTCTTCTAAAGAGAGTTGTTTTTCTGCCTGTTTATACTGGTACCTTGTAACGAACCCTACCACCCTTCTGTCTAGCAGGACATTTTTAGGATGTATGGTCCTTTTAAGGACAAGTCCGTTAATGGTAGTGCATCGGCTCAGCGCAACATAAAGCTGGCCATGTGAAAAAGTCCCGCTCCCGATGTCTATGATCGCTTTTTCAAAAGTCATGCCCTGACACTTGTGAATGGTCACTGCCCAGGCGAGCCTGAGGGGATATTGAGTAAAGGACCCCACGCTTTCAGAGAGTATCCTGGAGGCCTTTTTATCATAGGAGAATTCAAACATTTCCCATTTGTGAGGGACCACATCCACAACCTCACCGTCAGGGAGCTCCACCCAAAGGACATCCGCATCATCCCCGCCCTCATCGATCTCTGTAATCCTGCCGATGCTGCCGTTTATCCAGCGTCCAAGTGAATCATTATTAAGGAGCATAACCTGTGCGCCCTCTTTAAGAGTGAGATCAAATGCAGTCGGAAGGTTCCTTGCTTCAAAATCCCCGTTAATGACGCCCTGATATTTGTATTCTTTAACTTTAAGGGCTGAAAGCTTTTCCAGGTTTATCTTTTCCGCAAGGGCATTTGTCGTTGTAAGGTAAATATAATAATCGCCCGGATTTTCTGCAAATTTGGGATTATATCTCTTGTTTATTTCTTTTATATCATCGTCAGTAACTGTATTGTTTCTGATGCTGTTGAGGATGTCTAGAAAGCGCTCATCTCTTTGACGGTAGACCTTTTCAAGCTCAATAAACTCCATTTCAAAAGGAACGGACATGCTGGAAAACAGATCACCATCAAATACCCTGGCGCTGAAGAAATAGGGACTTTTGTAATACTCCGTAAAGAGGGCCTTTTCCCTTGAGGTCACAACCGGCGGCAACTGATAAAGGTCGCCGATAAAGATCATCTGTATTCCGCCGAAGGGGCGGGCCTTTTTCCTGCCGTGCCTTCTGAGGAAAATATCCACGCAATCAAGCAGGTCCGCCCTCACCATGGAGATTTCGTCAATGACAATTGCATCGAGCTTTTTGTATAAGTCTTTGCCCCTCGGCCTGATCTTGCCGGCCGTGTCCGGTGTAATATCCACTCTGAAATTAAAGAAGGAATGGATCGTCTGACCTTTCACGTTTACTGCTGCGACACCGGTCGACGCAAGCACTGCAATGTTCTTTTTCGTGCTGTCTCTGAAATACTGAAGTAAAGTGGACTTGCCCGTTCCCGCCCTTCCCGTTATAAATACATTCCTATCCGTATCTTCAATGGTACGGAAGGCGCGAAGGAACTGATCATTAAGTTCAATGTTTTGTTTTTTTGTCATTTGTCATTGAGTATAAATCTTTAGGATTGCAATTTGCGACATTTAATTATCGATGTCAGGCAGGGGGCGTTGACGGATGTAGGGGCATGGCGCGCCATGCCCCTACTCTGCGATAATGTTATGCAAGCTTTATTCCCTCAGGTAATTTACTCTCGAAGCGCAACAGTTCTCCGGTGACCGGATGTTTAAACGAAAGAAGATATGAATGAAGTCCGAGACGCCTGAACGGATTGGTTTTTGCCCCGTATTTTTTATCACCTGCCACGGGATGGCCGATGTCTGCAAGATGGACGCGTATCTGGTTCTTCCGTCCCGTTTCAAGGAGAATATCAAGGAGTGTGTACTCCCGGCCTCCCTTGATTACACGGTATTTTGTTATGGAAAGTTTTGCCTTATCCGAATGCCGGTCGCTGTAGACCTTCAGTGACTTCGTCTCACTCAGGCTGCTCTTGATCTCGCCCTCTTTCTTGCCTGGCGTGCCCTCAACAATAGCATAATATCGTTTCTCAACATCTTTCCAGCCACCTTGGAGGACCCGTTTCACTTCCTCGCTCTTTGCAAACACGATAAAGCCCGATGTGTCACGGTCCAGCCGGTGGACGATGAATATTCTCTCCCGTGACCCTGGGGCCCGAAGCCTGAGGAATTCGTTTAATTGGTAATAGGCGGTCTTTATCTTTTCTGTTTCAGAAGCGATTGTAAGCAGGCCGGCGGGTTTTTCTGCGACGATGACGGCATCGTCCTCATAAATGAGCTTGATCCCCAGCGGCGGGACCATTTCTGGTTTTCTTTTGTCTTTCCTGACAGAAACAATGTCCCCCTTAAGCAAAAGATGGCTAGGGTCCTTTACTGCCTTCCCATTCACCTCAATGGCCCTGTGTCTCAACAACTGCTTGATCTTGGTTCGCGTGTGTCCAAGGTCAGTCAGATAATCAATGAGACAGCTGCCGGTTTTTACCCGAAGATCATACATAAGGGGAATAGTATAACATCGTGTGAACATTTTTTTACGGCTGAAACGGTCCTTTGCTCTTTCGAACTTCTGTTCTACGGCGCTGATGTTAATGATGCCTTAATTCATTTTAATTTGTATAATAAACGAAAGCGTTTTCGTAATTATCCTTCCTCGTCCGGGCAAGCCGCCGCATAAAGCGGTCTTGTAAATGAGGAACTAACAAGATGGAGAGATTAAAGCTATGTTAACAATCAAAGATATTTTACAATCAAAAAGTTCTGCAATCTGGTCAGTATATCCCAAAGATACTGCCTATACCGCAATGGAAATTATGGCAGAGAAGAATATCGGGGTATTATTAGTGATCGACGGAGAGAAGGTCGTCGGCATAGTTTCCGAGAGAGATTTAGCCCGAAATATAATTTTAAAAGATATATCCTCCAAAGAAGTGCTGGTCGAAGAATTGATGACGAGGGAGATATATTGTATTACTCCGGATAAATCCATTGATGAGTGTATGGGTGTTATGACAACCGCTCACTGCCGCCATATGCCTGTTTTTGAAAAGAATAAGTTGATAGGTGTCATTACTTTCGGCGATATCGTAAACGCATTACTTATTGAGCAAAAAGTAAAGATCCAGGATTTGGAGAGCTACGTTTCCTGCTGCGATTCATCATAATTCGATAATAGTCTTTAGGCAATTCAAGCTGCTCAAACATCCCGGCCTCGTCGTTTAGAGCTGTCCTTAAATATCCAGATTCCTGACCTCAAGGGCATGCTTCTCGATGAATTCCTTTCTCGGCTCAACCTGATCGCCCATAAGGGTGCTGAAAATTTCCTGCGCCTTTACTAAATCCTCAATGGTGACTTTCAGTAAAGTCCTTTGTTCAGGCTGCATGGTTGTCTCCCAGAGCTGCTGGGGGTTCATCTCGCCGAGACCCTTGTATCTCTGTATGTTGATCCCTTTTTTGGCTATGGACAATATGTAGTCAAACAGGTCCCTGGAGCTTTTAAACTCAGTTGTGTCGTTGTTGTGTTTGACCTTATAAGGGGGATGTCCGAGCCCTTTGAGTGCGGAAAAGAGACTCGATAATTCCCTGAAATCCGGGGATGTCAGAAACTCATCGTCAATCGTTAATTTGAGGTCTTCTCTTTTTAACTCGATCCTGTGGGATTGATGTTCTTCATCTTCTTTTATTTCTTCGGACACATCGGGGAATTCACCCTTGAGTCTCTTGATAAGGGCCTGTACATCGTCTATGTTCTTTAACACATCTTTGTTTAAATCATAATGCAGCAGGGCCTTGATTATCGCAGTGTCTTTCTTTCTTCTGGCAAACCACTCAAGGAGTTTCTCGAATCTGGAAAGGTTCTTTATATAAGGGATTATGTCCTCGCCGGCCAGGAGCTTCCCATTGTGGATTTCTATTTCATCTGCTGCAAGCTCAAAGAGCATGTTCTCAAGCTCGCCTTCATTTTGCAGGTATTTTTCCTTTTTACCCTTTTTCACCTTAAAAAGGGGCGGCTGCGCTATATAAAGATAACCTTTCTCAATTACCTGCGGCATCTGCCTGAAAAAAAAGGTCAGGAGCAGGGTCCTTATATGTGAGCCGTCAACATCGGCGTCGGTCATGATCACGATCTTGTGATACCTGGCCTTTTCGATGTCGAAATCTTCCGTGCCTATGCCGGTGCCGAGCGCGGTTATTAGTATCTTTATCTCCTCGGAGGCGAGCATTTTGTCAAAGCGCGCCTTTTCAACATTCAGGATTTTTCCCTTGAGCGGCAGTATTGCCTGGTTGTGCCTGTCACGGCCCTGTTTTGCAGAGCCTCCTGCTGACTCACCCTCAACAATGAATATCTCGCTCAGCTCCGGGTCTTTTTCAGCGCAGTCTGCAAGCTTTCCCGGAAGCCCTGTATCTTCAAGCGCGCCCTTTCTCCTGGTAAGCTCCCTTGCTTTTCTTGCGGCTTCCCTGGCCCTTGCCGCCTGGATCGCCTTTTCGATTATCTTCCTTACTACCGAAGGGGTCTGTTCAAAATAAGTGCCGAGGGCGTCATTTACCATTGATTCCACCAGCCCCTTTACCTCACTGTTGCCGAGTTTGGTCTTGGTCTGTCCTTCAAACTGGGGGTCCGGAAGCTTGACGCTTATGACAGCGGTAAGACCTTCCCTGGTGTCATCGCCTGAGATCGACTCTTTCACGTTCTTGATCAGGCCTGATGATGTGGCATAGCTGTTGACTGTCCGTGTAAGCGCGGCCTTGAATCCGGCAAGATGTGTCCCGCCTTCTTTTGTATTGATGTTATTCGCAAATGCATAAATGTTTTCGGAATAGCTGTCGTTATACTGCATCGCTACTTCTACTGACGTCCTGTCTTTTTCTTTTGCTATGTAAATCGGTTTTGGATGCAGACAGTTCTTGTTTTTATTCAGGTGCTCGACAAAAGAGACAATGCCGCCCTCATAGAAAAATGTCTCTTCTTTACTGGTCCTCTCGTCCGTTATGTTTATAATGAGCCCTTTATTGAGAAAGGCGAGTTCCCTAAACCTGTTTACGAGGGTATCATTATTAAATTCCGTAGTCTCGAAAATCTCGGCATCCGGTTTGAAGGTTATCTTCGTGCCCCTGCTTTTAGTCTTTCCCACAAGTGTAAGCTGTCCTGTGGGAATTCCCCTTTCAAAGCGCTGTGTCCATACCTCGGCGTTTTGTTTTATTTCAAGGTCAAGCCATTCAGAGAGCGCATTGACTACCGAGACCCCGACACCGTGCAGGCCTCCCGAAATCTTGTAAGCCTTGCTCTCAAACTTCCCCCCTGCATGGAGCTCTGTAAGTGCTATTTCAGCGGCGCTTCTCTTTTTGGAATCGCCCGGATGCTTGCCTGTAGGAATTCCCCTGCCGTTGTCGACAACGGTGATGCTGCCTTCCAGATGAATTGTGACATCGATCTTGTCACAAAAGCCGGCAAGGGCCTCATCAACGCTGTTGTCTATCACCTCATATACCAGGTGATGAAGTCCTTCAACGCTTGTGCTCCCGATGTACATGGCGGGCCTTTTTCTGACAGCGTCAAGACCTTTAAGGACTTTTATGTCAGCCGCGCCATATTCACCTGAATTTACATTTTGTGCTTTATCTGTCATTTACTTCCTTTCTGTTTAAAAGTGAGAAATGAGAAGCGGGAAGTAAGAAATTCTCGTCCCATTAATTATCTCTTACTTATCATTTCATATAATCTATGGTCTCATCGGCATGACTACACAGGTATAGCCCTCATTTTCCGGAGACAACAAAAGTGTCGGGCTTAACGGCTCCTGAAGCTCCATGATGACCTTTTCCCCTCCCATTGCCTGGAGAATGTCCAATACATAACGGGCATTATAGCCAATCGATATCTGATCCCCCTTGTATTCAGCGGCGATTTCTTCTCTTGCCTCTCCTACATCGGGATTCATGGAGATCAGGGTAATCTTCCCGGCCTCCAGATCAAATCTTACCGCGTTTGTCCTCTCCCTGCTCATTATTGAGGTCCTCCTGAGGGCCTTTAGAAAAGCCATTTTATCAACGACGACCTTCTTTTCATTGTTCTTTGGAACTACCTGTTCATAGTTCGGGTAGGTCCCTTCTATAAGCCTCGATGTCAAAATAATATGGTCCATGCTGAAAAACATGTGGTTCTTGTCAATATAGACAGATACCTTCTCAGCGCTGCCTTCAATAAGCTTCTTCAATTCTATGGCCGCCTTTTTGGGCAATATCAGTTTTTTCTCTTCAGAGATTGTTCCTTCGATGGTTGATGAAATAACGGATAGTCTGTGCCCATCCGTGCCTACGACCTTAAATTCAATATCCTTCTTCTTCGGGATGAAGTGAAGGAGAAGACCGTTAAGAGTATATCTCGTATCACTTTCTCCTGTAGCATATATCGTCTTCTCGATCATATCCTTAAGCGTTTCCGCTTTAATATTCAGCTCCTCCGATTTAGTAACTTCCGGTAATGCGGGGAAATCTTCTTCAGGAAGCCCCATTAGCTTAAATGTACTTTTCCCTGATGTTACCTTAAGCCAGTTATTGTCCTGCGACTCCAGCAACAGATCGCCTTCGACCTCCCTGGCTATTTCAAAAAGTTTCCGCGCAGGGATACATAGCCCCCCCTGTTCCAGGATATCTGCCATAAGCGGACCTTTCAGTGCAATATCCAGATCCGTAGCCATCAAGGACGCAGTCTTATTGACTTTCAGTAAAAAATGACTGAGAATCGGCATGGTAGTTTTTTTGTCAACAATGCCCTGGATGCTCTGCAACGCATTTTGTATCGCTTCTTTTTGTATCTTCAGCTTCATCTTGTCCTCCTGAGATTAAGGCCTTCTGTTGCTATAAATATAACCGTTAGTTTATTAATTTCTAATAGCTTTTTATTTTCTTTATCAGATACTCAATTTTTTTATCAAATTCATCGTCGTTTTTCCTGCGTTCTTCTATGAGCTTGCATGAATGAATGACTGTCGAATGATCCTTGCCCCCGAAGTTTTTCCCGATTTCATTCAGAGATGAATCTGTGAGAAATTTGCTCAGATACATTGCAACCTGTCTCGGAAAGGCGATTTCTTTCGTCCTCTTTTTGGCCTTTATATCCTGCACTTTTAGTCCGAAGTACTCACACACCGTTTTCTGAACGTACTCTACAGTCAACGCCTTTTCCTCGTCATAAATCATGTCCTTCAGGACATCTTTAGCCATATCTACGGATATCCCCTTCCCCGTCAGGGAGGAATGCGCCCCAAGCCGTATCATGCATGCCTCAAGGTCCCTGATGTTTGATTTTATCTTGCTTGCCAAAAAGAAATTGACATCTTCCGAGAGCTCTATGCCCTCTATTTCAGACTTCTTGCCCAGAATCGCCATTTTGGTCTCAACATCAGGTATC
Source organism: uncultured Nitrospiraceae bacterium (assembly GCA_964393845.1). GTDB lineage: Bacteria > Nitrospirota > Thermodesulfovibrionia > UBA6902 > UBA6902 > UBA6902. The sequence goes on from CAYMUX010000025.1 coordinate 21,384, forward strand.
TGAATGTCCGCAATAAGTCCCATACTGAATCTGGACCGCAGTCTTTCAGTAATCGGGGAAATCTCCTTTGGCAGCCTGTCACTCGAAAAAACAATCTGTTTCTGGGTATCATACAGGGCATTAAATGTGTGAAACAGTTCTTCTTGTGTCCCGCTTTTGCCTGCAATGAACTGAATATCATCTATGATAAGAATATCCAGATTTCTGTATTTTGTTTTAAACTCGTCCATTTTGTCGTTTCTCATGGAATAAACAAACTCATTGGTAAACTGCTCTGCCGGAGCATACAGCAGCTTAACATTGCTCTGCTGATCTATTATTTTATTGCCGATTGCATTCATAAGATGGGTTTTGCCCAAACCAACCCCTCCGAATATAAACAGAGGATTATATGCCTTGCCGGGGGCATCGGCAATCGCCCTTGATGCCGCGTGCGCAAACTGGTTGCTTGCACCGATAACATAGGTATCAAAGGTGAATTTCGGGTTCAGAAAAATTCCCCTGCCGGCAAGTTTAGCCCGTCTGTTTTCCTGCTTTATTTCGATTTTTTTAATAACAGGGTCTTCCTTTTTATCAAAGACCCTGAATTTCACCGAGACCTCTTTATTTACGAATTCTTTAATCGTCTCGGATATTATACCGGGGAAATGATCCTCGATCCATTCCTTAAAAAACTTGTTTGGAACTTCCAGAACTATATTCTGGTCCTGAAACTGCACGAGTTTCAACGGCCGAAACCACAGATCAAAGGCCTGTCCTCCGACTTTGGCCCCTATGGCTGCAATGGTTTTTATCCAGGTTTCTTCGGTATTCATGATTCCTTTTTATTTGATACCAAGGCGTTGTGAGATGGCAAATATATTTACTAACATTTGTTTATAAGCTGTTGATAACTTCCCGGGGTGGGAGAGTGAGCTATTATATATTATATTATTTGCCATAGGCAAGTTATTTTGTTTTTTTTACCAGTCAATTATCACTGCCGCTTAAGATGGTAGTTGACTAATTGATTACCTAAGATATAACCCTATAACGGAGAAAAATATAATTGCTATTAATATCAGCAATAAAACCATTGTAAAGTTTTTTTGCCTTGAATATTTTTCATTTATTGATAATTCCAATCGCTCTTCCATCTTTTTTATCTTATTATCAATTTCATATGGCCTCATCTGTAATTCATAAACTGTTTTTTTCATTTCGCTGAGCGAGGCGTCCATTTTATTAAAAACGCCTGATGCTGTCAAGTAGCCATTTTTCAGGTCATTCATTTTTTGTTCATGAGATTCAATCATTTCCTTTAATGTCTCACAAATATTTTTTAATTCTTCGTATTTATTTGAAATAATATCTGCATAATTTATCTGATGAGCCTGTAATTGTGCATTTCCATTTTCAAATATATTGCTGATTTGAGAGAGCCCCGATTTAACTTCATTTACCAGAGTATCGGCTTTCTTTCCCAGGTCGGAGATTACTTCTTTAGTCTTCTCCTCAATATTAATTATTAAATTGCTTGCGGATGAAGTTAATTTTTCCAGCTCTTTTTTTTGAATCTCTATCTCTCCTTCATGATTTATTAATCTTTCATGAAGAACTCCCGCGGCATCTTTCATCTCTTTAACTTCCTTTATCACCTGAAGAAACGTATTAACTTCGTTATCCAGGTTTGCCAGTTTTTGCTGGACGGTTTCCATATTATCTATGCTTTCATTCATATATTTCTCCTCTATTAATTTACTAATATACCACTCATAAAACAAGTCAGGTATTATTTAACTTTTTACTAAAATTTTCCTTCTTTTAGCAATTTTCTTTTTACGCCGCTTTTGCCGATTAAAGTTATTGTCGGTTTAAATAACATAAAGTCCTGATGAAAGGATGTTCTTACTTTCCCTCCAAATGAACTATTGTCCCCAAGTGCAATGTGGACAGTGCCGAGGATCTTTTCGGATTCAAGTATATTATCAGGTCGAGATGCCTTATCGTTTGTGCCTATACCTAATTCAGCAATATTTCTGTTTTCTTTTTTCTCGGAAAACTTTTCCTCCAGATAAGCAATATATTTTTCCTTGCCCTCTATTTTAATCACTTCTCCCTTGTCAATATGAAGCGTTACCGGTCTTTTAAGTTTTTTGGTAGGCGCCCATTCCAGTACGAGTCTTCCCTTGGCTGAGCCTTCAACCGGGGCCAGGTAAACTTCACCCGCCGGTAAATTGCTGAATTGACCCGGCTTTGTAATAATACCGGTATCCATTTTGGCTTCTCTTCCCCTTTTAGAAAGCAAAATAGACGTGCCGTTATCTGACTCTATTTTTATATATTCACAATTATTCACTTTCTTTGATATCTTTTTTGTTCTTTCCAGCATTCTTTGCCAATTGACCGTCATCGGCCCTGATAGCATGTCGTCATCAAACAGCGGCATGCTGGCATATCTTACACCGCATAGTCTATTTAGTAAATCTCTGAATCTCGTGTGACTTGTTGAATAATATGATAGAGCTATCACAATATTTACAGCTTCACTTCTATGTCTTCGTATTATTGTTTCTACTGTTTGTAATTGTCTTTCCGTTATTTTTTTTTCAAGGATCGGCTTAAATAATTTTTCCCCCTTTATTTCTTCATAAACTTGTTTTCCAAATGCCTCTTCCCATATTTCTTCAGGAGGTTCTATTCCATGGCATCCTGTAGGTTTAAATTTAATATATTTGATATTATTTGTGAATATTTTTCCTTCTTCCGTAACAAGTTTTCCAATCTTTGCTATTTTTTTGTTATATTGATCTGAAAAGACTATGACTCTTTCTGTCTTTTTCACTCCAAGATTGATTTTAAATATATTGCTGACAGTTTGTTTAGTTTTATCTTTCATGATTAGAATTATAATGTTTTTACTTTAAAAATAAAAATTTTTTAAACACTTTCTTCTTTCTTTTTATTTATATTATTTAATCTTTAAAAACAATAGGAGTAATAGAACTAGTAATAATGTTAATTAGTAGTAAATGCTTGCGAAAAGAAACGAAAAATAGAGGTTAATAATATGTTAGAATTATTAGCCGTTATCTTGACAAATAGTGGTTTAAATGATACGCTTCAACGGCGGTAATGTGCCGTTATAACATACTGATTTTCGGAGAATCTATTGTTAATAACTATTAAAAAAATCAATGAACATACTATTAGAGATAGCTTTAAGGTATATTAGAAAATGTTTATAAGCAACTGCATTTATGCTATTGCAAGGTGAAATGACGGATTAAATATAACGACTGGTTATTAACAATTATTCAGCCGGTTTTATACATATATTTGGTTAAAGAAAAACAGGAGTAAATAAATGATGCGAGTATTTAATTTCAGTGCAGGACCGGCAATACTTCCGGCAGATGTAATGAAGCAGGCTGCTGCGGAGATGACAGACTGGAATGGTAGCGGGATGTCGGTGATGGAGATGAGTCACAGGGGCAAGGAATATATTTCAATTGCTGAAAAATCCGAGAAAGACCTCAGGGAGATAATGGCGATTCCCGGTAATTACAGAGTTCTCTTCCTTCAGGGAGGGGCATCCATCCAGTTTGCCATGGTTCCAATGAACCTGTTAAGAGGAAAGGATACCGCGGATTATATAAATACAGGGGCCTGGTCAAAGAAGGCGATTGCAGAGGCAAAACTTTTCTGTAATGTAAATATTACTGCCTCGAGTGAAGCGAAAAAATTCACGACCATCCCTTCACGCTCCGAGTGGGTCCTCAATCCTGATGCCTCATATGTTCATTATACTCCTAATGAGACGATAGGCGGAGTTGAGTTTCATTCAATTCCGGAAGTCGGTGACGTTCCTCTTGTTGCCGACATGTCTTCAACTATTCTGTCACGTCCTGTTGATGTCTCCAGATACGGTGTTATATATGCAGGCGCCCAGAAGAATATCGGCCCGGCAGGTTTGACCATTGTAATAATAAGAGATGATCTGATTGGTGAAGTGATTTCAGGCACGCCCACGATGTTAAGTTATGGAATACATGCCAAAGCAGCCTCAATGTACAATACTCCTCCTACATATAGCTGGTATATTGCCGGCCTTGTCTTTGAATGGATAAAAAATAAGGGCGGTCTGAAGGTGATGGCTGAGATAAATAAACGTAAAGCTGATAAGCTTTATGCCGCTATTGATAATTCGGATTTCTATAGCAACCCCGTTGATCTGAATTGTCGCTCATGGATGAATGTGCCTTTTATACTGGCAACCCCGGATCTGGACGGCAAATTTCTTGAGCAGGCAAAGGCCGCCGGATTAGTAACGCTTAAAGGCCATCGCAGCGTTGGAGGCATGCGGGCAAGTATCTATAATGCCATGCCTGAAGAAGGAGTAGACGCGCTTATAACATTCATGAGAGACTTTGAAAAGAATAATGCTTAGCAAAAATATCTTAGAAAAAGAGAGTTAAAAAAATGAAAGTACTTGTAAGCGACAACATATCGGAAAAGGGTGTAAAAATACTTGAAAAAGCCGGCCTTGAAGTAGATGTAAAAACAGGCCGCACGCCCGAAGAGCTGAAAAAAGATATCGGCAAATATGACGCGCTGGTCATAAGAAGTGCTACAAAGGTAACGGCCGATATAATAAGCGCTGCCAAAAAGTTGAGGGTTGTCGGCAGGGCAGGATCAGGACTGGACAATGTTGATAAGCTTGCCGCAACGAAGCAAGGAATAGTTGTTATGAATACCCCGGGAGGAAACACAATAACTACTGCAGAGCATACAGTGGCGCTGCTTCTCTCCATGGCAAGGAAGATACCCCAGGCAACAGCCTCGATGAAGCAGGGTAAATGGGAAAAGAAAAAGTTTATGGGCGTGGAGCTCTACAATAAAACGCTCGGCATAATAGGACTTGGCAACATCGGCTCCCATGTTGCAAAAATGGCGCAGGGTATGGGAATGAAAGTAATAACATACGACCCGTATCTCAGCGAGGAAAAGGCCAAGACACTGGGAGTCGCGGTAGTAGGGCTTAATGAATTATTTAAAGAATCCGATTTTATTACTAATCATATTCCCCTGACAAATGAAACCAGAAATCTGATAAGCGACAAGAGCATAGCCAAGATGAAAAAGGGAGTGATGATCATAAATGCATCAAGGGGCGGGGTGGTTGATGAAAAGGCCCTATACGATGCGCTTAAATCCGGGAAAGTTGCTGCTGCTGCGCTGGATGTCTTTGAAAAAGAACCGCCCGGAGAATCACCCCTTTTTGAACTGGATAATTTTATCTGTACACCTCATTTAGGCGCGTCAACTGAAGACGCCCAGGAAAATGTAGCCATTGCCGTATCAAATCAGATAGTTGACTATCTGTTGTACGGTACCATAAGAAATGCAGTGAATTTTCCATCTGTATCGGCGGACATATTGCCCATTCTGCAGCCATATATAAATCTTGCAGAGAGGCTCGGCGGGTTTATTTCGCAGAATTTTGACGGGAGCATGGAAGAAATTATTATTGAGTATAAAGGCACGGTAACGGAGCTTGATCTGGAGCCCATGACCATTGCTGTCCTGAAAGGCATCCTGACGCCGATCCTTGAGGAAACAGTTAATTATATAAATGCCCCTCTGATCGCAAAGGAAAGGGGCATTGAAGTTAAAGAAATTACAACTGATGATGCCGGGAACTATCACAGCATGATGGTAGTTAAAGTCAGGTCCGGTAAAAAAGAAAGCACGGTGTCCGGAGTCCTGCACGGTAAAAAAGAGCCGAGAATAATTTCAGTAGACGGTTTCGCAGTTGAAATTATCCCCGAAGGAGAACTGCTCGTGCTGTCAAATAATGACAAACCGGGCGTTATAGGAAATTTAGGAATGTTGCTCGGCAAGAATAATATAAATATCGCAAGGATGCATTTCGGAAGAGCAGACCGGGGGGGCAAGGCTATCTCTGTTGTAAGCGTTGACGCGCTTGTTTCCAAGGATATCCTGTCCAAAATCAAGAAACTGCCCAATGTCCTTTCATTAAATCATATACACCTACCCATATAAATGATGAGGAGTAAATAATGGCTAATATAGTGGTTGTCGGCGCCCAGTGGGGTGACGAGGGGAAAGGCAAGATTGTTGACCTTTTAACGGAAAGCGCTGACGTTGTAGCGCGCTATCAGGGCGGACACAACGCAGGACATACGGTAAAGATAAAAAATAATCAGTTCATACTTCATCTTATTCCTTCCGGTATACTTCACAAGGGAAAAACCTGTATTATCGGCAATGGCGTAGTCATTGACCCGAAGGCGCTCATAGAAGAGATAGAAGAGCTTAAGCAGAGGAAAATAAGCATTGGAAAGAATCTTCATATAAGCGGGCGCGCCCATGTTATCATGCCCTATCACAATATGCTGGACGGCAAGCATGAGCAGGCAAAAGGCAATAAGAAAATAGGGACGACAGGCAGGGGCATCGGCCCGGCATATGTGGACAAGATGTCAAGGGCCGGCATCAGGATGATAGATTTACTGGACAGTAAAGGCTTTAAGGAAAAACTAAAGGAAAATCTTGAGGACATAAATTTTCTCCTCGAAAAGAAATACAACAACCGGAAAATAAGCGCTAACGCGGTTTATTCCGAATATATGAAATATGCAGACTATCTTGCGACGTTCATTACTGACACAGTGGTGCTTACAAACAATTTAATTGAAAGCGGCAAAAGCGTCTTGTTTGAAGGGGCGCAGGGTACACTGCTTGATATCGACCACGGGACATATCCGTATGTCACATCATCAAGTCCCTGTGCAGGCGGAGTATGTACAGGTCTTGGCGTCAGCCCCAGGAGTATAGATGGAATTGTGGGAATTGTTAAGGCATATACAACACGTGTCGGAAGCGGTCCCTTTCCAACAGAGTTGAAGGACAAACTGGGAGAGGACCTGCGGTTAAAGGGCGGTGAATACGGGGCAACGACTGGGCGGCCCAGAAGATGCGGCTGGCTTGATGCCGTGAGTTTAAGATACTCCGCCAGAATAAACGGTTTTACGGGAATTGCCCTGACAAAACTGGATGTGCTTGATGGACTGGATAAAATCAAAGTGTGCGAGGCATATTCTTACAAAGACCCGACCAACAGCTGCAGTTGCAGCAAGCAGGGCAAGGCCTGCAGGTTTACCGAGTTTCCGCAGCAGGCCACGGTATTGGAAGGGTGCGAGCCTGTTTATAAAGAACTCGACGGATGGAATAAGAGCACAAAAGGGGTGACCAGGCTGAAAGACCTTCCTAAACAGGCCAGGGCTTATATTGATTATATAAGTGAAACGCTGAATGTAAATATAGACATTATCTCGACAGGACAAAAAAGAGACGAGGTCATTATCTTGAAAAATCCTATTGAAAAAATAAAAAAACGCACCTAGTTGTTTTTTGTATAAATTCGAAAGTCAGGGGGCCGGAAGATAATTTCCGACCCTTTTTTATTAAGTCTAATTATGATACAAAAAATTATTAGATTTATATCGATCTAAGTCTCTCTGCACACCTTCTCAACACGGAGTCATCTTTCTAAAGAAAAAATCATAAAAAGCCGAACGGATAAGCAAATATATAAGAATATATATTTGTGCTTTATGAATTTGTTAAAAAGAGGACCAATAAGATGAATAAATCAATACCAAAGCGAATATTGAATTTCATGACTTTTACAGATATCCCTATCTGGCAGAAACTGCTTCTTTTCGCCGGGGGTGGAATCGCCTGGTTTATCGTTATTGCGTTGATTGGGTTAGGGGCAATGGCATATGTGAATGATTCATCCAAGACGCTGACGGAACAGGTTATCCCTCACATTCAGGCAAGCCAAAAACTGATTATTCAGATCCGGGGGGCAAATGTATCTGTTCACAATATAGTAATCCATGATGAAGTGCAAATAGTAAATGACAATTCCCGGCGCGCCGGAGACCTCCTCGGTCATGTTGCAGCAACTCTTGATTCACTATTGAAAGGGGGAAAGATTAGAGATTATTCCGACCTGACAGGAGAGTTGATTGCAGAATTTCAATTAGTGCCCATCAATAATGCCCTTAGCGTGAAACATGTCGAAGAAGTACTTGCAAAAAACCATAATCTTATTAAACTGCTGGATGAGTTAATAGCGATAAAATTAAAAGGCCTGGAAAGAGGGGGGCTTAGCCCGGCAGAAAAAGATTTATTTATGAAAAAACTAAAAGAGTATGACACCCTTACTGTGCAGTCAGTGACTGTTCTCAGTAAACTTACTTCCAGCATATCCGCATTGCAGAAACAATATACAGAGAAGATCAATACGGTGCTTAATCAATCAATGGTCATGTTTATATTTGTAGGGATACTAGCTGTATCATTACTGGCGCTTTTCAGCTATTTTCTAAAAACGTCCATAACTAAGCCGTTAAAGGCAATAACAGAGCAGATAAAAGTATTATCCGAAGGAGAAGTCGACCTCTCAAAGCAGATTACGATAGGGTCAAAAGACGAGATAGCCGAGCTTTCCAGTAATTTTAATGTGCTTATGCAAACAATATACGATATGAATACCTTCAAAAAAGTTATTGAAGAGGATGACAGTCTTGAAGATGTTTATTCCCGCCTGGCAAAGGTTTTCTATGAGAACCTGGGACTGGATGATTTTTCAATCTTAGAAGCAGCTGACAGAAAGAACATCATGGAGATTATCCATACACCGTATTCCCGTGAAGAGATATGTTGTAACAAAGAGATATTGATCGACAGTAATTTATGCAGGGCGAAAAAAACAGGGCATACCGTGTCCTCAATTATATATCCCGAAATATGCAAACAATATTTACTCGCACCCGAGAAGTTCCATATCTGTATCCCTGTAATTGTCGGAGGCAGTATAGGCGGAGTGATTCAGTTTCAATTTGATAAATTCTCCAGTAGAGAGAACGAAAAGCCGACACCGATCCTTAATGCATCCTGCTTAGCAAGGCAAATTCTCAAGGCAGAACAGTATATCAAGGAATCGTCGGCAGTTATTGAAACAAAACGGCTTACCGGCGAGTTGCGGGAATCTTCTGTTCGAGATCAGATGACGGGTTTATACAACAGGAGATTCCTTGAAGAATATGTTGAAACATTAATAGCGGGCATTATGAGAAAGGGCGGACAGATCGGGTTGTTAATGTGCGATCTGGACTTCTTTAAAGAAGTCAACGACAAATACGGACACGATGCAGGGGATGCCGTGTTAAAAGAGACGACAAAAGTTATTTCAAAAAATGCGAGATCCGCAGACCTGGTCATAAGGTTTGGCGGTGAGGAGTTCCTTGTTATAGTAAATGACGCAAAACCCGGAGATGCTGAGGAAGTTGCTGAAAGGATTAGAAAAAAGATTGAGACTACCAAAGTCAAGACATCGGGACAAGTAATTCAAAAGACGATCAGTATTGGATACTGCGAATTTCCCAAAGACACACAGAATTTCTGGGAAGCCATTAAATATGCGGACATAGCGCTGTATAAGGCAAAAGAAGCGGGAAGAAATAAGGTCTTGAAGTTTGGAAAAGAGATGTGGACAACGGAATCGTATTGAATCAGCGGTTAGCTATTAGCTTTAAGCTTTTAGTATAAAAAAACCGATTGGCATATTGAATTAACATTTATTATAAAATAAATAAAAAAATTTCCACTAGTTAGTGTCTGTTTATAAACCGCCGTTTTTTTCGACGGGGGCGCAGTTTTCG
>CAYMUX010000026.1:0-30733 GCA_964393845.1 uncultured Nitrospiraceae bacterium
CAGACGGGCTAATAATCTTGCAAGAGGTGCGTTTATGGCTGCTGCTATCGAAATGTGCCCCGTTGTCTCCGCAGAACATGTCCGTGTCGCTTCTACTGAGATTATCTGATGGGATTATCTGCTTTGAAAAGGGAGGTCTCCAGGCCTCCCCTCTTCAGGCCGCTCTATTGCTGAGAGCTCAGTTTAATGATAAATCTTAGGCCGGTTTAATCCGAAAACTAGTAACATTCTCATAAATTGGACTTTTAAAAGGAAAACTGTTATTCTATTTAAAATTTCAATGGTATAAAAATCTGAAATAAGGCTACAACTGCTATAAACTTTGTGGTTTTTTTATTTCTCAAATAAGTGAATTTGCTTTCTATCGTATAGATATCATGATACAAAGACAAGAACACCTAAAAAAAATAGAGTTGAAAAAGCAGCATAGATTAGATGCTGGACTGGTTTCCGACTGCTTCCCTCAAGTTTTAGGTATGGTTATTCACATGACTTACTACCATAATGCGGATAACCCTATCCTTATGGAGCGGACAGTTAATGTCTTTCCTACAAGTTATGCTTATTTTAAAATGGAATGTATGACAAAAGGATGTGAAGAAGGTGGTTTTGACTTAACATCTGTAATTGTCAAACATATCAAACAACATAAAAAATCATTTAAAGGGAAGATGGTTTGTAAAGGTAAGAATTTCGACCATCATCATGATCATGCAAGCATTTCTTACGAAGTTAATATAAAATACAGCAGAAAAAAACAGTCTAAATAGGTCTCTTTCGATATCTTATATTCTCTTTTACTAAGCTCCCTTAAATTTAAAAGCCTTCATTCTTTTCTTGCGGGCTTCGATTCTTTTTCTTTTCTCTTTTACCGAAGGCTTCTCATAATACCTTCGCCTCTTCAGTTCTCTAAAAATGCCTTCTTTCTGAAGCTTGATTTTTAGATCTCTGATTGCTTTTTCTATATTATTTCCTCTGACTTTAATTTCCAAAATGATTTATCTTCTCCCTTTTTTACCCGGTCCTGCGCTGCCTCTACCGCCCCTGCTGTTACCAAAACCGCCTGCACCGCCTCTACCCCTGTCAAAACCGCCCCTTCCTGCTCCTCCAAAATCTCTCTTCTCTCTCGGAGCTTTGGGTCGCGCTTCATTTACTACAATTGCCCTTTCCATAAATGACGAACCGTTTAAGTCCAATATAGCCTTCTTTGCGTCCTCCTCTGATGCCATTTCAATAAAGGCAAAACCTTTTGACTGACCGGTATTTGCATCAGTTATTATCTTGGCTGACTCTACTTCTCCGATTGTTGAGAAGAGTTTGATAAGATCTTCTTCTGATGCATTAAACGAAATACTCCCCACATATAACTTCTTTCCCATTTTTTTACCTCTCCATTAAAATAAAAATGCCTCGCAGACTTTAAAGCTGTGAGGCTTATGCAACTTTAAAAGTTATAATACTATAGCATAATCTAAATTAATTTGTTACCAGATAAAAAAATGATGTAAAGCCAATTTAGAAATGTCCGGTTTTCATGTTTGTAATTCATTTATTTATAACTGTTTTGTTCTATCACTGGTTTAAACCTCCTCCATGGATGATTTTCCTCGTGGCAGAGGGGAACCAACTAAAGCGTTAATAGTCTGGTCAGACGGTATTTCCTAAAGGCACGGACTTTAGGATAAACAGGTGGCAAAAGTCGAATTAATCATTAACAACAGGCTCAGAAAATGCCTGGGCTACAAAACACCGCTTGAGGTCGCTTCTGCTTTTGTTGTACTTCCACATTGAATGTGGGTATTCTTAAATAATAGCATCCATAAATTTTTCAACATTCATCTGAATATTACCGGTCAAAATTCCTGAAACTACTGCGGTAGCGTCTGCCCCGGCTTTCAAGACCTCATTTACATTTTCCCACGTTATGCCTCCGATTGCAACTATCGGAATGTCAATATGCTTCCTGATTTTCCTTAAGACTTTAATTCCCTTGTTATGTCCGGAATCTTTCGTGACTGTATGGAACATGGGACCAAAGCCAATATAGTCGGCGCCGGACCCCTGTGCCTTAATCGCCTGATTTAAATTGTGAGTCGAAATGCCGATTAATTTCTTATTCCCCATTATTATCCTTGCTTCTTCAACCGGCATGTCTTGCTGACCCAGATGAACACCATCGGCATTAACGGCAAGCGCAATGTCTAAATAATCGTTAACAATAAAAGTTACTTTATACTTTTCAGTTATCTCTCTAATGCTAATCGCTATTTTGTAAATGTCTTTTTTAGGAAGATATTTTTCTCTTAATTGAATTGTCCTGATACCGGCCTTTATTGCCATGCGGACTATTTGAATATGGGAAAGGCCTGCGATTGTTGTATCGGTGATAAGGTATAACGGGTGGTCTTTTTTGAATGATCTGCTTAAAGTCATTAAAAGGCGCTAGTGATATAAGTGATTTTTTATTAAGTTCTAAATGCCTTCCTCACTCAAATCGCCGAATCCCTGGCTTCCAGTATCCTATGTTTTTTTATTTTTTCTTTCAAGGAATTGTGTGTTGATGTTACCCTTTATGAAATCGGGATCGTCAAGTATTTTCAGAAAAAATGGAATTGTAGTTTTGATACCATCGACAATAAATTCATTTAATGCCCTTCGCATTTTGACTATAGCCTCATTCCTGTCTTTCCCGTGGACTATTAATTTTGCGATGAGTGAATCATAGTGTGCCGGCACCGTCCATCCGGAATAAGCGGAAGTGTCTGTCCTGACTCCTCCTCCCCCCGGAGGGACGAACAATGAAATCTTTCCTGGGGACGGGATGAATCTTTCAGGGTCTTCGGCATTTATCCTGCATTCGATGCTATGTCCTGAGAATTTAATGTTCTGCTGTCTTAGAGACAGAGGCTCTCCTGCCGCAAGTTTAATCTGTTCCTTGATTATATCAACTCCAGTTATCATCTCGGTAACAGGATGTTCGACCTGAATTCTCGTATTTATCTCCATAAAATAAATCTGACCGTCATTAGCAAGAATAAATTCAATAGTGCCGGCATTTCTGTATTTAAAGGCCTTAGCCGCCTTTATCGCAAGCTCTCCGATTTTTTTCCTGAATTTCGAATCTGCAAAAATGAAGGGTGCTTCTTCAAGAAGTTTTTGATGTCTCCTCTGAATAGAACACTCCCTTTCACCAAGATGGATAATATTGCCTTTGTTGTCGGCAAGAATCTGGACTTCTATATGCCTCATATCGGGAATGTATTTCTCAATATACAGATCACCGTTTGCAAAGGCTGCCAGGGCTTCCTTCTGCGCCATGTAATACATCTGTTGTAAATCTTTTTCTTCCTGCACAATTCTCATACCCTTGCCGCCTCCTCCTGCGGAAGCCTTGAAAATGACGGGAAACCCTATAGTTTTAGATATCTTCATTGCGTCGTCTTCGGTTAAAACAGGGGTTTCACTGCCGGGAACAACCGGTATGCCCCTTCTTTTCATTAACTTGCGGGCCATTGATTTATCTCCGCCTATGCGTATGTTTTCAGCAGAGGGGCCGATAAAAGTTATTCTTGAGGCTGCACATGCTTCTACAAAATGGAAGTTTTCAGCAAGAAACCCGTATCCGGGATGAATCGCTTCAGCGTCTGTAATTTCAGCTGCGCTGATAATTGCAGGAATATTTAAATAACTCTGAGCTGCCGACGCTGGTCCTATACAAATTGCTTCATCAGCTATTCTGACAGGCAGGGTGTTCTTATCTATTTCTGAATAAACAATAGTAGTTTTTATGCCAAGTTCATGACATGCACGAATAATTCTTAATGCAATTTCACCTCTGTTGGCTATGAGAATTTTTTTGAATAAGCTCATGACGCTGGTTCTATACGGAAAAGAGGCTCTCCGTATTCAACGGGATGTCCGTTTTCAATGAGAATTTGCGAGATAGTGCCATCTGTATCACTCTCAATTTCATTCATTAATTTCATTGCTTCAATAATGCAGAGGACTTGTCCCTTTTTAACGGAACTGCCTGCTTCAACAAAAGGAGGCGATTCAGGTGAGGGCGCCCTGTGAAATATCCCGACAATCGGAGAAGTAATAGTTACAAACTTCTGTTCTATAACCGCCTCCTCCTTTGTTACTTTAATTTCTTCGGCAGCAGGTTTGACTACAGAATGTGACGTTTCAAAAGACGGAAAAAACTTTTCTCTTTTAATCTTTAGCTTAGAACCTTCTTTTTCAATCTGAAGCTCTGTAATATCAGTATCCTGCAAAAATTCTATCAAGTTTCTAATTTCATCAAGTTCCATTTTTCCCTCTGTGATTATTTTTAATTGTCACCGTAGGGGCGGGGTTACCCCGCCCCTACAATTATTTCACCCTCTCGATATAATCAGATGTTCTTGTATCAATTTTAATAATGTCACCTTCATTCAAGTGAAAAGGCACTTTGACTGTAATCCCTGATTCGAGAAGAGCAGGTTTACTCCCTCCGCTTGCAGTATCACCTTTGAAACCAGGATCAGTCTTCACTATTGCCAGTTCAACAAACATAGGCACTTCAACTGCTATTGGTGAACCGCTGTAAAACAATATTTTTAATGCCATATTTTCTTTAAGAAATTTTCTGGCATCCCCTAACTGTTCCGAGGTCAAAGGAATTTGTTCAAAATTTTCGTTATCCATGAAATGATAATGGTCATCATCATTATATAGAAACTGCATTGTTTTTTCTTCAAGGTTCGGAGTATTAAATTTCTCTCCACCCTTAAATGAATCATCGAAAATACTGCCGGTTATAAGGTTTTTCAGTTTTGTCCTGATTATTGCGCCGCCCCTTCCCATTTTATGATGCTGATAGTCAACTATTTCATGCGGTGCCCCTTTATATTCAATCTTGGCGCCCTTTTTAAATTCGCTTGTAGATATCATTCATTATACCTCTATTATTTTTAATTTCTTAGGCAGGGAGGTTAATAATTCAGCCCTGTTTTTTCTTACTATTACCATATCTTCTATCCTTACTCCGCCAAATCCAGGCAGATATATTCCCGGCTCTATAGTGAACACCATATTTTCTTTAATATCTTCTTTGCTACGCCATGATACTACAGGCTTCTCGTGTACTGCAAGTCCCACCCCGTGTCCGGTGCCGTGTCCAAAAAATTCATCATATCCTTCCTGCTTGATATAATCCCTTGCAGCAGCATCGACCTTAGATGCTTTAATACCTGATCTTACGGACTCAATTGCCCTTCTTTGGGCCTCATGCACATTGTAATACAACGCCTTCTGTTTAGAAATATCCCGGTCATTTATAAGTATCGTTCTTGTCATGTCTGAATAATAACCTTCACATTCGCCTCCCCAATCAAATACAACAAGATCGCCCTTTTTTATTCTCCTGTCGGTAGGCTTGGCATGAGGGAAGGCTGACCTGAAACCAGATGCTACTATAACTTCAAAGGGTAATCTTTTGCAACCTTCCAGCTTCAGTAATTCCTCTAACTTTAAGGCAAGTTTTCGTTCAGTAGTTCCTGCTTTAATAAACGGCTGCAACTTTCTGAATGCTGCTTCTGCCCGTTTAATGGCAATTTTCATAAAGGACAATTCCTCATGCGACTTTACAATACGTAATGACTCAACAATATTGGTTACCGGCTTAAGTCTTATCTTTCTTTCCAGCAGCTTTTTGTAAAACATGAAGGTAACATTATGGTCTTCAAATCCAAGCTTCTTAACACCCAATTCCTCAAGTATCTCTTTAAGCTCTCTTGATCTTTCCCCGCGCTCTATTTTAATTTTGAAACCCTTTACCTCATGCCTTGATTGTTCCTGATAGCGGAAGTCAGTTACGAAGATAGCGTTTCCCCGGGTGATAATGGCATAACCGGCTGAACCGGTAAAACCCGTGAGATATTTAACGTTAAGAAGGTCGGTAAGAAGGAGTCCGTCAAGCTTTTGCTTTTGGAGTTGTCTTCTTAAAAAGGCTTTTCTGTTCATGTGCAATTATATCAGATTGCGAGCCTATCCGGAGTATAAAAAAAGTGAACGAGTAGATGAGTAGATGAGTTAATACTTCACCAGCGCCTTCCCCTGATATTGTCCCTGAATGACCGGTGTCTGTTCCACATTATGAATGCTTCTGGCGTAGTAAGGGACGCCGTCTGCTTTGTCGGAGATGTATTTGTAAATCTCTTCGAATGTAAGCTCATTGTTTTTGTCGTAATCTGCGTTCTTATCATGGATGGCTTTAAGAAAGAAATATGTGAACATGCCATGCTTCTTCTCATTGTACCAGCTTGACACCTGACTGCCTGTGGAGCTTGAAATCACAACCCCGTTTTTCAGACTGATAAGAGGATTGTTAATGTCCAGCACAATCGGGGAGATGTTGTCGTATATATCCGCCCCCGAAAAGCATGAGTCCATCACTACAGTTACAGACTTTGCGGAAATTCTGGACAAGTTCTCATAAAAGACGTCAAGTGAGTACCCGCTTTTTTCAACATACTGGGGGTCTGTATCAACAGGGACAAAGTAGCCCTTCTTGTCTTTCAATCCGGGCGCGCCGTGTCCGGCATAGTAGATAAACACATCCGATTTTCCCGGCTTTACCTGGTTGAAGAGTTTGCCTTTGTGATCGTCCCTGGTCCCGAAATAAGTTTCAAAGTCTCCCTTTGTCGCATTGGTGATGAAGAAGATATTGCCCTCTTTGAAGCCGAGGACTTCAGTAAGATATGTTTTTACTGTCCGCGCGTCATTGACGGCGAAGTCGACATTTTTTGCATGCCTGTAATCCGAGTTGCCGATGACTACTGCAAAGGCGTCTTTGTTTTGTGTCCTGGTAACCGGCAGGTTTTGTTCAATGTCAATGCTTAATCCTGTTGCAAGTTGTATCTCTCCTTTTGGCTCTTCAACAGCTTTAACGATTATCTCCTGCGCGCTTTTCTGATAGGCGTTCATCACAAGGTCCAGCGCCTTTGCAATGTTGAACTGCTGCCGCGCCTCGTTTATCTTTATCGTAACGGGAATCTTTTCCCCGTCTTTGATGCGCTTGTTTGTGTAGAACATGAATTTAATGTCCCTGAATTTACCGGCAGGCAGACTGCCTATATTAAAATGAGTGACGCCCCCGCCTCCGATATAGACATTTTCGCCTGTCACAATATCAACCGCCACGTTCCTTGCATCGCCGTGTCCCATGTTTTGAATCCTCACTGTCATCTCGACATTTTCCATAGGCTCCACCCTTGAATTGCCGCTCTGATCATCAATGCCTGTATCGGCGACAACGAGTTTCGGCGGCTCAAAGGACTTTGTCCTGAAGGCTAACTTTATCGGCTCAGCGTCAAAGCCGTTGGCCTCTTTTATGTTTACCTGAAGCTTCACATCCGCTGTTGCAACGTCCTCCGACGCGGTTAGTGAAATCTCCTTGTTCAATGTCTGTCCTGCTGCAATAGTGCCGAGGGGCATGCTTTTGTCAAAGCTCAAGCCATCTATTTTTTTATCAATGCTCAATTCCACAGCAACGTCAAAGGCATCGCCCTTGCCCTTGTTTTCAAGAGTCAGAGTGATCTTCCCTTTCTCCTCTGCATCAAGGATGTTGTTGCCGGAAGGTTCTGAAAACTTCACAGTCGCTGAAATATCCGGCGGCGCAGGAAAAACGCCTACCTTTGACGAGCCTTTTCCGGCAGAGGCGGTTGATGAAAGAATTAAGAATGATAATGCTACTAAAATAATTTGCCTGATCATTGATCCCCCTCCTCTCGAATAAAGTATAAGTGTAAAAGGGTAGAAGAGTATAAGGGTAAAGCTTCCACCCATCTACCCATCAACTCTTTCACTCTTATACCTATTTGACGGACACGAAACGCGGTATTCGAGAACCGCTTCACTCGCTGACCGGGTATCTGTTTTTGTATTTACAGCTTTTCTATATGGCTATTGTAATCGTCAACAGTAATTTCAATTTCTCTCAAAATTTCCCTCAGCAAGGGGCGGGACAGCATCCTTCCTTTGTGATGAGGCAGCGTGGTTGTTCTGCCGTCAGGATGTCTGTAAAATGCATGGCTTCCTTTTTGACGAACCCTGTCAAAGCCAAGTAAGAATAATAATTTCTCGGCAGTTTTCGCGTCTACAAGCCGCAGCTTGCTCAAACTCCAACCTCAAACTGCTGAACTCCAACAAACTCCGGCAAATTGTTTTTTGTTTCAGGGTCCATTTCTTCCAGGCATAATTCAACTACTTCTCTGAGGTTTTTCTGTAATTCATCCAGAGTTTCGGCCTGAGTATGGGCGCCCGGTATGCCTGGAACAATCCCCACATATAATCCTGTCTCCGGATCTCTCTCAATATAACCTACTACTTTATGCATAAATCCTCCCGTTCAACTGACGTATGCTAAATTATAGCAAATCCAACCATAGAGTGACCGAAAATTATTGCATATCTACTGCTGGTTCAAACTGCAAGATTGAACCAGCAAAAGAAAAGTGTAAAACTACTGAGTCCTCAGGAGACGAAACCCGATGTTGCCGCCGAGATATGGATCGTACCATATCCACCGGTCAGATGCATGCATGTACTTCGGAAACTCCCGCCAGGAACCACCGCGAAGCATCTGGATACCTATGTTCGGACTATTCTCTAAATAATACAAATTCTGCACCCATTCCCAGACATTCCCACTCATGTCATATATCCCAAGTCCATTCGTACTCTTCTGTCCTACAGGATGGGTCTTGCTTCCTGAATTACTGGAATACCACGCATACTCTCCAATATCTGATTCATTGCTCGTTCCTGCCCACTTCTCCTTCTTTCCTCCGCTCCTTGCCGAGTATTCCCACTCAGCATCTGTAGGAAGTCTGTATTTTTTACTGCTCGTCTTATTTAACCATCCGATATATTCGTTTGTATCATTCCAACTCACACAAACAACAGGGTCTCTTTCTGTTTGTGAAAAACCGACATTGCGCCAGTTGTATTTCTTTTTCTTCTCCCATAACCAGTCGTCTGCCATGCCATAACACCCATCGCCTTTTTCAGCCTCTGTCTGATAACCCGTATCATTTACAAACTTTCTGAACTCTCCCACCGTCACTTCATACTTCCCAATATAAAAATCGTTCACGCATACCTCATGCACAGGCTTCTTATCATTAAAACAATCGCTTGTCCAGTCCCCGCAGCCCATCTGATAACACCCGCCTTTGACAAAGACAAACTCCATACCGGTAAACGTGTCTTTAAATTCCTTTCCACCTGCCTCAAGCTCCCAGTCAAAAGTTGTATTCAATCCCCTCGGAAAATCCTGAAGCACGTTCCAGTATATTTTCCTGCCCTTGCCTACTTTCACATTTTCAATATCCCCTTCAAGGTGAAGCTTATCTTCTGTATACGTCTGACCGTTTATCGTCAGCGTAACTTCAACCTCTGCCTCCTCATCTGCATCTCCAATTACGTCAAACTCAAACATCATCCTGTTGCCGGCCTGTTTGACGACCTCGTTCCTGACCTCAGCGGCAAAGGCGTTGGAGAGGAGTAGAAGGAGTGTAAGTAATATGAGTAGAATATTTTTCATAGGTTAATTAGACGGACAGGAGACAATTAATTTTTATCAATGTTTTCTGCAATGGATACCGCGGCCCGCAAACCTAACAGATAGCTTTCGTATCCGAAACCGGAGATCTGACCATGCGCGACAGGAGCAATAAGAGACTTGTGCCTGAATTCCTCGCGCTTGTGAATGTTTGACAGATGCACTTCAACAGTGGGTATCTCAACAGCAGCAATCGCGTCTCTGATAGCGATACTGGTATGAGTGTAGGCGGCGGGATTGATTAGGAGAGCGGCGTATTGTTTTGAGTTTTGTATCAAATCAACAATCTCACCTTCATGGTTAGACTGCCTGATATCAAGCTCAACCTTCAATTTCTTCGCAAGCTGTTTGAGTAGCTTATTGATCTCATCAAGGGTCTTGGTACCGTAGACATCGGCCTCCCTCTTGCCGAGGAGATTAAGATTAGGGCCGTGAATGATCAGTATCTTCATTTTTTCTTCCCCTTCACTTGCAACATAGTGTCAAGAATGACATCCGCAACTTCAATCTTCTTCATCAAAGGATAATCGGTGACATTGCCTTTTCTATCAATTATGGTAACGATGTTTGTGTCAACATCAAATCCGGCGCCTTCACAAGATATATCATTGAGGACTATCAGGTCAAGATTCTTTTCTTTCAGCTTTGTGCTTGCACTATTTATGTCTTTGCCTGACTCTGCTGCAAATCCGACAAGGACCCTATTCCCCTTCTTCTTTCCCAGCTCCCTGAGTATGTCGGCGTTTTTCTTTAATTTCAAAAACATTTCATCGTTTTTCCTAAGTTTTACCTTAGCTGTCTCAGAGGGTGAATAATCAGATACGGCCGCAGCCATAATTACCGCTGTCACTTTTTTTAGATGTTTAAAGACTTCGGCCTCCATCTCCGACGTTCTTTCCACAGATATAAAAGAGACGCCCGCGGGGGGGTTAAGAGAAGAAGGCCCGCTGATCAGCGTAACGTCTGCGCCCCGCCTTAAAGCGGCCTTTGCAATCGCATAGCCCATCTTACCTGATGAACGGTTTGAGATAAATCTGACCGGATCTATCGGCTCAACAGTCGGGCCTGCAGTTACTAAAATATTTTGTCCTGTCATATCCTTATTTGCCAATGCAGCTTCCGCCGCCTCGATAATCTCTGCAACTTCAACCATACGGCCTTCGCCCTCTTCTCCACAGGCAAGACTGCCTGATACCGGACCAATAAACTGCACCCCCGATTTCTTCAGTTCCTTGATATGTTTTTTTACTATTGGATTGCGGTACATCCTGGAATTCATTGCAGGCGCGATTAGTACAGGTCCTTCATAGGTCAGCCAGAGATTACTCAGGAGGTTATCTGCAATTCCGCATGAGAATTTGTTAATAGTATTGGCGGTTGCAGGTGCAATAATGAACAGATGAGCTTCTTTTGACAGATTTATATGGCTGAAAGGATCTTCGAAAAGGTTGGAATAAACAGGTTTGCCGGTTATTGCTTCAAATGTATAGGAGGTAATAAAACGGCATGCTGCCTCAGTCATAACTACTTGAACATGAGCCCCATTCTCTATAAGCCGGCGTGCTATATCTACCGATTTATATGCCGCTATACTTCCGGTAACTCCCAAAAGGATATTTTGATCTCTCAACACCTGGTTTAGCTATCCCCAAATATATCCTCAATTGTTTTCTTTTGTTCTGTGTCACTCTTCTCACTGAGATAAACTTTTAGATCTTTTTCAAGTTCTGTCATATCTTCCGGCATTGTCTCTTTCTGTTGAGCTTCGTCCATCATTCGTTTATTACTGAGTTTCTTGGCTTCTTCAGATGCCCTGACGGCCGCTTCTCCTATAAGAACATGTATAGCACCAGACGCTACTTCCTCTATAGCAAGTGTAGTAATTTTCTGTGCTTTAGAAGATATTACAGGAAGGGACCCCTGTGACAGGGCCTTTGCCCTTTTAACAGAGGCAACTACAAGTCTGTAAGTCCCATCAATTTTTTCTTTGTCATACTCTATCGGTAATGAAATTATATCCATAAAACCTCCATTATTTTATTTAACATTATAAACATTTTCTATCCATTTCGGATCAACCTTTGATGTCCTGAGTCTCGATGATATAATTATACTTTCCAGTTCTCTATATGCCTTATCAAGACTGTTATTGACAACAATATAATCATAATCATCAGAGTGAGCAATTTCAGCTTTTGCATTATCAATGCGCTTTGCAATCACATCTATTGAATCTGTCTTACGATTTACAAGTCTTTCTTCCAGAATTCCTACTGATGGAGGAAGAATAAAGATGTAAACGGCATTTGCATAGGTCTTTTTCAGCTGCATAGCGCCATGAGTATCAATGTCGAGTATTATATCATAACCTTCCCTATTTAACTTTTCCAGTCTTTTTAATGATGTGCCATAGAGGTTGCCGTGAACAGTCGCCCATTCGGCAAACTCACCTTTATCGATCATGCTCATAAATTTTGTTTTACTGATAAATGTATAGTCAACATGATTAGTCTCTCCCTTTCTCGGTTGTCTGGTAGTATAAGAAACGGAGAGTTTGATATCCGGAATTTTCTTTAATATTTTTCGGCAAAGTGTTGTTTTGCCTGCACCCGAAGGAGCCGATATCACAAATAATGTCCCATTATTTTTATTTTGTTGATTACTTCTGATCTTAGTTTCCGCCACTTTATTACTCTACAGAAAACCTTTGTGTTATAGTTTCAACCTGAAGCGCGGAAAGAATTACATGGTCACTATCTGTCACAATTATTGCCCTCGTCTTCCGACCCTGCGTTGCGTCGACCAACTTCCCTCTCTCACTTGCTTCGTCACGCATCCGTTTCATAGGGGATGAACCGGGGGCAACCACCGCTATTACGCGGGAGGCTGAAACCACATTACCAAAACCTATATTTATAAGCATTACTCCCTGACCGGGTTTTTTCATTATCTTACCTCAAAACTTACTACCATTACTTTGACTCAGAATTCACTGACTTATTCATTCGATCCTATTGTAAATTCTGTACCTGTTCTCTTATTTTTTCAAGCTCATGCTTGACTTCAACAACGTTGTTAGCAATTTCGAAGTGCTGTGCTTTGGATCCTATTGTATTTATCTCCCTGCGCAGCTCCTGTATAATGAAATCCAGTTTCTTGCCAACTGAATCATTTGATTTTAACACCTCAGTAAAATGTTTCAGATGACTCTTTATCCTTACAATTTCTTCCGTGATATCAGATTTTTCAATCATTATAGCGGTTTCCTGAATGAGACGTGACTCGTCAACTTGCGCGTCACCCAGAAACTCTTTCAGTTTCTCATAAAGCTTTTCTCTAGCTGAAGCGGTAAACTCAGCTCTTTTTTGTTCAATATTAGCTATATATTCTTTTATGAAAACTATTCTTTCAGAAATATCATGAATCAGATTTTTCCCCTCTTCTATCCTGGTTCTGCTTAATTCTTCCAGCGCTGCTCCGAGGGCCTTGTAAAATCCGGATATATCAATCTCAGGCTCATCCAGTATGAATAGATCTCTTTGAGATGCAAGCATATCAATTCCTATATTGTCGGAAAGAGAAAGCTCATCTCTTAATGATACAAAGGCATTATAATATTCCCTCGCAAGGGACTTATTCACTTTCAACTTTATATTATCCATTTCCTGTTTTGGAACTAATATTTCGATATGTCCCCGCTCAATCGTCTTCTTTATTATTTTTTTAATCTCAGGTTCATAGGAAAAGAGATAGTATGGCATATTAATATGTATATCAAGATTTTTGTGGTTAGAAGAACGGATTTCGACCTTAAAATTCCCGGAGGTCCCCTTTCCATAACCTGTCATTGACTGTGGTAGTATCATAATTTTTATAACTTTATTGCCTAAATTTAAAAAGACACAAATAAAATTGTGCAGAACGTAACACTATATAATACATAATAAAATATGTCAATCTTTACCTGCCCATTCATGGTCATCATGCGGTCTGAATCTTGTCTAATATAAACGAATTTATAATGTGGATAGCTTTTACCAGCAAGAATTTACTGCATAATAGCAGCAACATAATAAACGCATTTCCAGGAAGGTTAAAGATTTAATTTAAGAAACAAACGCTTCGATTTGGCTTTCAATAAAAACAGGAGAATCGTTTTCCAAAATAACGTTTACTTTTTTTATCTCTTTAAACTTTCCCCTGAGAATCTCCTCGGAGAGAGGATCTTCAATATGTCTTTGTATTGCCCTTCTCATCGGCCTGGCGCCGTACGACGGCTGATAATTTTTATCAATCAACCAGTCAACCACTTCATCAGACAGTGCAATAGCAAGATCATGATCAAGGAGCTGTTTATTGAGCTCGTTAATAAGCAAATTAACAATTTTCACTAAGTGCTCTTTTTCGAGTTGGTGAAAAACCACAATTTCATCAATTCTATTTAAAAATTCAGGATTAAACTTTTTCTTCAGTTCATCAAGTACTGCATCCTTTATTTTTCTGTAATTATTTTTGGTAGATTGTTTCTGAAAGCCAAGAGGTGTAGAATTTTCAATGAACTTTGTCCCTACGTTTGATGTCATTATTATTACTGTATTTTTAAAATCAACCTTTCTGCCCAGATTATCTGTAATTACACCTTCATCAAGCACTTGCAGTAAAATGTTGAACACATCGGGATGGGCCTTTTCAATCTCATCAAAAAGCACTACTGAGTATGGCCTCCGGCGAACTGTTTCTGTCAGTTGTCCGCCTTCCTCATAACCAACATATCCAGGGGGAGCGCCTGTCAATCTGGACACATTGAATCTTTCCATATATTCCGACATATCAATTTTTATGAGTGCTTTATCATCATTGAAAAGGAATTCCGTAAGCGCCTTTGCAAGCTCGGTCTTTCCTACTCCTGTGGGACCAAGAAAGAAAAACGACCCAATAGGTCTAGTCCTTGATTTTAAACCGGCGCGTGACCTTCTGATCGCCTTTGCAATAGCCCTTACTGCCTCATCCTGTGCAACAATCCTGTTATGAAGTTCATCTTCCATGCGCAAGAGCTTTTCTGATTCTTTTTCCTCAAGCTTTGACAGAGGGATGCCCGTAATCCTGGCAACTGTATATGCAATATCATCATCCAGCACCAGAGGTATTTCTTTCTGCTGGTTTTCTCGCCACTTCTTATTGAGATTATCATAGAGCTTTCTTACCCTGTCCTCTTCATTCTTGACAGAAGCTCCTTTCTCAAAATCATGGAGTTTTATGTAAAGATTCTTTTCCTTGTTAAGCCGTTTAAGCTCTTTCTCAAGTTCACGTAGCTCAGGTGGCATTGTATATCTTTTCAATTTTATCCTTGCACCGGTCTCGTCCATAACGTCTATTGCTTTATCAGGCAAATATCTTTCGGTGATATACCGGTCTGATAAAGTAACACATGCTTTAATAGCTTCATCACTCACTTTTACCTTGTGATGTACTTCGTATCTTGTCTTTAATCCATCGAGGATTTGAATGCTCTCCTCAGTTGATGGAGGCTGCAGATATATAGGTTGGAAACGCCTCTCAAAAGCTCCGTCTTTTTCAATATATTTTCTGAATTCATCAGGTGTAGTGGCACCAATACATTGAATTTCGCCTCTGGAAAGGGCAGGTTTCAGCATGTTCGATGCATCGATTGATCCTTCGGCAGCACCCGCGCCAACAAGGGTGTGCAGTTCGTCTATAAAAAGGATTATATTGCCGGACTGGACAATTTCTTTCATTACGAGCTTAAGTCTTTCCTCAAACTGTCCCCTATACTTTGTGCCTGCGATAAGGGCGCCAAGATCCAGACTGACAATTCTTTTTTCAAGAAGATTTTCCGGTATTTCTTCAGCAATTATACTCTGTGCAAGCCCTTCTACTATAGCTGTCTTACCCACCCCTGATTCCCCTATAATTACGGGATTATTCTTAACCCTCCTGCCTAAAATTTGCAAGACTCTTTCGATTTCTTTTTCTCTGCCTATTACAGGGTCAAGCTTTCCTTCCCTTGCAAGCTGAGTTATATCTCTGCCAAACTCATCAAGAGCCGGTGTATTAGTTTTCTTTTCCTTGCTGCCGGACTGTGTTTTTCGCATCGAAAGGTTAATTGCAAGTTGCCTGACGCCGAGAAGATTTGCCCCAAGGCTTCTCAGTATTTTACCGGCAATACCCGCATCTTCCCTGATTAATCCGATAAGGAGGTGCTCACTTCCTATATAGCTGTGTCCAAGTAACCTTGCCTCTTCAACAGCAAGTTCAAGGACTTTTTTTGCTCTTGGAGTAAATGGAATGTCACCAAAGGTAAGAATATTAGATCCGGAGGGAAGGTTTCTTTCAACTTCCATCCTCAACTCTTCTGCTGAAAGCCCCATCTTCTTCAGAATTACCATGGGGAGACTTTCTTCTTCTTTTAGCAGACCAAGGAGTAAATGCTCTGTGCCGAGGTAGTCATTCTGCCGCTTTTCAGCCTCTTCACGTGCATAAATGATTACTTTTCTGCCTCTTTCCGTGAATTTCTCAAACATGATAAACTCCTATGTTTAATATATCGTTTCTACTGTGTATTGTCAAGGTAATAGACAGTACAGTAAGACACTTGTTGTACTTTTATTGTCGGAACAATTGGAGTAAATCTTAAGTAGATATTTAGTAAAATTCTTTGAACATGCGAAGATCCATCAGTATATTAAGTCAGAAAGATTTTATATCTTTTTTTTATTGTAAACAATATCTTTAATTTCCTGCATGAATTCTTTTATATCTTTGAATTGCCTGTATACCGATGCAAATCTTACATATGCTACTTCATCGATTTCCTTGAGACCATCCATTATCTGTTCGCCAAGCACTGAACTCGGTATCTCTTTTTCATTTGATTCCTGAAGATTTTTTTCGACTCTCATAACTAATGCTTCTATCGATTCAACACTGACAGGTCTCTTTTCACATGCTTTTTCAAGACCTTGAAGTATTTTTTGTCTGTCATAAGGTTCTCTTCTGTTATCTTTTTTGATAACGTGCGGTAAGATATTTTCTATCCTTTCGTAGCTTGTAAAACGTCCTTCGCATTTCAGACATTCGCGTCTCCGACGAATTACATCTCCGTCCCTGCTTTGCCTTGAATCAATTACTTTATCTTCAATGTGATTGCAGAAAGGACATCGCATAACAATTTATTTTAACGAATTTCTTTAAATTTGAGGACTAATATTCGATACGTCATGCTCTGATAAATCAGGGATTGTTTAAATTTCAATATCCTCATAAACAGGAAATTTCTTGCACAGCGACTTAACCTTATCTCTTACAAGTTTTATAGTTACATTGTTTTTGGGATCATCCAGTATTTTTGAGATAAGGTCGGCAATTATAACCATTTCAGGTTCCCGCATGTGCCTACTCGTAACTATCGGGGTCCCAATCCTTATACCGCTTGTGACAGTGGCAGGCAATTTATCGTGAGGGATGGAATTTTTGTTTACTGTAATACCGGCCAGATCAAGGGCTTTTTCAGCATCGTTGCCGGTAATTTTTTTGTCAGTAAGATCGATGAGCATCAGGTGCGTATCAGTTCCCCCTGAAATAATTTTAATGCCCTTGTTCATAAGGGCATCAGATAATTCTTTTGCGTTCTTGATAATTTGTAACTGATAGCGACTGAACTCAGGTGTCAAGGCTTCCTTAAATGCAACTGCCTTTGCTGCAATAACATGCATGAGAGGGCCACCCTGTATTCCGGGGAAAACCATTTTGTCTATTGCCTTTGCATATTCAGCCTTGCACATAATAATTCCGCCCCGCGGCCCTTTAAGTGTCTTGTGTGTAGTAGTAGTAACAAAATCAGCGTACGGCACCGGAGATGGATGATTACCTGTTGCAATCAGTCCGGCAATATGTGCTATGTCGGCAAGAAAATATGCGTGGACCTCTTTTGCAATATCGGATAAAACCTTAAAGTCAATTATTCTCGAATAAGCGCTTGCGCCTGCCAAAAGTAGTTTTGGCTTGTGTCTTTTAGCCATTCGCCGCACTTTATCATAATCAATCAGGCCGGTCTTCTTTTCTACCCCGTAAGAAAATGTTTTATAGATACTGCCCGAGAAATTAACATGCGACCCATGAGAAAGGTGTCCGCCGTGGCTGAGACTTAAACCAAGGATTTTATCTCCCGGCTTCAACATCGCAAAATAAACAGCCATATTCGCCTGCGTGCCTGAATGGGGCTGAACATTTACATGCTCAACGCCGAAAAGCTTCTTTGCCCTTTCGATAGCCAGAGATTCAACTATATCAGCGTACTCACAACCACCGTAATAACGTTTATTGGGATATCCCTCAGCGTATTTATTTGTAAATACCGATCCCTGAGCTTCAAGCACTGCCTTGCTCGCATAGTTCTCGGATGCGATCATGACAATCTTGTCCTGTTCACGCTTAAGTTCATTAACGATTGCGTTATATATCTCGGGATCACTTTTTTTCAGTTCGTTCATGCTCATTATTTATTTAGCTTTGTTTCTATCGCCTTAATTTTGTCGAGTCTTCTCTGATGCCTGCCGCCTTCAAAGTCTGTTTTAAACCAAACCTTAACTATTTCTTCGGCAGTCTTGCCGTCAATAATTCTTCCGGGCAATACCAGCAAATTCGCATCATTATGCATCCTGCTCATTTTTGCCGAATAATCTTCACTGCACAGCGCCGCCCGCACACCAGGGAATCTATTAGCGACAATAGACATGCCGATCCCGGTGCCGCATATGAGTATGCCCCTGTCCACTCTGCCTTTTGATACTGCCTCCGAAACTCTTTCGCCATAGTCCGGGTAGTCACACGACTCCTCACTCTTTGTGCCGAAATCTTCCCACTCTATATCAAGTTCTTTAAGGATTGGGGTTATTTCGTTTTTCATTGCCATTCCGGCATGGTCACAACCTATGGCTACTTTCATCATACCTCCGAAAAAATTGCTGAATTGCAGAATAATGCTATCGAATCCGGTTTTGATTTTACTTTATTCCACTGTTTAATGGAGAATAAATTCCGTCCAGAAGCAGTCTGCGTTAGAACTTTATATTTCCTACAGAGTAGATTATATTATCAACCTCATAGACGTAAGTCAAGGATAGTATTAAGCAAAGTTTGTTATAATTTCAGTATGCCGACCATCGGGCTTACAGGTAATTTCGGAATGGGAAAATCCACAGTGTTGCGACTGTTCAATAAATTTGGCGCATTCACTTTTAATGTAGATGAATTTGTTCATAATATTCTTGAACACCCCGATGTAATTAAGAGAATTGCGAAGATCCTCGGCAGAGATATTCTGCTCGGCAATTCGAAAAACATTTCCATCAATAAAAAACTTGTGGCAGATATCATCTTTAATGACCCGCATAAACGTAAAGCCGTCGAAAAGATAATCCATCCTGAAGTATTAAAGATGATTACGCTGAGCGTATCGGACGTCTTAAACAAGGAACCGTCCGCGACAATCATTTTTGAAGTGCCCTTATTATTTGAGGCAGGTTATGCAAGGCATTTCAATAAAACAATCGTCGTCTATTGCAACCGGGATACCGCAACAACGAGACTTGCCAAAAAAGGATTTTCCAGAAGCGAAGCCATTAAAAGAATGCGCGCCCAGATGCCGATTTCGGAAAAGAAAAAACATGCCGATTTATTGATTGACAACAATAAGGGCGTAAAAAATACCGAATCGCAGGTCAGGCAAATATTTCAGAGGCTATCCTCAACTACGTCAAGTCCTCAAAATGAGTCAGTCTTTTGAACTCCTGATAGCGGCTTTCAATCTCCGAATAATCAAGGCTTTTTATTTTGTCCAGGCTGAATGCTTCGACATTATACGAGGCCATGACACTCCCGAATATTATGGCCTTTCGTATGTTTGATTCTTCAAAGTTCATTGTATTGGTCAGATACCCCATAAACCCTCCGGCAAAACAGTCTCCCGCGCCGGTTGGATCGAATACGGACTCAAGGGGATATGCGGGGGCGGCGAAAATTTTATTATCTTTGAACATAAGCGCCCCGTATTCGCCGCGCTTTATAATCAGTGTCTTCGGGCCATATGAAAGTATGACATTGGCAGCTTTGACCAGGTTGGGTTCTCCTGACAATTCCCTTGCTTCACCGTCATTAATAAGGAGTATGTCGACCAGCTTAAGGGTCTTCAGAAGAGAGTCCTTCTTTCCATCTATCCAAAAGTTCATTGTATCGCAGGCAACCAGATTGGGATTTTTGACCTGGCTTAAAACATCTCTTTGCAGGTCAGGATCTATATTTGCGAGA
Organism: uncultured Nitrospiraceae bacterium; assembly: GCA_964393845.1. Lineage (GTDB taxonomy): Bacteria > Nitrospirota > Thermodesulfovibrionia > UBA6902 > UBA6902 > UBA6902. The sequence goes on from CAYMUX010000026.1 coordinate 19,931, forward strand.
AAGACAACCTTCTTGTCCCTGTAGCTTTCCGGGAGTTTCGGCTTAAAGGACTGAAAAACATTAAGCTGTGTGTCAAGAGTCCGCGCCTCGTTTAATTCATACCCATATTCACCCTTCCACCTGAACGTCTTGCCTTCCGCTCTTTCAATCCCTTCAATGTCAATCTTACGGCTTTTTAAAAACTTCAGGTGCTTGTCCGGGAAGTCCGTGCCCACAACCGCGACTATCGAGACGTCCGTAAAATAACTTGCTGCCGTAGAAAAATACGTGGCAGAGCCGCCGAGCACTTCATCCACTTCTCCAAACGGTGTTTTAACGGAATCAAATGCAACAGAACCTACAACGAGTAATGACATATTCTTTACCCCCGATTATTAAATATTTTACGTAAATTAAATGTTGAAAGTTAAAGTTGTTAGTTGTTAGTCTGACAACTGTTCTCTGCTATTTTCTCTGCGGTTCTAATATTACCTTAATTGATTCTTTGGCTTCAGCCACGAGTTTAAAACCCAGTCCGCCTTCATTGAATGATAACCTGTGTGTAATCATGTCGGTTAATTGCACCCGTCGATTGCTTATCAGGTTTATAGCGACTTCAAGATCATTGGGAGCCGCGCCGTATGAAGTCATCAATGTAATTTCATTACGCCACATATCGTTCATCGGCACAGGGACTTTGATCTCCGGTTCAGGCACTGCGAAAAATAAACCTGTGCCTCCGGGGGCTATACAGTTCAATGCAGTTGTTGATGCAGGCAACGCCCCTGCGCAGACAATCACAAGATCGGCAAGCCTGCCGTCATTGAATTCAAGAAGCCGCTTCGGGACATCGTCTTTTGCATTTATCACTGAATCAGCGCCAAAACGTTTTGCCGCATTCAAGCGATATTCAGTAATATCAGTGGCGATAATTCTACCTGCGCCAAGCGCACGCGCGAGGGCAATGTGAATAAGACCTGAAATACCGCTGCCGATTACCAGAACTGTCTGTCCCGGCTTTAGTCTAGCAAGTCTCTGTCCGCGCACTACGCAGGCAAGAGGTTCGATAAATGTGCCTTCTTCATATGACATGTCATCCGGCAGAATATAAACGCCTCTGTCAACATTGATTTGCGGGATACGGATATATTCGGCAAAACCTCCAGGATCATAATTCGTTTTGTGCAATGTATCACAAGCGGTATGAGAACCGTTGAGGCAGAAGTAACAATTATTGCATGGGACATGATGTGATACGAAAACCCTGTCGCCGGTTTTGTAGTTCTTTACGCCTTCCCCGACCTCAACAATCTCACCTGTGATTTCATGCCCGAGCACACGCGGAGCTTTCTTGATGCGATACCATTCCATTACATCACTGCCGCATATACCGGTTGCATGAGTTTTTACAAGAAGCTCCCCCTGCCCTATCTTCGGCACAGGTATCTCTTCAACCCGAACGTCCCTGTTGTTGTAGTACATTAATACGCGCATAGTTTACTTTTTCACTCCACCATTTAGGGCGAGATCACCTCGCCCCTACTTCTTGGCCTTATTTTTTTCTTCGCTGAAAATCTCATCAGCCTCTTTTGGAGTTGCTTTCTTATGGATAATCGAATGTAATGCCTTCATCATTGCAACAGGATGCTTATGCTGCCATACATTCCTTCCAAGGTTTATCCCTATTGCGCCTTTCTGCATGCCGTCATGTACAAAATTAAAAGCCTCAAGCTCTGTTTCACACTTAGGCCCTCCGGCTATCACTATAGGCACCGGACAGCCGTTCGTGACCTTATCAAAATCTTCACACCAGTAAGTTTTAACAACCCTTGCGCCCAGCTCTGCCGCAATCCTGGAGCACAGAGCAAGATAACGCGCATCCCTTTTTGCAAGCTCTTTTCCAACAGCGGTTACCGCCATTACAGGTATCCCGTATCTTTCGCATTCGTTTACAAGTTTACCAAGGTTGGTAAGAGTCTGCTTTTCATATTTACTACCCACAAAAATCGACATGCCGACCGCGACTGCATTTAAACGGAGGGCTTCCTCAACTGAGGTGGTCACGTCTTCATTGGCCAGGTCTTCGCCAATTACACTGGTACCTCCGGAGACTCTGAGAATGACCGGTTTGCACTTTGCAGGGTCTATTGCGTTACGCACCACGCCTCTTGTAACAAATAGTGCATCAGCATAAGACAGAATAGGTTTGATGGTCTCACCGGGTCTCTCCAGGCAACTGGTCGGCCCCAGAAAATATCCGTGATCAATTGGAAGGAAGAAACAGTGACCATCAGGTTTAATAATTTGTGCCAAACGATTTCTCATTCCCCAATCCATAATAAATCCTCCTTGCGTATATATACTAATTTATAATTTTTTAGAGTCCGTTTTTAAACTCTGCTTGTCTGTCATTCCGGTAGTCCTTAAGCCGGAATCCAGAATCAGATGAAAAAACTGCAAGAATTTCATTTACCCATTCTATATTTTTCAGCATCCTTCTTGAGTGTTAAAGATTCATCGATCATCATCACATATATAATGTATTTCACGCCGAACTGTATAAGTTCTATATCATCTGTCTTGATCTTTTCCAAGGTCTCATTATCAATGTCAAAGATATTGAGGAAATTGCTGTTGAATATAAATTCCCTGAATTTGTCCAGATTATAACTCGCCATATAAAACTGGTTCTGTTTCTGCGGGTCCAGTTCGGCCTGGCCTATGAGATTTCTCCGCAACTGAAGCGTCTTCCATCCCCGGTTGACCTTATCGTATAAATCAACTTCCTGGTCTTTCCGCCAGGAGTCTATGGTCCACTGCTGTTTTTCATGGAAACCATAGCAATGCGGTTCTTTGATAAAGAAATAAAACTCTTCAGAGTACGGACCATCTTTGCCATCTTTCTTGAGAGTGCCCTGGCCTACAGGATAGTAACGGCAATTGGCTGGCCTGTCGGTGTAAACGGTGCAGCCATCATCAGTAACAAAAGGGCACTTCCGCTGCTCATCGTCATTCATTTTGAGTATCGCATAAGGATGTGAAGATTGTTCATCAATTTTCGTGATAGTATGAGTTACTAGAAAATCATTGGAAGACATCCCTAACCTCTTTTTCAATCTCACAACGTCATAAGGGGTCAGAAGGATTTCAATGCCACTGCAGCAATGGGTAAAACACTTAATGCCTTTATGACATCTGAACTTAAATTTTGTGTCAAGTGTATATTTTTCGGTTACCACCGAGTCCATCTTGCTCATTTCAATTGTCTCCTTGATTTGGAATCGAATTTAAAATTATAACAATTTAGAGGGATTTAAATCCAAGAAAGAAGAGTTGCATCGTATCCCGTCAGTCACGAGAGGGCATTATCGACCCCGTATGGCAAAGGGGGGCAGGGGATTTTGTAAACTTATTTATTACGTCTGTATAAAACGGTTGTCGAAAAAAGGCATACGTTAAGCAGCGTATATTTCTTCATGGGCCAGTCTTTTGGCGGCGTAAAGAAGAGCTGCCCTTATATCCTCTTCAGTGAGAAAAGGGTAATCCTTCTTAAGGTCTTCGATAGTCTCTCCATATGCAATCTTCTCAACAATAATCTCTACAGTCAGCCTTGTCCCTTTTATAACAGGCTTGCCAAGCATTATTTTCGGATTGACAACAATCCGCTTAAGCAGTTTTTCTTCCGTCATTTTATATCCTCCAAAGGTATAAACCTGAACTTCTTCTTCATTAAAACAACAAAATGCCTTGAAAGTTTATCGCTGTAATTTTGCAAAAGTTTTTTAATCCGACTGACCTTATTCCCTGCTTTCTGTCCTTTGATCCGTAAGAGAATTATCCCTGTAGAAAGCTTCTTCTGTAAAAAAACCAATTCCCCGAAATCTTTATCATTGGTTATAAGAATTCTATTTTCTTTGTTTGCAATTATTATTTTTGCATCAATAATTAACTCTATAATCATGAGAATTCAATAACAGTTCATTACCTCAACATATAATATATAAAAGTATACATGATAGAACTTTAAAACTGCACAAATAAAATATTCCGTGTCAAGTGGACTTCCCCCGATTTAACGGACACAAAGTTAAGTTAGGCTGCCATAGCCTCCAGTTTCAAATAATACTGGAGATTTAAATCCCAGTGCTGAATGTCTTCTGGTTCGATTATAGAACATTTCAATATATTCGAAAATACTCTGTCGGGCATCTGCCCTTGTTTCATACCTGTGGTCATACACATGCTCTATCTTTAACGTATGAAAAAAGCTCTCAGCAACTGCGTTGTCATAACAATTACCCTTCCGGCTCATACTCTGGATAAAGCCATGGCTGTTAAGCACATCACGAAAATCAACGCTTGCATACTGCACACCTCTGTCAGAATGAAATATACAACATGATCCAGGAGTCCTTCGCCCAATGGCCTGACAAGGCTTTAATTACAAAATCAGATGTCAGTCTGTCACTCATGGCCCATCCCACTACCTGCCGGGAATATAGATCAAGGATGACTGCAAGGTATAGCCAGCCTTCCAGGGTCCAAATATACGTGATATCTGAAACCCAGACGGTATTGGGCTTTTGTGCTACAAAGTTCTGTTTCAGAACATTCTCGGCAACAGGAAGATTGTGCTTCGAATTTGTTGTCGCCTTGAACTTCTTTACTGTCTTGGCAACAATCCCATTGACCCTCATCAGGCGGGCTACACGGTTTTCGCTGCACTTTGTTCCATTTGCCTGTAAGTCCTCGGTGATCCTTGGACTCCCATATACCTTCTGACTGTTCTTATGTGATTCTCTTATCTCCATCAGTATTTTCTCATTGTCCTTCTGCCTCTTGCTCTGAGGTTGTCTCTTCCATCCGTAATACCCACTCCGTGATACGCCAAGTACCCGGCACATCTTCTGCACCCCATGTGAGGAGCGATGCTGGTCCATGAACCAGTATTTCATTTGGGGTGTTTTGAGAAAATGGCCAACGCTTTTTTTAGGATTTCCCTATCCTCCTTGAGATTGGCATTTTCTTTCTGCAACTTCCTGAACTCTTCATCCTGAGGCTTCAGGTGACCCTTCCCGGGAAAACTGCCTGCTGGATCTTCCTTATACTTCCGTTTCCATGTGCGTAACAGATTCTCATGTATCCCAAGGCTACGGGCTACTTCAGTTACCTGTCGTCCTCCATCTATTGCAAGTCTTACTGCTTCTTCCTTAAACTGCTTGTCGTACTTCCTATTCCCTTTACTCTCTTTCATTTCACACCTCCAAGGTTCTTAAGGTTTATATTCTACCTAACCTTTCGGTGTGTCCGCTATTTCGGGGGAAGTTCACACGATAAATGACAGATATCGTTAACCATCTATCTGTAAATCAACTTGTTATAAAAGACGGGATTATCCGGATTAGAAAATCTCAGGCTTACTTATCAAAATGACATTTCCTGCACAAATCAAACATATCCTGAACTTCAAAAGCCCAAAGATGAGGGAAGTTTGATGCATGCGGGTTATGGCAGCTCGCGCATGAAAGCTGCTTGCCTATTCTCACAGGGTCGGGCTTGTCACGTGTCGGATGCCCTTCAGTCGAAAATGCGTCTCCAAGCACATGCCTGCCGCTTCCTCTATCAGCATGACAGGTTACGCAAAGGTCCCATGTGGATTTATAAAGATTAGCCGGATATTCCGAAGAATGAGGACTGTGGCATATGGCGCATTTACCGAGCGTAACAGGGCCATGAGTGAACTTCTTTGACTGCCAATCCGTCTTTTGCTCGATATGGCATCCGAAACATACTTCCGAATCTGGTTTCTTCACGGAGTATTTTGGATCGGATTTTTCGTCATGACAACTCAGGCAGCTCCATACGGCTACAGGGCCGTGAACATACGGGGAAGAGGCTATTTTGTTGTGACATGAGTAACATGTGGATGTAGCCTGAATAACTGTCTTCTTATCAAAGGTCTCAGCGATAAACGATGTCGGGCTTACAGGTTTTTTATCAGTCTCCTTCGGTTCCAATATATGGCATTCACTGCACCGGGAATTATCTCCCATGTGAAAATAATCCTTTTTAAAACCCGCCGGTGTTTTCATATAATTGCCTACAAGATCAGACCTTCTGAAAACATTTAACGTAGTGTTGAATACCTGTTTACCGTCTTTTGAGGCGGTTATGTCTATTCTGTTTATGCCAAGCGCTAACGGAACGGAAAAACACTCATATTTTTTATCGGGGATAATACTTGTCCTTTCTTTGTCATTGACCTTTGCAATGATCAAATCAGCAGACGCTTGAGGTACTTCCATGGAAATATTCAGAAGGTCAAATTCCATAACTATTTTATCGGGAGGGTAATAAAGGGTGACAGTCTCAGCTTCTGCAATCCGTAAGATAAAAAATAATACTAAAACGGTACAGGATAAAATCTTTATTCGCATTTAGAAATTGATGAGGGTAGAATTTTTTTATCAATAAGCTTCCCAATGGCCTTCTTGTACATTTCGATTGACTTGTCCTTTTCGCCTTTCAACTCGTAAGCTTTGCCCAGCTCATAGAATGTCATCTGAGGATACGGATTAGCTACAGCAGCAGAATTAAGAAGTTCTATGGCCTTGTCAATATCTCCCTTTAAAATGAGCGCTCCGCCCAGGCCTGTCTGCGCATCATGTGATTTAGGGTCAAGCTCAATGGCCTTGTTAAACGCCTGGAGTGCTTTATCAGTTTCTTTTGTTTCAAGATAGAGGAAACCGAGGAGAATCTGAGATTGCAGCATTTCAGGATCAGCATTGACAGACTTTATTGCCGTCTCTATTGCCGTGTCGAGCATTCGTGATTCAATGAATTTCAGCGCCAGATTATACAACCTTGATGCTTCCAAAAACGATTTGTCTTTTTCCTCTTTGTGCGGCGAGAGAACTTCTTCCAGTTCGCTTTCATCTATCTCCCCAAGCGCTTTCTTAATGTAACCTCTGAGTTTTGTCTTGTACGTAAGCGGATGGCTTGGGATATCATAGGCGATCAGGCCCTGCTTGTCTATTATTACGGTTGTCGGGAAAACCCTGACTCCGTAATCGCTATATATCCTCCGGTCTGTATCAATCAGCAAAGGATAGTCAATTCCATTATTCTTGAAAATCATCAGGGCCTCTTCTTTATTGTCACTTTCTTCGATTACGCTGATTACCTCCACGCCTTTACTTTTATATTTTTCCAGTATTTCTTTCGCATTCTTCAAGGCAAGCAATGATCGTTCCTGCTCAGTCCTCCAGAAGATTATAACAACTACTTTCCCTTTATACTCTTTCAATGAAATACTTTTTCCCTCAACCGAGCTAATGTAAAAATCAGGCGCAGCTCCACCATAAGATATACTTATTGCATCGGATGCAGGTGTGAATAATAGGAAAATGACGAGACCCAGAATAAAAAATTTCATCCGTTTATCTCCTTTTTTACCCTATCGTATTTTTTAATTTTATGACAGCCGGGGGTGCAGCTGCCTCCTGTATCCGTCTTTTGAAAGTTTACAGGAAGGTCCCATGCGCCGAAAGGGACCACTTCTCTTATGTGCTTGGGGAAGTTGCTTGCATGAGTTTCATGACAGGCGCGGCAGGTCCTGCCCTTCTCCGCCTTATTAACATGCCTGAAATGAAGGTTCTCATTCCCGTTCCTGAAGTTGGTAAGTTTTGTGGTTTCAGGATTGAGAACGATTGTTTTTTCGTGGCAGCTAAAACAAAGGTTGTAGTTTTCCACTGCAAAGGGAATATAAAACGTCGGAGGATACGGGTTTCTCAATATCCTAAAATTTTCCGAGCCATGAGGATTGTGACATCCGGAACAGTCCTTTTGCTTTATGGGACCGTGCTGGTCGGTATTTTCCGCCAGCCACTTTTTCATATCCATAGTGACGGTGCCGTCAGCCTTTTTGTAGTCCCTGTCATGACAGCTCAGGCACAGATCCATGGGTTCCATTAACAGAATCTTTGCAATGTTCGACATATGGGCATCATGGCAATTGAGACAAGACCTTTCAGCCTCCAGCGCCCCATGTTTAACCTTTGCCTGGCTTATTTGTTCTTTCTTGTCTTTATGGCAATCCAGGCATAATGCGGGCGATTGAGATTGCAGCATGAATTGTTTTGCGGCGGAGTGAGGGTTATGGCAGCTGGTACAGTTTTCAGAGACAGGCTTATGAACGAACTCCGCCTTATGAATAGCTTCCGCCTTATCAGTGTGACACATATAGCAGAGGCTTGGCCCTTCTTCCTTAAGGTTCTTCGCGTAATCAGCAGTGTGAGGATCGTGGCATGCCACGCATCCTCCAACAGCAGCCGGACCATGAACGAACTCGCCTGCAACCATAGCTTCATCATGACAATTAAAACAGAGAGAGCTTCCTTTGGCTAACAGCTGAAACTTATTTGGAGATTCATGAGGACTGTGGCAGGCCAGGCATTCACCCTCCTCAACAGGGGTGTGGATAAACTTTTTGGCTTTAAATTTTTCATGGCAGGAATAACAAATCCTGGCAAGGTCTTTCACTTTTCCAAATTTATTTTTTTCAGGTTTGTCTTTATGTTTTGAAAGCTCACCATGGCAGACAATACATTCGCCTGCGGAGACAGGGCCATGAACAAATTTTTCCTTCCCCATATTCGCATGGCATTGTGATGTGATACATGAATCTTTAGGTTTTTCAATCGCTTTTTCTTGAGCTGATGTGGTTCTGCCGGTTAATCCTGCCGCAATTAAAGTGACAATTGAAAATAGAAAAAGAATGGTGATAGTTTTCTTGCTCATCGAACCTCCATGAATTTTAATTATATCATCACATAAGGACAATTAATATACTTATAACTTTCCTTTTTTTTCAATCTAGTGGCGTTCGGTTTGTAAGCCTACGCCGTCGGGGGAAAGGAAACTGTATCCAGGGTTTAAAGAGATTAGTGGAGGGTGGCAGGTAAATTTTATATATAGAAAACTGCTTAGCATATCCCCAACTCCTCAAAATACTCCTGAATCTTTATTCAACTTTTTCGCCTCTTTTTTATTACTTCCAAAAACGTTGCAGGATCGACTATTTTTATCCCTTTAACTGATATTAAATCCTTGAGATGTTTGTCACCCGAAATGATGAAATCCGCTCCGCCTTCAATTGCGCATGTCAGATATTTATTGTCGCTCGGATCGTCCTTAATGACGTCAATGCTCAGTTTCCCCTCTGTGAGGATCGCAGCAGACCTTGCCTTCTCAATAAATGACGTAATATATTCATCGCTTTTGCCATGCCTCTTCACTATCTTTGGATACAGAAGAACAGCAGCTATCTCGGAGATTATCGGATGCGACAGCAGAAGCCTGATTTTGCCTTCCTGAGTCAGGGTGAGGATTTTTGCGGAATTAGAGCCGGGTTTCAGCAGGGCGCTGACAAACTGGTTGGCATCCAGAACGATCCGTATCACTTAGCCGGCCTTTTTGCTTTTCGGGATGCTCCCCTTCTGTAAGCCTGCACAGCTTCTTCAATTTCTTTGTCAATTTGTTCACCTGCCGCCTTTTTTACTCCCCTTTGAATTTCGACAGCCATCTGAAAAAACTCTTCCCGCTCTTTTTTCATGCTTTGATATTGCCCAATCGGGATTATCGCCACAAGCGGCTTTCCGGACCTTTCTACAATGTATTCATCATCCTTAAGCGCCACTTCATTCATTACCTGACCGAGATTTTGCCTTGCTTTTATGGCTGAGATTGTTTTTAACATTTGCTCCCTCCTGTATAACTCATTATGACCATCATGATTGATATGATAACATATCGTATTCCAGACCAGCTCTTATTCCCAGCTTTTCAAAATTCTCATAATCCTTATTCTATGTTCTGCTATAGATAATAGGCATAACGGGAAAGTAGAACGGTTTTGATTTCCCGCTTCGCACCGCTTCCTATTTCCACCATTTCGGTGATATCAACGAAATGGTCGTCTATCCGCTGGCCACTGTTAAAGCAGGCAGTGCGGGCCTTGTTGATGACCAGTTCAAAGTTGCGGTAATCGCTATAGCCGAGTACCTGAGCAAACTCCCGGCTGGACCAGTATTCATTACCCGCGTCGTTGGTGCGCCGGATGCGCTCAAAGGGTGAGATATGTTTTTTAGAGATAGCGTTATTGGTCATGTTGTTCTCCTATAGGCATATCGTGGTTACAATTCTCCTCTGAAAGCCTTCTGTGTAATCGTGCCGTATAGATTATTACTTTCAGACAACGCCTTGTTGTTTTTGCGAAAGGCATCATGAAATGTATTGAATACTTTTCCAAACTTCTCTTGAAGTGGATAAGGCGGTTTGAGAAATATGATGTTCTCAAACTTTCTCTTATTGACCATACCTTTCATACTGTCGGTTGACTGCTTCTGAATAAGCTTCTTTGCAACGAGTATTTGCACATAGAGAAAATAAGGGTTTACTCCTTCAAAAGAAGTAACAGCATTAATTTGTTGGTTAAAGGCGACTGCCCTATCTGCAATCGCGGCGTTTCCGATACAATCAGGGCTTCCTGCGATACAAGTCACCAAGGTTGATTTTTCAGGAACGATACGGCCAACCTTTTGCCCTTCGGAAGTCAACCTTTCTTTCGCTTCGGTCAGAAAGTGATTAGGTGTATTGATGTTGTCTGACTTAATCCATTCGATACCGTCACCATAATATTCTGGCTTTTCACGTGGAGGTGTATTGCCGGGCATGACAGTCCCCAGATCTTTAAAAGGTACCTTATCCCACCCCTTCGGATTCCTCACCGGAACCCCTAACCTGTCGAGGGAAAACGAAGGGGTG
>CAYMUX010000027.1:0-29815 GCA_964393845.1 uncultured Nitrospiraceae bacterium
TTCATCCCCCTTTTTCAAAGGGGGAGACAGGAATTAACCCACACTCTTACGCAAAGACCCAATATTGAAGGTTATCCAGTTAGGGAATTGGTTATAATGGGGCAACATTCTCAAACGGCGTAAATATAACGCATGAGTTAGTTTTCTGAAAAAGCATATATATTGTATAATTTTCAATTGACATGAAGTGCAAATCAAAAAAACCTTTTGTTCCAGATGACAGACTTGAGACCGTGCGGAAGGAAATAATATTCGCCCTTGAGGATCAACCTCTCTCGGCCAGGGAAATTTCCGGAGCAGTCAGGATTCCCGAGAAAGCTGTATTTGATCATCTTCAGCACATCCAAAAAACGATTAATCGAGTAGGGTCAACTCTAATTATTAAACCTTCAGAATGCAAAAAGTGCGGCTTTGTTTTTAAGAAAAGAGAAAAACTGAAGAAACCCGGCAGGTGTCCAAAGTGCCGGAACGAAGCAATAACAGAGCCTGTCTTTTCAATAAAATCAAGATGATTAATGGTTTGTTTGCGATCAATATAAGGCCGATTTCAGAATATTAAGATGAGAATTTTTCAACGAGAGAGTATTTAAATTATTTTCACGACTTGGTATAATGAAACATCAGGAACTTAAGAAAACGATGGGATATATAAAACTTAAGTTTAACCATTTAAGCAAAAAGGCAATTTCACCGGAGATCAGGAATATGACCTCCAAGGGCAACAATAACCCGGCATATCTGATAATAATAAAAAAGCTCTTTCATCAAAATCTCGAAGCGGTTTAATTCAATTAACTCTCCCTAATTGCCGGGGTTTATTAAATTGATGATAGTATGACAACGGTTATTAATCTCAATATTCTGAATTTCTTTCGTTTAAAGCTCAATAAGTTTACGGTTAATGATGTTCAGTTAAATGCTCAGTTTCCATATAGAAGACAGGGTACTCAGGCAGAGAGGGAAGATGTTATTGATGTAACCCCTTACAGTAAAGTAGTAGCTGACAATGAAGTTATCAATAGAAAAGATATAAAATTTCCTGTCAGTCCGTATCGCCAGGCTGAGGTTGTAAAGGGTCCTGATATAATTAACAAAACATATGACCGTGAGGGCAATAAGATTCAATGCTGTCATCCAAAAGGCACGCACATAGATTCATACGCTTAAATTGGAACTGAGTTGGAAACTTATCAGGGAATTTTTTAAAAAATAATTAAAACCGGATTACTATTTTTCTTTTGCAGGCTGCGGGGGTGTTTCTTGTACCTCACCCTGTCCCGGCGCTACAGGCTGTTCCTGAACAGGTCCGGTTGCTTTATCAGTAAGAGGTTTTGCCGGGGATTCCTTAACTGGTACTGAAGACATGATAGAAGTCTTCTTGATTGTGAAAATTGCAAGTGTAAGTGAAGTGAGCATGAATAAAATAGCTGCAACGGTTGTCATTTTGCTGAGAAAAGTTGCAGCTCCTCTGCTGCCGAAAAGGGTCTGGCTTGAACCTCCGAATGCAGCGCCCATTTCAGCGCCTTTACTGCTCTGAATCAGGATTATGAAGATTAAAAAAAGACAGACTATCAAGTGAATAACAACTATTGCCGTATACATAATAATTTCCTTCTTATTTTATTCTTGCGCCTGATACAAGCCTGGCAAAACTGTCAGGTTTAAGACTTGCGCCTCCGACAAGGGCTCCGTCCACTTCAGGCTGTGACATAAGAGATTCGATATTGTCGGGAGTAACACTTCCGCCATACTGTATTCTCACTGCATCGGCGCCTTCTTTGTACTTCCTCAACCATTCACGAATATATGTATGTGCCTCGTTTGCCTGCTCCTTTGTGGCGGTTTTCCCTGTCCCGATGGCCCAGATTGGTTCATAAGCGATTGTTATCCCATCAAGCGGCATGTCTTTCAGAGAACCGGCAAGCTGCCTGTCCAATACTTCAAATGTCTTGTTAGCTTCCCTTTCCCCCAAAGACTCTCCTATACAGAGAATGACGTCAAGGCTGCTTTTTCTGGCGATCTTAATTTTCTTATTTACGATATCATCGGTTTCAAAAAAATACTGCCTTCTCTCGGAATGTCCGATAATTACACTGGAACATCCGGCGGACTTGAGCATTCCAGGAGATATTTCACCGGTATAAGCCCCTTTTTCCTCATAAAAGATATTCTGAGCAGCCAGGATTACATTAGATGACTTAAGAAGCCTGGATGCTGCTCCTAAAGATGTGAAGGGCGGCGCAATCAAAATATCGACATCCGAAACGTCTTTAACCAGGGGAAGGAAAGAGTTAATGAACTCTTCAGTCTCCTCAATGGTTTTATTCATCTTCCAGTTTGCTGCAATATATGGTTTGCGCATACCGGATAATTTAGTTGAATTTGACCCTTAAAGTCAAGGTCAGGTAAAAGTCGACAAGTATTACGCCCTTCCGATGGAATAATACTTGAAACCTATTTTAGTTAATCTCTCAGACTCATATATGTTGCGAAGGTCAAAGAAAAAATTACCTTTTGCAAGCTTCTTTATCCTGTTAATATCCAGGTTTCTGAACTGATTCCATTCAGTGACTATAACCACTGCCTCAGCTCCTTTTACTGTATCATACACATCCTCGCAGAATGTAACTTTCGGTAGAACTTCTTTGGCGTCCTGCATTGCTACCGGATCATATGCCCTGACTTTGGCCCCTGCCTTTAAAAGCCTGTTAATAATGAAAAGGGAGGGTGCGTCTCTAATGTCATTAGTATTTGGCTTGAATGAAAGGCCGAGAACGCATATAGTCTTTCCCTTTGGCTTTTCCAATACGCTTAATATTTTTTCAGCAGCCTTTTCCTTTTGAAATTCATTGGCCTTTACTGTCGCTGAAATAATTCCCATATTGACGTTGTTTTCTTTCCCTATCTGTAAAAGGGCAAGTGTGTCTTTTGGAAAACAGGAGCCGCCGTAGCCCGGTCCTGCGTGGAGGAATTTTGGGCCGATTCTGCGGTCGAGTCCCATTCCCTTTGCAACTGTCTGAACATTTGCACCGACTACTTCGCAAAGATTGGCGAGTTCATTGATAAAAGAAATCTTTGTGGCCAGAAAAGCGTTAGATGCGTATTTGATGAGCTCTGCAGTTTTAACATCCGTAATTACGATAGGGGTTTCAATAAGATAAAGAGGTCTGTAAAGATCTTTCATAATGGCAGTTGCCTGATCGCTAGAGGCGCCGATTACAATTCTGTTCGGCCTCATGAAGTCCTCTATACCTGCCCCTTCTCTTAGAAATTCCGGATTGGAAACAACATCGAAGTCTATATTTTCCTTTAGGTTTTTTGAAATAATATTTCGGACTTTCTCGCCGGTGCCTACCGGGACAGTACTTTTAGTTACGATTACTTTATAGCTGTTAATGTGTTTTGCCATTTCTTTTGCAACGCCTTCAACATACTTCATGTCTGCAGAGCCGTCGCCGCGGGGAGGAGTGCCGACCGCTATAAAAATAACGAGTGAGGAATCCACGGCATCAGCGATGTTTGAGGTGAAGTGCATACGTCCTGCTTTAATATTTCTAGTCATTAACTCTTCAAGACCGGGCTCATAAAATGGCACAATACCTTTTTTTAATGACTTGATCTTTTTTGTGTCATTATCTACACAGGTGACATTGATTCCAAACTCTGCAAAGCATGCACCTGTAATTAGTCCGACATAACCGCTTCCAATAACAGATATATTCATTTTACCTCCTCAGATGAGCGATAAATACTGATTAACGTATTATTTTATATGGAAATATTCTTTTTGGCAAATTAGAAGTAAAGACGGGCAGAAATACGGAGATCATCATACAAGAAAAATTTTTTTTAAAGATAATGAGCCTCAACGTATTTAATAATCTCCTTCTACCAGCACAGCCGAAAAATAACCGATGACAGCCTTGCTTTTTAAAAGTACAGGGAGTTTTTTGTCATTATCAGTTGCCCAAATAGTAATGTCTCCGGTCTTCGGGAAAATCCCTTCTGATTTTAAAACAGGTTTTATAACTATTGTGTCGAAGTCACCGGCAGGCACACTGACCCTTTCTTTCCTCAATACCTGCACTTCGGTCTTCCAGAGTTTTTTGCTGTCAAAAATATCAATATATGCAGGCTGTCCTATTTTCAGGTCCCACTTTGTCATTTCATAAAAGGCTGACAGGGGATCATATGCGGGATTGTCAAAATAGAACTCCTCAACTTCTTCATCCAGTATATTATGATATATGATTTTCAGGGGTTTGCCGTCTGTTTTTCTTTCGAAGTATGTGACCTTATCTCTTTTGTGACGTCCCTTCTGCACCTTTAAAGTAAATTTCTTCGGATATCCGTCCGGATAAAGAATGCTTTCCGAGATATCGTCAACTTCATAGAAAAGAGAAATTAATGGGGCCGAGGTCGCATGAGTTTTTATTGTTATACCTTCCGGTGTGCTGTTATACTCCAATACCGCCTCACCTGCCTTTATCCCCGACCAGTATATGTAATAAACAAATCTTTTATTTACCGGCTGGCCGGCTTCAACGTAGAAAGGGGAGACAGAAACCAGAACGAATAACATCAAGCCCAGGCAAAGGGATCTCCGGAATTTTTTGCATGATTTGGTTCCTGTGTTTTCAGTTTTATGCTCTTTCACAGATATTCTTTCAATGCGTCGAAAACAGTTTTCACTTTTACCTGACGCATGCAAATAAATTCAGCGCATTTTTTTCTGCGGCACGGACTGCACGGGACATCTGCCTTAAGTACCTTTAAATTTTTGTTTGTCTGCCATCCGTAGGGCCCGGTTTTTAACGGATCCGTAGGACCGAAGATGGCAATTGCAGGTATATCAAGGGCCGCTGCAATATGCAATGGACCGGTATCATTGCTGACCACTGCCTTTGCGCCGGCAATCAAGGCAGTCAGTTCTTTTAAATCAGTCTTACCGCACAAGTCAATTATTTTATTTTTCCCTTCAAGATTTTTATTTTTTATTTTTGTCGTCTGTGTTCTGTCTTCCATTATTTTCTGAGCTATTTCTTTATCCCCTTTACTGCCGGTAATGACACACGGGATTGATATTTTTCTTATAAGCGAAGCAAAATTTTCAGAAGGCCATCTCTTGGTAAGCCATCTAGCTGAAGGCACGATAACAACATATTCGTCGATATCTCCCAAAAGCTTTTTTGTTTTGTCCTTTATTGTTTGAGTTATATGTAGAGGGAAATCTGCTTTCCTGACTTTGGCGCCGATTTCCTGTGCAATCTCAAGGCACTTGTCTACCGCATGAAGAGATTTATTTGCTGAAATTCTTTTGTCGTAAAAATATCGGCTTCCCTCACGCGCATCTTCAAACCCGATCTTTAAATTTGCCGGTGTAGAATAAGCTATAAGTCCGCTTCTTAAAAGTCCCTGCAGATCCACTACAATATCATAGCGCTTCGACTTCAGGGTTTTTCTTAAAGATGAAATATCCGAGAGGGCTTTGGGAAGGTTTTTAACATTTTTCCAGGCATCCTTATTGAAGATGATAAGTTCATTAATGAGGGGATTATCTTCTAAAATACCTTTTAAATTTTTACTTATTACCCAGTCTATCTGTGCCTTGGGAAAGGTGTCTTTTACGGCCTTTAAAAAAGGCAGTGCATGAATTACATCTCCCAGGGAACTGGGTTTTATGACCAGTATTTTCATTCTACAGCCTTATCATGCGCCAATATCCAGATAACGGCGTCATTTAAATCTTTAGCAATATAAGAAGCGCTTGTGTTTTCAAAAAGCGGAGTTGATGATAACAGTATTCCTGTGGCCCCTGTTTTTCCGGCAAGCAATACATCCGATTCTTTATCCCCGATTACATAGGAAGCTCTTAAATTTATCAGGTGCCTGTTTCTTGCCTTCAGCAGCAAAATCGGTCCTGGTTTTCTGCAGGGGCACTTTTCATCAGGGTGGTGAGGACAATAATAAAAATCATCTATTCCCAATTCTTTCTTAAGATATTCATTCGATTGTCGCACGAACTTTTCATCAACAATTCCCCTTGCGATGCCCGACTGGTTTGTTATACCGATGAGTTTAAAGCCTGCCTCTTTCAATTTCTTCAGACTGCCCTTTGTGCCTCGCAAAATCACGAGATGATCAAAACTGTTCAGATAGTTTTTATCTTCGATGAGCGTCCCATCTTTATCCAAAAAAACTGCTTTATTGACCGGAAGGGTTTTCTTGACGGCATCAAAAACTTCATCGGTGGTTATATCTGTCATGCAATTTAGATGTCCTTCAGGGCATTCCCTTTTCATACATGGTGCACACGGCAGGTCTTTAGTAATAATCGTATGACCTTCTCCAAAAGGCCCGGTGGTTGTTTTGTTAGTTGAGCCGAATATGGCAACTATCGGCACAAGCAGCGCTGAAGCCATATGCATCGGACCCGAGTCATTGGTTACAAAAACATCACATTCAGATATCAGAGCAGCCAGCTCCCTGAGATTTGTTTTTCCTGACATTACCAATATGCGTGATCCGTATTTTTCTATTTTCAGTTTAATTTTCATTTTATTGATTTCTGTAATAATTTCATCCGCTATTTCAACCTCTGAAGGGCCGCCGAATATAATAACCCGTCCGTTTAATTCGTTGATTATCTTGATTATCAAATCAGCGAATCGTTCAGGCAGCCATCTTTTAGCAGATCCATATGTGGCGCCGGGATTGATTCCGATCAACGGGCCTTTATCAGTGGAGAAATAGGAAGAAAGCAGATTTCTTGCCCGCTGTCCTTCATTATCAGACAAAAAAATATAAGGTTGTGTATCTGAACTTTCAATGCCTGCTGACTTGAGGAGATTCAGGTAATAATAGACCTGATGTTGTTCGAGGATATCTTTTCCAAGGGGTAGAGCTTTTGTTAAAAGGAACCCGCGTCCGTCTCTTTTGTACCCGATCCTTTCGGGAATTCTTGAAAGCCAGGCAATCAGGGCCGCATCAAAGGCATTTTGAAGGAGTATCGCTTTATCGAACTTTTTCCGGTGTAATTCTTTTGCAAGTTTAAGCCTTCCTCTTAAACCTGTGAACCTGTCTTCATAAAGGATTATTTCATTGATGTCAGGGTTTTCTTTGAATATTTCTGAAACCCACGGTTTTACAAGCAGGCTTATATGAGCATCTGGGAATGCATGGCGAATCGACCTGATGGCAGGGATTGTAAGAACCGCATCCCCTATCCAATTTACTCCCCGTATCAAGATTTTCAATGATTGTTTATCCACAACACATTCAATTGATTAAATATTATTTGCAGATTTTATTATATATAGATTTTAGATATTATAACTATTTCAGCAAAGGATGAAATGCGCTAGATCATGATCCGGATGAGATTCAGCACATTTCTTGGAATGACAAGGAGAGGGCTCTTGCATATTACATAGAAGCAGCAAATGATAACCAAGGTATTTATTGCTTGCCTTATTTTTTGCTTTTTTTGTTTTTACTATTATCTTTTTTCTTTTTGCCGTTATCGTTGTTTTCCGGCTCTTTTTCAGCCTTCATGGCTTCGGACAGTTCTTTTAGTCTTTGTGCGACCAGGAAATTGAATGTGCCTTCCGGATAAGCGCCGTCAGGCTGCATCACCCCGGGGGGCATGCCGGTGAGAATTTCTATGCCGTCTTCGATATTGTCAATGGAATATATGTTGAATTTGCCGTTTTCAACCGCTTCAATAACTTTAGTTTTTAACATAAGGTGCATTAGGTTCCGCTTAGGAATTATGACGCCATGCTGACCATTGAGCTTGGATAGTTTGCAGACCTCATAAAATCCTTCTATCTTTTCATTTACCCCGCCGATAGGCTGGACTTCACCGTGCTGGTTCATTGAGCCGGTAATTGCAAAAGACTGTTTCAGCGGCACTCCTGCTATGCTGCTTAAGAGGGCGTACACCTCAGCGCACGTTGCACTATCACCCTCTACCCCGCCATATAACTGCTCGAATGTGAGGGATGCAGTCAGGCTAAGGGACCGCTTCGTGGCATATTTTCCGCCGAGGTAAGCGGTAAGTATCAGGATCGCCTTTTCATGAATTTTGCCGCTCATCTTTGTTTCCCTCTCAATGTTAACAATACCGGCCTTTCCGGCATATGTCCTGGCAGTGATCCTTGAAGGCATTCCAAACCTGTAATCTCCGAGATCAAGGACTGAAAGCCCGTTTATCTGACCTACAACGGCACCTTCTGTGTCAATGAGGATTATTCCCTCCTCGGTCGCTTCGAGTATTTTTTTCTCCACCTTGTTGGAGCGATATATTTTCTCGTCAAGTGCTTTATCAACGTCATCGGCTGTCACAAGGTTGTGTTTATTATACCGTGCCCAGTGGTCGGCTTCCCTGAGAAGGTCTGCTATATCGCTGAATTTTGCCGACAGCTTACGCTGGTGTTCGGCAAGTCTTGAACCGTATTCAATGACCTTCGCAACTGCGTCCCGGTCAAAAGGCCGCAGTCCTCTTTCATCGCATTTCGTTTTCACAAAACTTGCATACTTGAGCATGTGCTCCGGATTTCTGTCCATACGATTTTCATAATCGGCTTTTACCTTAAACAGTTCCCTGTATTCCTCATCAAGATTATAAAGAAGATAATAAAGATGGGGGTTTCCTACTAATATAATTTTTACGTTAAATGGGATTGCCTGGGGCTTCAGCGTAGCCGTCGACAGTAAGCGGTACTGTTCCCATACATCATCTATTTTTATTTCTTTGTCTTTTATGGTTCTTTTCAGGGCGTCGTAGGAAAAGATATTTTTCAGGAGCTCAAGCGCATCGATAACCAGGTAACCGCCGTTTGCCTGCTGAAGCGAGCCTGTCTTTATCATAGTGAAATCCGTCATTGCCACACCATACTGCAGTTTGTGTTCAACTCTTCCAAAGAGGTTGTAATACGTTGGATTGCTCTCTATCACGACAGGGGCGCCTTTTAAATCGCGGTTATTGACAAAGACGTTTATGGAATATCTGATAAATGAAGGTTCAGTCTTTGCAGGCCTCATAAAAGGAAGGGTCGGCGCTGCCTGTTCTTCTTGAGGTTTGAAGTCATCAAGATGTTCAAGAATATCTTCTTTTACCTGCTCAAGATAATTTAAAACTTCGGGATTGTCTTTATGCTTACTTTTTAATTCATCGATCCTGTGACCAATTGAAGACAGTGTAGCTTGGCGTTCAAGGTCTTTCATCATATCTTTAATCTTTTTTTCTTCATCTCTTACAACCCTTATCACATCGTCGAGTTTTTCCTGGAGTTCCTTGCCGATAGTTTCGATCTTCTTTTTTACTTTTGGGTCAAGGTTTTCATATTCTTCCTCACTAAGTGTTTCACCGGTTGTTTTTACAGGGATAAGAATCAGCCCACTGACGGTTTTTCTCAACGTAAAGTCCTTGTCTTTTGCATCCTTTTCAAGGTCTGTAAAATGCTTTTTTTGTTTTTGCTGGAAATCCTCTAGAATTTTAGTGCGCTGCTTCTCATACTCTTTAGATTCAAAAATCTTGGGAATTTCCTGGCGAAGGACCGATATCAATTCGTCCATTTCTTTTTGGAACGCAAGCCCTGTTCCGGGATGCAGGCTGATAGCGTGGGGTACATCAGTATTTTTAAAATTATATACATAACACCAGTCATTTGGTGCAGGTTCATTCTTTGATTTTTCTTCCAGGATCGTCTTTATTGTAGTTAATTTACCGGTGCCGCTTTCACCGAGAATATAAATATTGAATCCATGACTGTCAATATCCAGGCCGAATTTTAGAGCGCTCAACGCCCTTTTCTGCCCGATAGTTTCTGTTAATGTGGGGATATCATCTGTTGTTTTAAAGGGTAGTTCTTCCGGTTTACAGCAATAGTAAAGACCTTCTTTATTGACTTTTTGTATCATGCACTGACCTCCCCTTGTTATTTAAGAGAATAAAAATTATATATTAGGTGTAATATCTCTTGTAATATAGAGTTAAATGCTAATCAGTATTATAAATTATATTGTGATGTTGACATTATAGCTTTGATAATCACTGTTGACAAGTTTTATTTGAGGGGAGTTTATAAGAATATAACAGTACATATAAAAAGCAATTGTTTAAGAATCTGCCTCGGCTCATCTCTATAAAATTATGTTATAGACAATTATTAGCTTCGCGGATGATGCTTTTTGTGGATTTTCCTTAGTCTTTCAGGCGTGACTTTTGTATATATTTGAGTCGTTGAAATATCTGTATGTCCAAGCATTTTCTGAAGCGCTCTAAGGTCTGCGCCACCGTCTAAAAGGTGGCTCGCAAAACAATGCCTCAGAGTATGGGGGGATATTTTTATTGATAATTCTTTTGAATATTTTTTAATTAACTGCCACAACCTTTGCCTTGTCATGGGTTTGCCGCCCTTGGCAAGAAACATGAATTGACTGTTTTTCCTCTTCAAGAGTTGCGGCCTTGATTCTTCAATATATTTTCTAACTGTTGTTAATGCCATTTCATTTACAGGTACTACTCGTTCCTTCGATCCTTTACCCGTTATAGTGATAAATCCTGCTTCAAAGTTTATATCGCTCATTTTTATATTTATAACTTCACTGGCTCTCAAGCCGGATGAGTAAATAATCTCAAGAATTGCCCTGTCCCTCAAGGAAAGATTTTCCCCTTCCGGTTTTTTTAATAGCGAAAACACTTCATCTGTCCCAATGATTCTGGGAATGCGTTTCCATCCCCTTGGTGTCGAGAGGTTTTCAATTGGATCTTCTTTTATTATTCCTTCCATCAGCATGAATTTGCAGAGTCCGCGCAGGGTAGCAATATTTCTTGCTAAAGTAGTGGCCTGATTCCCGGAATTGCGAAGATGATTAATGAAGGATATAAGATCACTCCTTTCAAAATTCGTTATTTTTTGATTTTTTTTTTGCAGGAACCCGGCGAATTTCTGAATATCTCTTCTATAGGCCTCTAACGTATTTGCCGAAAGACCTTTTTCAACAGTCAGGTAATTAAGAAATCTATTTTCAGTATCCATCATTTATTCAGCATACAGGATACTGTCTGTATGATTCAAGCAATAGTTTTTTATGCGTGTTATTTGTAATTACTATATTTTGAAATTGATTATGTCCCATAAATAGTATCTTTATTATTGTTATACCACAAAATATTGTATATATAAAAAATCACAACTTTTTTCTTGACAAGTATTAAGAACATTAATATACTCATTTGTATTGGTGGTAGAAAGTGTCATAAAGTGGAGGAAGGATGTCGGGATTTTCTGGAAAACATTATAACGCTCTAGATCCGAAAGGCAGATTAATCGTTCCTGCGTCTTTTCGTGAAATCCTCTCCTCCATACATTCCTCTAAGTTGATTATAACAAATGATGTGTTTGATAGATGTTTATGTGCTTACCCTTTTGATGAATGGCAGAAGTTGATAGATAAGGTAAGTCAAAAGCCTCAGACGTCTGATGCTGTTAAATATTTTATGCGCAGGGTAATCGGCTCTGCTGTCGAATGCGAGATTGACAAGCAGGGCAGGGTGCTTGTGTCTTCAGCGCTCAGGGTAGATGCTGGTCTCAATAGTGAAGTTGTTCTATTGGGTCTCGGTAACAGGATTGAAATATGGAATAAGAATGAATTTGAGGGAGTAGCAGATCCATCAAAGATAGACAAACAATCTTTTAAGGAGGAATTTGCGAATCTTGGCTTGTAAGCCCCGTACCAAAAAAATGATAAACAAAAATATCACATATTTAGAATTTGATTGTTTAAATATAAATTCATCTACAGGGTAAATGGAAATTGTTCATGTCCCGGCAATGCGGGAGGAGGTTTTGGAGGCATTGAAGATAGAGAGCTCAGGGATATACGTTGACGCAACTGTCGGCTTGGGAGGGCATGCTGAAGGCATTATGCAGCGTGCCGGGGATTGCACCTTAATCGGCATCGACAGAGACGATAAGGCAATTGAAATTGCCCGTGAGCGTCTAAGAGATTATAAAACAGTTCATTTTGTACGGGACAGTTTTTCCAATATAGGGACTGCTGTCAGGAATCTGGGCTATGACAAGGTAACCGGGATTCTCCTTGATCTTGGAGTATCTACTTTGCATCTGAAATCTGAGGGCAGGGGATTCAGCTTCCTTAAGGATGAACCTCTGGACATGAGAATGGATAGAAGACAGACTCTGACTGCTGAAGCAGTGGTAAATAAATATTCTGAAAAGGCACTTGCCGACATCATTTGGCAATACGGAGAGGAGAGATTTAGCAGGAGGATAGCAAGGGCAATAACTTATGCTAGACACATTAAACCGATCAGTTCTTGCGGGGACCTAGCTAGAATTGTTGAAAGATCAGTCAGAAGACGGGGACGGATTCATCCGGCAACTAGAACATTTCAGGCGTTCAGGATCGAGGTAAATAAGGAGCTTGAAGAATTACCGATAGCCATAGAGACAGGGGCCGAACTGCTTGATACAGGCGGCAGATTGTGCGTTTTATCCTATCATTCACTCGAAGATCGTATAGTGAAGAATGCCTTCAAAAAGCTGGCAAAGGATGGCCTCTTCAACATTATTACAAAAAAGCCTTTAGTACCAGGGCGACAGGAACGACAATTAAATCCTTCATCAAGGAGCGTAAAACTAAGAGTGGGAGAAAAAATATGAGTGGCAGAAGAATGAGAAATAATAAAAAGAATGGAACTTTTATTAAGGTTGGTTTCTTTCTTTACCTCGGCTTTTCGTTATTTGCCACTGTATGGCTGAGGGCTGCTGTTGTCAATCTGGAATACGAACTTGGAAAGATTGACAGGTTGAGGTCAGACTTTCTTATTGAGAGAAAAACGGTTGTTGCGCAAAGGGCAAGTTTTATTTCAACGGGGAATGTAGAAAGTGTTGCGACAAAACAACTTGGTATGAGCCATGCGGAAAGAGAGAATATATTTTTTGTAACAAGGACAGCGGCTGCAGGTCCTCACAGGGCTTCAATGAAGTAAGGCTTTATCCGGCATTATAGTTGCAAGGAGTAATGTGCAATTTATGAAAATAATTGTTTTCTGGGACGAGGAATAGTATTAGCAATCACTAAATAATATTTTTAAGCGAAATAATGAGAAGAAGAATAAAAGAAAGAATTGAAACCAGAAAACTCTGGGATGAAGATCCTGTAAAGATACCGCTTCAAAAAAGCAGAAAAAGGGCTGTGGTACTTGTGACGGTAGTCCTTTTTTGTTTCGCTGTAATCTTTCTGCGTTTAATCAATCTGATGATTCTTGATCACGATAAACTGTCGGCAAGGGCCGCGCAGCAATACAATAAAGAAAAAGTCCTGACCCCTCAGCGTGGCGTGATATGGGACAGAAAGATGAAGGAGCTTGCCACGAACATCGAAACAAATTCCCTTTACGCGGTCCCTTCCCAAATAGAAAATACGCGCGCCCTGTCTTCGGAGATTGCGCCGATAATAAAGGTCTCCACAGGAGAGCTTGACGGCATGTTGTCAAAGAAGAAGAAAAAGTCCTTTGCGTGGGTTGCAAGGAGAATGGATCAGGACACAAGCCGAAAATTGGGCGAACTGAAGGAGTATATCCAAGACGGCGAGATAGGTTTTGTGACTGAGCCGAAGCGCTGTTATCCGAAGGGGCAGATAGCCTCGCATATTCTGGGTTTTTCAAATATCGATGATCAAGGCATTGCCGGCATTGAGCTTGTCTACAATGAGTATTTAAAAGGCGAGGTCAAAAGTGTCTCCGTCGGGGTCGATGCCCGAGGGAGGAGTCTTGCCGGCGATATTAAAGAAGCCATGCCCGGCAATAATATCATTATCACTATTGACGAGGGAATCCAGCATATTGTCGAGAGAGAGTTAACAGCCGCAATGCAGGAGTGGCAGGCGAAGGCCGCCGTGGCAATAATGATGGATCCCATGACAGGTGAAATCCTTGCCCTTGCCAACAGGCCTACATATGATCCCAATATTCCGGCAGCGGCGGGGGCGGACGAAAAGAGGAACAGGGCGATTACCGATATCTATGAGCCGGGCTCTACAATGAAATCAATTCTTGCAAGTGCGGCGCTGGAAGAAAAGGCGGTCAGCCTTAGAGATATGTTTGATGCATCTAAAGGCGCCATTACAGTAGGCGGAAAGACGATCCATGACGTTCACAGGCATGGGGTGCTCAGCTTTCAGGAAGTCATTCAAAAATCTTCAAACGTCGGAGCTGTCAAAGTCGGACAGAGGCTCGGGGCAGCGAAGTATTATGAGTATATAAAGAAATTCGGCTTCGGCGAGAAGACCGGCATCGATTTCCCCGGTGAAGCGAGAGGCATTGCAAGAAATGTTAAAAACTGGTCGGGCACGTCATTGGCCGCGATGTCTATAGGCCAGGAGATCGGCATGACGCCCTTGCAGATGCTGAGGGCGTATTCCGCGATAGCGAACGGGGGCTCTTTAATGAAGCCGTATATAGTGTCCGATATAATTTCTCCTTCCGGCAAAGTTATAAAAAAGAATCTTCCTACGGAAGAAAGGCGGGTCATCTCCAAAGCCACTTCCGATAAAATGAAAGATATACTAAAGACAGTTGTTGAGGAAGGAGGCACCGCGCAGAAGGCAAGTATAAAAGGTAATCTGGTTGCAGGAAAAACCGGCACAGCGCAGATATTCGATCCTAAGGCAGGCCGCTACTCCAGGGATAAATTTGTAAGTTCTTTTGTCGGCTTTGTTCCGGCAGATAATCCCAAGTTAGCGCTGATTGTCGTTGTCTTCGAGCCGAAGGGCGCCTCATATGGCGGAGTAGTCGCCGCCCCTGTGTTTAAAAACATCATCGAAAATACTCTTGTATATCTTGACGTTCCAATGGAAAAAGATGAAAACCGGATTGTGCTCGTCAGCACAAAGCAGTAGTCATTAAGTTGGCACTAAAGAGACAGAGGCTGCGAGAAAAAGTAATAACTGATTTTGAAAATGGATTTTGTTAATCTGATACATGGTCGATTCAAAACTATTAGAGGGTCTGAAGATAATATCCAAACACGGACCCCGGGATAAGGAGATAAAAGGCATTGCCTATGATTCCAGATTAGTTGAAAAAGATTTTCTTTTCGTGGCTGTCAGAGGATTTGCCGTAAACGGCCATGATTATATAAAGGATGCAGTAAACAGGGGGGCTACCGTGGTAGTCGCAGAGCATCCGGTAAAAATAACAGATTTAAGACAGTTTGGTATAGAAGAGGAACCCGCATTTGTCTGCGTTCCCGACAGCAGGGAAGCGCTAGCCCTCATATCTGCTGCTTTTTACGGACATCCTTCTGATAGTTTGTCATTGATAGGAATTACAGGTACAAATGGAAAGACGACCACAAGTTTTATTACGAAAAGTATTATCGATAGCGGAGGGAAAAAGGCCGGTCTGTTGGGAACAATTTGTTATATGACGGGAGACAGGACTACGAATGCAGTCAATACAACTCCGGAGTCATTAGACCTGCAAAGATATTTAAGCGAAATGGCGGACAATAAATTGGAATATGCCGTTATGGAAGTTTCTTCACATGCGCTGGCACTCAAAAGAGTTCAGGGCTGTTCTTTTCAGGTGGCTGCCTTTACAAACTTTTCTCAGGACCATCTTGATTTTCACCGTACGATGGACATGTATTTTAATACTAAAAGCAGTCTTTTTAACTATCTCGACGCAGGTGGAACTGCTGTCTTAAACCGGGATGATAAGAGGATAAGGACGCTGGCAAAGAAACTGGATTGCAATGTTGTCACATGTGGAGTTGAATCAGGAGCAATGATAAGAGCGGAGAACATACGCGGCAAGGGGCAAGGGGCAAGGGACCAGGAGGGATTTGGCGGAATGTCATTTGACGTGATAACGCCGACGAGCAGGTTTGCGGTGAACTCTCAACTTATTGGAAGTTTTAATGTCTACAACATTCTTGCATCTATCGGGATAGCATATGCATTGGGAATCAAAGAAGAAGTGATACAGCGTGGGGTCAGAGACGCAAAGCCTGTTGAAGGCCGCTTTGAAAGGATAGACGAAGGCCAGAATTTTCTGAGTATAGTCGATTATGCACATACAGAGGATGCATTGCGAAAGTTGATACAGGAAGCAAGACATATGACTAAGGGGAGAATTATTACTGTTATTGGATGCGGCGGCGACCGCGACAAGACAAAGAGACCTTTAATGGGGGCAGCCGCATCTGAGCTCAGTGATATTGTCATTGTCACTTCGGATAATCCGCGCTCGGAAGACCCTTCCGCAATAATCAGCGATATATTAAAAGGGATAAGAAAAAACAATTATACCTTGCAGTCCGACAGGCAAGAAGCTATCAGGGAAGCGGTATCAACGGCAAAGGATGGAGACACGGTGCTGATTGCGGGAAAAGGACATGAGAACTATCAGGAGATTAAAGGGGTGAGGAATCATTTCAGTGATAAGGAGATTTTGAGAAAGGCGATTAAGGAGATCAAAAATAAAAAATAAAAAACTATGGAAGGTATTGCATTAAATTTATCTCTCCTTATTTTTGATTTTTGATTATATATTATGACTGTTTTAACTGTCGAAGACATTATTGAAGCAACAGGCGGAGAGTTGCTGTCGGAGGACTCTAAAACATTCAGCGGGGTCTCCATCGATTCCCGGAAGATCTCTGAAGGGGAGGTTTTTTTTGCCATAAGAGGAGATAAGTTTGACGGGCATGATTTTCTTAAAAACGCACTTGTGAAAGGCAGCGGTGCAATCGTGGATATAAGGCCTGAATTATTACCGGAAGGCAAGGTAATTATTTGTGTAAACGACACTCTCAGGTCTTTGCAGGACCTTGCGCATTTTTTGCGGATGAGACGAAAAATCCCGGTAGTTGCTGTTACCGGAAGCAACGGCAAGACTACGACAAAAGAGATGATTCATATAATACTGTCACAGAAATTTAAGGCTCTGAAGAATGAAGGGAATCTTAATAACCACATCGGTCTGCCTTTAAGCCTAACGAGACTGGATCCGGATGACGAAGTGATCGTGCTTGAAATGGGGATGAATGCATCAGGGGAAATAAGAAGGTTATGTGAAATAGCTGTTCCGAGCCACGGCGTTATAACAAATATAGGCTCTGCTCATGTCGGAAAGCTTGGCGGTTATGATGCAGTAAGAGATGCAAAATTAGAAATTCTCAAGGGACTGAATGTGGTCGTGGTCAATGCGGATAATGATCGTTTGATGCAGGGACTTGAAGGCAGAAAAGATTTCGACGGGGGAATAATTACGTTTGCAGTAAATAATGAGGCCCATGTCATGGCTAAGAATGTACGAACTACAGAAAAGGGGAGTAATTTCATATTGGAGATTAAAGATAAGGGTAGTGCATCGGTCAATTTGAAAGTTCTCGGACTTTTCAATGTATATAATGCCCTTGCCGCATCAGCCGTAACTTATTCACTCGGCATGAGCATTGATGAAATCAAGGCCGCACTAGGGGCCTACAGCGGATTCCCTATGAGATTTGAAGTGATTGAAAAAAATGGTATTACCGTAATAAATGATTCCTATAATGCGAATCCGTCCTCGATCAAAGAGTCGGTCATGGAGCTTATTCGCCTTGGAACTGAAGGAAGAGTTGTTGCCATACTCGGTGACATGCGTGAGTTGGATGAATTTTCGGAAAAAGAGCACAGGGCCATCGGAAGAATGATATCTGAAACCGGAGTGGATGTTTTTGTGGCTGTCGGGGAAATGATGAATATGGCGGCAGAAGAAAGCACGAGTGGAAAAGGCGGGAAGGCGGCCCCTGAAGTAGTTACTTTTAAAGACGCGAATTCAGCAAAAGACAACATCATGGATATTTTGAAACCGGGTGACACCGTGCTTATAAAAGGCTCGAGGTCGATGACCATGGAAAAAATTATTGAGGGAATAACTAATGCTGTATAAACTTATTTATTCTTTTCATGAACTTTACTCTCCCTTAAATGTATTCAGGTACATAACCTTCCGGGCTGCCCTTGCAGTCATAACCGCGCTGTTGATTAATTTTATATTGGCGCCGTGGATTATTAAAAAGCTCAGAAAGGTCAGTTTTACCCAGTATGAAAGAGATGACGGGCCGAAGACCCATCTTCATAAAGCAGGCACTCCGACAATGGGCGGTATCCTTATTATATTATCTGTGCTTGCCAGTGTTTTAATGTGGGGAGATTTGAGCAACAGATTTATTTTAATAATGATGCTGGCAATAACAGGCTATGGTTGTATCGGGCTGGCAGATGATTATCTCAAGGTAATAAAGAAAGATTCGAAGGGTTTAAAGGGGTGGTATAAATTTAGTATACAGATTGTGCTTGCCATGGCGATAGGACTTATATTTTATCATGATCCGAATGATCTATATGTCGCAAAATTAAGCATCCCTTTTTTCAAAAAGTGGCTGATAGATCTGGGATGGTTCTATATCCCTTTTTCCATCCTTGTAATTGTCGGCTCTTCAAATGCCGTTAACCTTACAGACGGCATAGACGGTCTTGCCATTGGACTGGTCGGCATTGCCTGCCTGGCAAACGGCGCGCTTGTTTATATATCAGGTCATGTGGGTTTTTCGCAATACCTGCATGTATTGCACCTGCCCGGGGCGGGGGAGCTGACTGTTTTTTGCGGCGCCATGTTCGGGGCCTCCCTCGGTTTTCTATGGTACAACAGTTTTCCTGCGGAAATATTTATGGGGGATGTCGGCTCACTCGGGCTCGGAGGGGCGCTGGGAACACTTGCGGTAATCACCAAGCAGGAAATCGTTCTGGCTATTGTCGGCGGTATTTTTGTAATAGAGACCTTTTCAGTGATGATTCAAGTAGCTTCGTTCAAACTGACCGGGAAAAGGGTTTTTAAAATGGCCCCGATTCACCACCACTTTGAAGCAAAAGGATGGCCGGAGCCGAAGGTAATAGTCAGATTCTGGATTATTGGTATAATACTGGCGCTGTTAAGTTTGACGACGTTGAAGGTGAGGTAAAATTTAATATAGACGACGTAGGGGCGAACGGCCGTTCGCCCTTACTGAAAACAACTAACAGCGTTAAGATGATAAAAGTGGAAGAAAAGAAAAATAAATTTAAAGGCAAAAAAGTTCTCGTAGTCGGTCTTGCAAGAAGCGGCACCGGTGCGGCCAACCTTCTTGTTGAATTGGGGGCTAAGGTATCAATTACCGACAAGAAATCGCCCGGTTCTTTAGAAGATCAAATAAATAAATTGTTGCCGGCTGTCAAGTTCATAGAAGACAGCAAAGCCGGGGACATTATTGATTCACTCGACTTAATAGTTATCAGTCCAGGGGTACCTCTATATGTTCCATTCCTTGTTAAGGCAAGTATAAAAGGGGTGCCTATTATTGGTGAACTTGAGCTGGCGTATCAGGTAGTGAAATCAGCTGTCAGCTGTCAGCAGTCATGTAGGGGCGAGGCGCTGCCTCGCCCTTTCAAACCGACGCCTGCGTTCATCGGCATTACCGGCACAAACGGAAAATCGACTACTACTACATTGATTGATCTTATACTGAAAGACGCAGGGTACAAGACACTGTTGGGTGGAAATATCGGTAATGCATTGACGGAAGAGATATTAAGAGGAGTCAGCGGTCAGTTATCAGCAGTCGGTAGGGGCGAGGCGGCGCCTCGCCCTTACAATTATATCGTTGCGGAGATATCAAGTTTTCAGCTTGAAACAATAGAGGAATTCAGGCCGAACGTTGCAGCAATTCTTAACATAACCCCCGACCACCTTGACAGATATAACGGCATGGGCGAGTACATAGATGCAAAGGCAAGGATTTTTGAAAAACAGACCCCGGATGATTTTTTGATCATTAATGCGGACGACCCGGAGATAATGAAAGTTAAAAGTGAAAAGTTGAAATTGAAAAGTGAAAGACCAAAGATCATTTACTTCAGCCGCATGAAAGAGGTGGAAGGCGCGTATTTCAAGGATGGGCTGATCCATTTCAATCTGCCGGATTTTAATATTTCCCCTTCAACCTTCAACCTTCAACCTTCAACCTTTAAAATAAAGGGAGTACATAATATTGAAAATGCCATGGCAGCTTCTCTGGTTGCCCTGATTTCCGGATGCTCCACTGAGTCTGTCAGAAATGTATTAAGCAGTTTTCCCGGACTTGAACACCGGATTGAATTTGTTGCTGAAGTTGATGGCGTCAGATTCATAAATGATTCAAAAGGCACAAATGTAGGCGCCGTTGCCAAATCCCTGGAAGATTTTAACAACATAATCCTGATTATGGGGGGGCTGGATAAAGGGAATGACTTTTCGATATTGCGGGATCTGATAGAAAAAAAAGTTAAAGTTCTCATTTTAATCGGCAAGGCAAAAGAGGTCATTGAAAAGGCATTGGGCGCGGTAACTGAGACGCATAAAGTGTCCGATCTCGGAGAGGCGGTTGCATTTTCAATGTCAAAAGCCTCTGCAGGCGATGTTGTAATGTTATCGCCTGGTTGCGCAAGCTTTGATATGTTTAAAGACTTTGAAGACAGGGGAAAAAAGTTTAAAGAAGCGGTACATGCGTTTAAAAATAAAAATGTTTGAAGCATTCAGGAATGAAAGAGGATAATGAATACTAAACACACACGGAGCATTTTAATATTAGTACTGATACTCGTAGGGATCGGGATCATGATGGTTTACAGCTCAACGGCACTTATGTCCATGAGGGAAAGTGGAAGCGGATTTAATTTTTTATGGAAACATCTTTTTACAGTATGCATTGGAACAGTTGTAATGATATTACTATCAAAAATAGATTATCTGAAATACAGGCCGATGGTTTATGTGCTGTTGGCAATCTCCTTTGTATTATTAATAATGGTATTTATGCCGGGCATTGGAATTTCGGCCAATGGGGCCAGGAGATGGCTGAGGCTGTGGCCGACTACCTTTCAGCCCTCAGAGCTTGTAAAGGTGGTCATGGTGATTTTTCTGGCGGATTATATGGACAAGAACATTCACAGGATGAGGGATTTCCGTTACGGTATTATGATCCCTGTCGGCGTCATGCTCGTGTTTCAGGCCGTTATTATCCGCCAGCCTGATTTCGGGGCAGTAATGAGTCTCGGGATACTTACAGTAGGCCTGTTGATACTGGGGGGCGCCAGGTTAAGACACATAGGCTCACTCGTGTTTCTCGCGCTTCCAGCTGTTTATATGCTTATTATGACATCTTCATACCGGTCGAAAAGGTTACTGTGTTTCCTCGATCCGTGGAAGGACCAGCAGGGCTGCGGGTTTCAACTCGTTCAATCTTTTATCGCCTTTGGAAACGGAAGATTTCTGGGTCTCGGGCTTGGAGGCAGCAAGCAGAAATTATATTTTTTGCCGGAGGCCCATACAGACTTTATTTTCTCCCTGATCGGGGAAGAGCTTGGTCTGGTTGGGGCCGTGGTTGTGCTCTGTATTTTTGTCTGGCTTTTTGTAAAAGGGTATCAGGTATCGGCGAGGACCAGCGACCCTTTCAGTTACTTCCTGACATTGGGACTGACTATGTTGATCGGGGTGCAGGCTATTATAAATATTGCCGTATCAACAGGCTTAATGCCGACAAAGGGACTGCCGCTGCCTTTTATAAGTTACGGCGGGTCAGCGCTTCTCGTAAATATGGCGGCTGTGGGGATACTTATGAATATCGCTGCAAAAAATGAAGACGTCACTTCCCATCAAACCTCGCAATTCCAGTTCGTTAAAGGGGAAAACAAAGGCGGGTTGCTGAGGACGGGAAGGGCGGATTCCCGGAGTTACAGGCGAAGATGAAAATTATTATTGCAGGAGGCGGAACAGGAGGGCATATTTTCCCGGCATTAGCAATTGCTAAAGAATTAAGAAATGCGCTTGCTGACGCGGTAGTTACTTTTGTCGGGACCGCCAGGGGCATGGAGGCCAGGATTATCCCCAAAGAAGGGTATGATGTAAGATTCATAAGGTCTGAAGGTCTTGTGGGCAAGAGTATTTTTAAAACTATTAAATCAATTTTTAAAATCCCGGTGTCTCTAATGGATTCGCGTGACTTGCTAAAGGAAATCAAACCGGACCTGGTTTTGGGTGTCGGAGGATACAGCTCAGGCCCTGTGGTTTTAAGCGCGAAGATGATGGGTATCCCTACGATCATCCATGAACAAAATACCGTTCCGGGTTTCGCGAATAAGATTCTCGGAAAATTTGTTGACACCGTTGCCGTTACATACCATGAGAGCATTAAATATTTTCCCTCTGATAAAACCTATCTGACCGGCAATCCCATAAGGGCGGAGATACTGAAAGGCGATAGAGAAAGAGGCTGCGAGAATTTCAGCCTTGACAGGAACCGGTTTACGATATTTGTATTCGGTGGCAGTTTAGGCGCAAGCAGTATTAACAGTGCTGTGGGTGAGGCACTGGTATATCTTGAACCTCTTAAAAACCATATTCAATTTTTGCACCAAACCGGAGAAAAGGATTGTGACTCAGTGAAAGAGGTGTACCGCTCAAGGGAATTCAGAGGGAGCGTTATTCCTTTCGCATATGAAATGGCGGATGCCTATGCTGTGGCTGACCTTATTATTTCCAGGGCCGGTGCAACTACGCTTGCCGAATTGACGGCATGCGGGAAAGCCGCCATCCTTGTGCCATATCCATACGCTGCCGCAAATCACCAGGAAATCAATGCAAGAAAACTTTGGGACATAGGCGCCGCACAGATGCTTCTTGAAAGAGAGCTTAACGGTAAGACACTCTCTGACCTTATCAAACACCTGCTGGAGGTGCCTGATGCCATAGGAGAAATGGAACGGATAAGCAAGTCTCTCGGCAGCAGTGATGCGGCGGGAAAAGTTGTTGAACTTATGATGGGGCTGCTTAAAAAAAAGTGAATAGTGTTAATGATGATAACTTAGTTAGAGAGACAAATTATGTATAAGAGATTTGAGAAGGTGCATTTTGTAGGGATTGGCGGCGTCGGTATGAGCGGCATTGCCGAGGTGCTGCATAATCTTGGCTATGAAGTTGAGGGCTCTGATATGAAAGAGTCGGAAACAACTAAAAGGCTGAGGGAACTGGGGATCAATATCAGCATTGGCCATAAAACAGAGAATGTTAGAAAAGCCGATGTGGTGGTTATATCTTCTGCGGTCAACTCCAGTAACCCGGAAGTGGAAGCTGCAAGGAAATTGTCGATTCCGGTGATACCGAGGGCCGAGATGCTCGCCGAGCTGGCAAGGCTTAAATACGGAGTGCTTGTGGCGGGGGCGCACGGAAAGACAACGACTACATCTTTGGTTGCGAGTGTCCTGGGTGAAGGGAAACTGGACCCCACCGTTGTAATCGGGGGCAAGCTTAAAGGGATAGGGAGCAATGCAAAACTCGGCTGGGGAGAGTTTCTTGTGGCTGAAGCGGATGAGAGCGACGGTTCCTTTCTGAAACTATCACCGACGATTGCAGTCGTGACAAATATCGACAGGGAGCATCTGGATTTTTTTAAAAGCATCGAGGAGATAAAAGATGCATTTCTTTCATTTGTGAACAAAGTGCCCTTTTACGGACTATCGATACTATGCGGTGACAATGATTATATAAAAGAGCTGATGCCGAAGATACAGAGAAGATTTATTACTTATGGCCTGGGTGAAGACCTGGACCTTACGGCAAAGAATATAAGAACAGAGGGTCTTAGCTCGGTCTTTGAAGCTGTTTTAAACGGCAAGTCACTCGGTGTTTTTGAAGTCCCTCTTATCGGGAGACACAATATATGCAACTGTCTTGCCGCAATTGCGGTTGCTAATGAGCTCAAGGTCAACATGGACATAATAAGAAGGGCCCTGAAGAATTTCAGCGGAGTGCAGCGGAGGTTTGAGTTAAAAGGAACGGCTGCCGGAATTAAAGTGATTGATGACTACGGACACCATCCTGCTGAAATTATGGCGACGTTGAAGGCAGCCAGGGAGGCAAAAAATACAGAGTTAGGAGTTAAGAGTTTAGAGTTAAAAGACCCCAAACTCATAACTCATAACTCTAAACTCCAGGCTGGCAGGCTTGTTGTACTTTTCCAGCCGCACAGATACACAAGGACAAGGGATTTGCTCCCTGAATTTATCGATGCATTTGTAGATGCCGATAAAATTGTTTTACTGGATATATATTCTGCCGGAGAAAAGCCGCTGCCGGGAGTCAACTCGGAGCTGCTGTATAAAGGGATAAAGGATACAGGCAAGGACATTGAATATATCAGGGACAAAGAGGAGATACTTGACTACCTGGATACTGAAATAAAAGAAGCAGATACTCTGTTGACCCTGGGTGCAGGAGATGTCTGGAAAATCGGTGAAAAATTTTTACAAATGAAGAGTGATAAATGCGGGCTTCAAAACTAAACAGGATTGATATGAGTGGCGAAGAACTTAAAGAAATTTTTGATTCAGGGGTTTTTAAAGGAGAAATAAAATTCGATGAGCCTATGTCGGCGCATACGTCATTGAGAATCGGCGGGCCTGTTGATATTATGGTCTTCCCGGAAGACCCCTTGTCATTGAAAAACGTCCTGCTGGCTGCCAAGAAAGAAAACATCCCTGTATTTGTTTTTGGAGCAGGAACAAACCTGCTTGTCGGAGATGGAAAGATTGAGGGCATTGCCATATCGTTGAAGGCCTTTAGAAGCATAGAATTTACCAGGGAAACAGACGACAATAATGTTGTTTTGTATGCCGGTTCAGGTGTGCCTCTTGCAATGCTTATAAACTTTGCCCGAAAGTACGGATATTCGGGCATCGAGGCCCTTGCCGGGATCCCTGGTTATGTCGGCGGCGCTGTTTTCATGAATGCAGGGTCGTTTGGTATGGAAATAAAGGACGTAATTGCCTCTGTTGCAATCATGAATATGCACGGCGAGATTGTGATTATGGATAAAGACAAACTGGAATTTTCGTACAGGAGTTCAAATTTTCCTGAGGGTTCGATTATACTTAGCGCTAATATCATTCTCAAAAAAGACGACCCTGTTGAAGTTGAGAAGCGTACAAAGGAATTTTTAAGAAGAAAAAAGGCCGCACAGCCTCTAGGTGAACTATCAGCGGGATGTGTCTTTAAAAACCCGGGAGGCGATGCGGCCGGCAGATTAATAGATGCTGCCGGATGCAAGGGTATGAGGACGGGTGATGTAGAAGTCAGCCGGGTCCATGCGAACTATTTTATCAATAAAGGCGGGGCGACCTGCAAGGATTTTATTGAACTTATGGAAGCAGTGAAGGTGAAGGTGAAGGAGTACAGCGGGATTGAGCTTGAGCCGGAGGTGAAGATTGTGGGAGATATTATATGACTAAAGGATTAGTGACCAAAAAAAGAATCGGTGTCTTAATGGGAGGGCTCTCTGCGGAGAGGGATATTTCAATAAGGAGCGGACTTGCCGTATATCAGGGTCTGCAGGAGCTTGGATATAACGCCGTACTTATAGATGTCGGCAAGGACATTACTGATGTCATTAAAAAAGAGAAGGTAAAATTTGCCTTCCTCGCGCTCCACGGCGGCACAGGAGAGAACGGGGCGATTCAGGGATTACTTGATGTGTTGGGGATACCTTATACGGGTTCAGGGGTTTTGGCATCGGCGCTTGCCATGGATAAAGAGGCTTCAAAGAAAATATTTTCATATCATGGATTATCTGTTGCGCCGTTTATAGTCGTCAGTCAGTCGGTAGGGGCGAGGCGCCGCCTCGCCCTTACGTCAGATATCCCCAAAATCGACTTCCCGCTGCCCTGGGTCGTCAAGCCGTGTACCGAGGGCTCCAGCATAGGAGTCAGTATAGTAAAAGAAGAAAGCAGCCTTAATGCCTGCCTGGAAAAGGCCTTTTCGTTCGGTCAAAGGGCGATTGTTGAGAAGTTCATAAAGGGAAAGGAGCTTCATATCGGGGTGCTCGGGGACAGAGCGCTTGGGGGCGTAGAAGTAAGGCCTTCCCTGGAGTTTTATAATTATGAAGCCAAATATACATCGGGACTGACCGAGTATATAATACCGCCTGAGATTGATGAAGCGGTATATGAGAATACTAAAAGCATGGCACTTAAGGCCCATCATGCGCTGGGATGCGCCGGGGCCGCGAGAGTGGATTTCATAGTGGAGGAGAATAGTTATACGCCATATGTGCTCGAAGTGAATACACTTCCAGGCATGACTACGACAAGTCTGCTTCCCAAAATTGCTAAAGCTGCCGGGTTAGACTTTAAAGCCCTTATAGAGGAGATGGTTCGACTTGCAGTCAAAGAAAAAGAATAAAAGACAACAAGCAGCCCCCAGTCGCGGTGAGAAAGCGGCATTATTCTTCAAAAGGGGGACTATGGTACTCTTTACAGTCGTCCTTGCTGCGGCGGTCATGCTGGGACTGAAAATGTTTGAACAGCAATTACGAGTGAAAGAAATTATGATCTCAGGCAACAACCGTCTTGACAGAGAGGATATTTTAGACGCCTTAAAAGTAAAAAAAGGCGAGTCACTTTTTAAACTTGATTTCGCAGATGTCAAAGCCAGGCTTAAACTGAACCCGTGGATCAAAAGTGCGGCCTTGAGAAAACAGTATCCGGATACGCTTGAAATAAAAATTGAAGAAGCGGAGCCGAAGGCCCTGTTAAGCATTAAGGAGCAGTTATATCTTATTGACGGGGACGGGAGCGTGCTGGAGCAAATTAAGGGTGAGACCATCCCTTTCCTTCCGGTGATAAAGAATATAAATCCCGGGATCAAGAAGGATATTGCCGAGGCATTAAAGCTGGTCGAGGCCTTGTCAGCTAAAAGTGATTTTATTGAGAGGGAGTCAATAGAGATCGGCCTTGAGTCATACGGGCTCACGGTCAATATTGACGGCGCGTTTATAAAGGTCGGTTACGGAAGCTATCCGGAAAAATTCAAGAGATGGAGAGAGCTGGAACCGGAGATAAGAAAAAGAGGCGTGCCGATTCAATATGTCGATTTGAGATTTAAGGACTCTGTCATTGTTAAACCGCTGGAAGAAAATAAAGGAGAAAAGACCTCTTAATATGCATTTCGGATTTATGAAAGACATATCGTTAAAAAATAACAATCTTGTCGTAGGGCTTGATGTGGGAACAACAAAGGTATGCGTTGTTGTGGGAGAGGCAGGCCCGGCCGGAAAAACGGATGAGAGAGGCCTTGGCAGCGGGCTGAATATAATCGGCATCGGCAAGGCCTTATCCAGGGGCATTAAAAAAGGAGTGATAACCAACATCGAAAATACGGCTGATGCTATCAGGGAAGCCGTCCGGGAAGCGGAAACTGCCGCAGGCATTGATATAAAAGCTGTATATACAGGGATAACAGGCGCTCACATAGGATGTCTTTCAAGCCATGGAGTAATTGCCGTAAAAGAAAAAGAGATCGGGCAGAAAGAAGTGGACAGTGTTATAGATGCTGCCAGGGCCATAGCTCTTCCATTTGACAGAGAGATGCTGCATGTGATTCCCACAGGATATACAGTTAACGGACAAAACGGCATTACCGACCCGCGTGGAATGGGAGGCGTCAGACTTGAAACCGATGTCAGGATCATCACCGGCGCTGCAACATCAATACAAAACTTGATCAGAAGCTGTCAAAAGGCGGGGCTGGAGGTGATCGATGTTATTTTACAGCCTCTTGCTTCAGCTGAGGCGGTCTTGACACATGATGAACAGGAGCTGGGCGTTGCTGTTATTGATATTGGAGGCGGCACGGCCGATCTTATGCTTTTTCACGAAGGGAATATTTGTCATGCCGCAGTTCTGCCCATAGGAGGCAATAATTTTACAAATGATGTTGCGGTAGGTTTGAGGATCCCTGCCCAGGAAGCTGAGATTCTGAAGATAAAATATGGCTGTACAATGTTATCTATGGTCAGGGATGATGAAGAAATAGAAGTCGGACATACCGGCGGCAAAATAATCAGGAAGATACCAAGAAGTTATCTTGTTGAGATCCTTCAGCCGCGTGCAGAAGAATTGTTCGGTCTCCTTAAGAAAGAGATTATGGAAAATGATTTTCATAAGCATATGAATTCGGGAGTAGTTTTGACAGGCGGGGCGGTCTTAATGAAAGGGATGGATGTTATGGCTGAGAATATGCTTGAGCTTCCTGTCAGGATTGGGGCGTTTGGAGGTGTTGAAGGCCCCTCGGATATTATTAATAATCCTGTGTATTCAACCGGAGTAGGCCTGGCGCTTTATGGGGCGGAAAAAGAAATGATGGAACAGGGGTCCAATAACGGTAAGCTGCTAAATGGAATTAAGAGTAAAATGCAGGGATGGTTTAAGATGTTTAGCAAGTGATAATTAATGGATCAGGATAATGAAGATAATTATTAATAAAATCCCACCTAACCTCCCTTTGCCCAAGGGAGGGACAATTCCCCTCTTTGGTAAAGAAGGGCAAGGGGAGATTCTTCAATCATGTCCAGTCAATTTTAAGATTAATATAAATAAATTTTAAAGGGAGGTTGTTATGAGGATTTTTGAAATGGAAGAAGTACAGGGCAATACCGCAAAGATCAAAATAGTCGGTGTGGGCGGCGGCGGGAGCAATGCTGTAAACAGTATGATAGCATCGAGCCTGCAGGGGGTCGAGTTCATAGCCGTCAATACGGATGCCCAGGCGCTTGAATCCTCCCTGGCCCATCAACGCCTGCAAATCGGCAGCGCCTTAACCAAAGGGCTCGGCGCAGGGGCCAATCCCGAGGTAGGCAGGCAGGCGGCACTGGAGGATAGAGAATTGATCGAAAATGCGCTTAAAGGCGCTGACATGGTCTTTGTAACAGCCGGCATGGGTGGCGGAACAGGCACTGGCGCAGCCCCTGTCATTGCGGAAGCAGCTAAAGAACTTGGTATCCTTACGGCAGCGGTTGTGACCAGGCCGTTCCTGTTTGAAGGTAATAAAAGGGCCAGGAATGCCGAACAGGGGATAAAGGAATTAATAAAACACGTAGATGCAATTATCATTGTTCATAACAACAGATTATTAGATATTACCGAGAAACATACACCCTGGCTGCAGGCCTTGAATCTGGCAAACGATGTACTGAGACAAGCGGTAAAAGGCATCTCTGACCTCATACTCGTTCCCGGGCTGATCAATCAGGACTTCGCAGACATAAGAACAATACTTTCAAATAGCGGAAGGGCGCTCATGGGTGTCGGAAATGCGGAGGGTGAAAATAGGGCAGTTACTGCAGCAAAGATGGCAATAAAAAGTCCCCTGCTGGAGGAGACCTCCATTGATGGCGCAAAAGGCTTATTGATAAACATCACTGGAGGTCCCTCCTTATCTTTCCATGAAGTAAATGAGGCGGCCAGCCTCGTCCGGGAGGCTGCGGATGAAGACGCCGAGATAATTTTCGGCTCGGTGATTGATCCTGATCTTGACGACAAAATAATAGTCACGGTAATAGCAACAGGTTTTGAAGAAAAACCCAGGGCCGTGATGCCTTCATATGATAAATGGAGGCCTGCGAAGGAAGTAAATACGCTGAAGGGTTCCAGCAGGCTGCTGTCTAAAGACGTGATGATGGAAAGCAGTGAAAACTATCTTGATGTTCCCACTTTCATGCGTAAGAATGGTGTTACCGACGATAAAGAAATTAAGATAATATAGAGGTAACCCCTCAGTTACAGGGGTGGCTGGTTGATTCCCCTCTTTGTAAAAGAGGGGTTAGGGGGGATTTCATAGAATGAATTGAAAAATCCCCCCTCGCCCCCCTTTGCCAAAGGGGGGGATAAT
>CAYMUX010000028.1:0-29565 GCA_964393845.1 uncultured Nitrospiraceae bacterium
ACTGAGCAAACAAAACCGCTAAGTTCAGACCATTAATTTTGGAAATTAGTATAGCAGGAAAAAAACTGCTATTGTTAAAAATATTCTAATTTAACTATTAATATCTTTTTGCAGTAAATGGCGGAGGAGGTAGGATTCGAACCCACGGAGCTTTCACTCTACGGTTTTCAAGACCGTCGCCATCGGCCACTCGGCCACTCCTCCAATGAAATTAAATATAAGGGCGGGGTCACCCCGCCCCTACCGTGTTATCTTATCTATACCCATAAAATGTCTCAGGGCGTCCGGTATTATAACAGAACCGTCTTCCTGTTGGAAATTCTCCAGTATTGCGGCAAGTGTTCTGCCAATCGCAAGGCCGGAACCGTTTAATGTATGGACAAATTCCGTGCCTTTTTTCCCTGTCCTTTTAAAGCGGATACTTGCCCTTCTTGCCTGAAAATCGGTAAAGTTGGAACAGGAAGATATCTCCCTGAATTTCTGCTGCGCCGGGAACCAGACCTCAAGGTCATAAGTCTTTGCAGCGGAAAACCCCATGTCTCCGGTACAGAGAGCAACTACACGATAATGAAGCCCCAGTCTCTTTAAGACTTCCTCTGCATTGTTTGTGAGTGATTCAAGTTCATTAAGAGAATCTTCCGGCTTTACAAACTTGACCATTTCGACCTTGTTGAACTGATGCTGCCTGATCAACCCTCTTGTATCTTTGCCGTATGATCCTGCTTCCTTTCTGAAACAGGGGGTATACGCCGTATAATAAATCGGCAGGTCTTCTTCCTGCAGGATTTCATCCCTGTGGATATTAGTCACAGGCACTTCAGCCGTCGGGATCAAATACAACCCTTTTGAATTCTCCCTGAACAGGTCTTCTTCAAACTTCGGAAGCTGTCCGGTGCCTGTCATGGACTCTTTGTTCACAAGGATAGGCGGCAAGATCTCCGTGTATCCATGCTCCTTTGTATGTAGATTAAGCATAAAGTTCATAAGCGCCCGTTCGAGCTTCGCGCCCGCGCCCTTATTGATCACAAACCTTGCCCCGGCAATCTTGCTCGCCCTGTCAAAATCGAGTATCCCCAGTCCTTCCCCTATGTCCCAGTGGTTTTTCGGTTCAAAGGAAAATTCAGGTTTAGTTCCCCATATCCTGACCTCCCTGTTTTCGGTTTCATTTTTCCCGACAGGGACAGATTCATCAGGGATGTTCGGGATCATAAGCAATTCCTGCAATGCCTTGTCTTCAAGTTCCCTTAAATTGTTTTCCTTTTCCGTGATCTGATCGGATATTGATTTAGCTTCAGAGAGCAGTCCTGAGGCGTCCTTGCCCTCCTTTTTCAGGTAGCCGATCTCCTGCGACAACTTATTCCGGGACTGCCGAAGGTCTTCGACAACTTTCAGCACGTCCCTTCTTCCTTCCTCAATTTTAAGGATCTTATCAAGTATCCCTGTGGCTTCCCCTCTTTTCTTCAGGGCCTCTATTACCTTGTCCGTATTTTCTCTTACAAGTTTAATATCAAGCATAAATATACCCACCCTTTCTCATTTTCATTATATAAGGTAAGGCAAAATAAATTAAAAATCAATGATAGTTTATAAATAATCCGACTCTCCCTTCCGCATTCAATTCCCCCTGAATCTCATACCGGATATTCAGAAATTTTTCGATCACCCGGAGATTTGTAATCAGATGCTGCGTAATCCGGGAAGTTGTAAACGATGAATCCTCTTTAGCAAAGCTGAGATATAAAACAATCTGGTCGGCAAGATGCGGATCAAGGCAGGCCGAAGAATTATGAAAATCAATAAACTGTTCAGCAGCCTCTTTGCCGACTGCCTCGGCAGGTTTGCCTCTCTCACCTAACGATGTAAAACCTGTTAGGGTATGTTCGTATTCGCCCTTTAAAAAGACAAATGTCCCCTGACCGTATGACGGTACTTCCATTACCTGTATATCCGCTTCCACCGGGCGTATATTCTTTATCATGGACATCTTTTGTCTTTCAGCAATGTTTATTGGCAGATTTGAAACGCCTGAATGTCCATACACGGAAAGCAACGCTCCCCTTGAGGTCAAATTCATTCCTCTTATTGTTGTTACAGGATGAATCCTGAAGCTTACCTCTCCGCCTCCTTTCGGATAAAATCCGTATCTGATGATAGAGGTCTCTGCTTCAATGCCAATCCTGTTCAGCATGGGCAAAAAGACATCAGAAATGTAATCGTATGTCGGGCTAAAGGGAACATGCGTGCCGCCCGTGATGGTTATATTTGACGGCTTATCTGTAAATATAAGAGGTGGCAGGAGAGTTTGAAGAACAAGAGAGCAGGAGCCTGCCGTATGAATATCAAAAGTGTAATCGCCCGGCATAATTCGGTCAGGAATAAATGTCAGTTCAGTAGAGCCTTTCTGATTGCCGAAAACTTGGGCCCCGCTGATTAAGACTGCGGCATTCACACATGTAATATGCTGCGGCATCAGGCCGGGCTTTTTTCTTGCCTTCCTAATATTAAAAAGCTTAAGGGCATATCCTGTTATACAACTGAGGCTCAATGCCGTCCTTAATATTTGACCGCCGCCCTCGCCGAAGCTTCCGTCTATTTCAATTGTCTTGCTCATATAGGTAAGTATATCTTGAAATTATAATGCCTGTAACCTTTTTTGCTATAATAAAACATCTTGATTAGATCAATTATCAACAGACTTGTTGTCCCACTCGTTTTTGCCTTGCTCATGCCTCACGGTGTTTACGCTTTTAAAGTCATGGTGACGCCAAAAGAAGTTATCCCGGGTGATGTCTTTCTTTTAAAGGTAGAGGCTGGGTCAGCCGAGGCTGAGTTTCTCGGCAGTAAAATAAATCTTTACCCGGTTGAAGAAAATCATCTCCTGGCCATGGTCCCTGTTGATATTGATACCGCACCCGCTAAATATAATATCAATATCACGTCCGGGAAAGACCGGCATAAGGCTGAAATTGTCGTCAGGCGACATAAATTCAAGACAATAAAACTGACTCTCCCCGAAGAGAAAGTTACCCTGAGCCCGGAAGACCAGGATCGCGCAACAAGAGAAGCTGAGATGCTAAATAAAATCTGGCCTGAAAACACTGCGCCGGTGTGGAACGGCCGGTTTACATCACCTACAAATAGCGTAGTCTCCACCGCCTTCGGCGTCAAACGCATCATGAATGAAAAAAAGACAAGCGTTCATAAAGGGACGGATTTTCGCGGAGAAACAGGCGCACCTGTAAAAGCCATAAACTCGGGAACCGTCATATTGACTGAAGACCTGTTTTTCGGAGGCAACACATTAATTGTTGATCACGGGATGGGGCTCTATTCTGTTTACATGCACCTTTCGAAGTTCAGTGCGTCAAAGGGCGAGAAAGTATTAAAATCCCAGGTCATAGGTTCTGTAGGAAGTACCGGAAGGGCCTCCGGACCTCATCTCCATATGAGCGTCAGGCTGAACGGTTTCAGCATTAATGCGGAATCGCTGTTTAAACTGGAATTATAAAATGTAGGGGCGGGTTTCAAACCCGCCCTTGCGGTTTGCCATGAACAATAAAAATCTGATTCCCAAACTCCTCTGGCTTGTCATCTTCGGCATGGCCATGGCTTATGTTGAGTCGGCTGTTGTCGTTTATCTCAGGACAATATACCATCCGGAAGGTTTTACCTTCCCCTTGAAAATGATAACCGACTCTAAGATCATAGTTGAAGTCTTCAGAGAAGTTGCCACTATCATCATGCTTTTGACTGTCGCGCATCTTGCCGGAAAAAATATCCAGGAACGTTTTGCCTGTTTAATGCTGACCTTCGGGGTATGGGACATATTTTATTATGTCTGGCTCAAGGTCCTGCTTGATTGGCCTGCTTCTGTATTTGATTGGGACGTCCTCTTTTTAATCCCTCTGCCGTGGATAGGCCCTGTCATCGCCCCGGTTTCGTTCATTCTTGCATTAGCTGGAGTGATAATAGTACTCTACACTTTCATGTATGATATTGCTGCGACACTGCACGGGCAAATGCCGAAACCTTATCAGTATGATTTATTGATTGCCGGAGATATACTGTTTGTGGTGGCGTTCCTTATTTCGTATATTAAATGTAGGGGCAAGGCGCGCCTTGCCCCTACATCGGATTTATAAACCTTTATGTATGGATATCTCATCACTATCATCGCCGCTTACCTTCTGATTACCGCCTTCGGTTACTGGCTCGACTTCCTGAACCTCTCGCATTTAAAAAAACATGGCTCTATAATCCCCC
The DNA here is from genome assembly GCA_964393845.1 of uncultured Nitrospiraceae bacterium. Lineage (GTDB taxonomy): Bacteria > Nitrospirota > Thermodesulfovibrionia > UBA6902 > UBA6902 > UBA6902. The sequence continues at coordinate 4,264 of CAYMUX010000028.1, forward strand.
CGGAATTTGAAGGGTACATAGACCAGGCGCTGTTAAGTAAGACAATGGACTATACTGTTGAGCATACAAAGTTCGGTTTTGTCTCTTCTGTCTTTAACAATATAGTCTTTCTGCTTTTTATATTAGCGCTGCTGAACATATATAATTCCTGGATCATATCGCTTAATTATTCATTCATCCTGTCCGGCATCGTATTTTTCCTTCTGCTGACATATGGCGAAACGATCATCTCCATGCCATTCAGCCTGTACAGCACATTTAAAATCGAGAACAAATACGGCTTCAACACTATGACATTTAAATTATGGGTGACAGACACCATCAAATCACTTGTCATCTCCACTATCTTAACGGGAGTGCTTATCGCAGCAGGCTTGTTCATCATTAAGAAAAGCCCGGATTTATGGTGGCTCTGGGTATGGTGTTTCTTCCTCGCATTCGGGATCTTCATGATGTACATTTCCCCGTATGTAATCGAACCCCTGTTTCACAAATTCACCCCTGTCGGAGATGAGAAACTCGAAGAAGGCATCCGTGCCCTGATGGAAAAGGTCGGCATCAAGGTAAGCAGGGTATTCAAGATAGATGCGTCTAAACGGACAAAACACACAAACGCGTATTTCACAGGCATTGGAAAGGTAAAAAGGATCGTCCTCTATGACACCCTCATCGAGAAAATGGATTATGACGAAATCATGTCTGTCCTTGCCCATGAAGCCGGGCACTGGAAGAAGAAGCACATTTTAAAGTCAATTATCGTGACAGAAACCATTGCGTTGATCTCAATCTATGTCGCGTATCATGTGATCCAGAGCGACATTCTCATAAACCTGTTCAACATTAAAGAGAGCTCTTTCTTTGCAAAGCTTATTATCCTCGGTTTTATAGGCTCGATTGTGTCTTTCCCGTTTGGGCCCGTGTTCCACCATTTCTCCAGAAAGCATGAGAATGAAGCTGATAAATATTCCTTTGACCTAACCAGGAATCCGGACAGCATGATAAGCGCCCTTGTGAAACTCTCAAAAGACAACCTCTCCAACCTGCATCCCCACCCGCTTTATGCCCTGTTTCATTATTCTCATCCGCCGGTGCTGGAGAGGATAAGAAAGATACGGAAATTAAGAAAATAGGCTCGTTTCCTTTTGACAACTCTCCGACAATTGTTGTTAAATAAATACCTTGATATAATCTGTAATTAGAGGAGTCGACCATGGCACTTAACCAGAAAAAATCAAACGAACTTTTCAAAAAGGCAAAACGCATCATCCCCGGCGGGGTGAACAGTCCGGTAAGGGCGTTCAAGGCAGTCGGCGGGAGCCCTCTGTTTATACAATCCGCAAAGGGATCGAAGATCTATGATGTTGACGGAAATGAGTATATAGATTACGTCCTGTCGTGGGGACCGATGATACTCGGACACTCCCATCCTATTGTGATCAAAGCCCTGCAAAAGGCTGCTGAAAGAGGCACAAGCTTCGGCGCGCCTACGCCTCTTGAGGTGGAGCTTGCTGAAATGGTCCGGAAGGCATATCCCTCTATGGAAATCTTAAGGATGGTCAACTCCGGCACAGAGGCAACGATGAGCGCCATCAGAGCTGCGCGTGGTTTTACCGGGAGGGACAAGATAGTAAAATTTGAAGGCTGTTATCACGGGCATGCTGACGGGCTGCTTGTAAAGGCAGGCTCCGGGGCCGCAACATTCGGAGTGCCCACCAGTCCGGGCGTTCCGAAGGATTATGCCAGAAATACATTAACCCTTCCCTACAATGACCTGCAGGCCTTTAAAAAGCTCTGTGAAAAAACAGGAAAGAGCATTGCATGTGTAATCATTGAGCCGGTGGTTGGTAACAGCGGCTGCATCCTTCCACGTCCAGGCTATCTTGAAGGCTTGAGAAAGATAACTCAGAAATACGGGATCGTTTTAATATTTGATGAAGTAATGACCGGTTTCAGGGTTTCATACGGCGGGGCGCAGAAGGCGTTTAAGATCAAACCAGACATGACCTGTCTCGGAAAAGTGATCGGCGGCGGTCTGCCTGTCGGCGCATACGGCGGCAGAGAAGAGATAATGAGAATGATCGCCCCTGACGGCCCTGTGTATCAGGCAGGTACGCTTTCAGGGAATCCGCTTGCCATGACTGCCGGGATTGAGACTTTAAAAATACTATCAAAGCCTGAGACGTACAAACAGTTGATGGCTAAATCAAAGGCCCTTGAAGAGGCGCTGATAGATGCGGCAAAACGTGCAGGCATAAAGACTAAGTTTTACAGGGCAGGAACAATGTTCTGCACTTATTTTACAGACAAAGAGGTCTATAACTTCTCTGATGCTGCAAAGACTGATACGGCAATGTTTGCAAAGTTTTTCAGAAAGATGCTTGAAAAGGGCGTTAATCTGGCCCCGTCTGCATTTGAGGCTGGCTTTATGTCACTTGCACATTCTCAATCAGATATAAACAAGACCGCGCGGGCGGCGTACGAAAGTTATAAGGAAATAAAATAAATGAAACTAATAATCACCGGCTTCTCCAACTCAGGCAAAACTACAGTCTTCAATGCCCTCACCGGTCTTGCCCTGGAGACGACTACATACCCTATTTCCATATCCGCTGAAGTGGAGCCGCATCTGGGCATCGTAAAAATACCTGACTTGCGGATTGATAAACTGTCATCGATCTATGAACCGAAAAAAATGACTTATGCGACTGTCGAGTATATAGATTTCCTTGGAATCACTTCCGGCGGGGACGTCTCGCAAAATTCAAAGGTCTTTAATCTGATCAAGGACGCTGACGCGATTGTTCACGTTGTCAGGGCATTCGAGGACGAATCCATCGTGCATCCTTCAGGAAGTGTGAAGCCGCTGAGAGATGTATCCTCATTTGAAGATGAGATGATCCTGGGAGATCTTGAGCTCGTTGAAAAAAGACTTGCGAAGATAGAAGAGCAGGCAAAAAAGGGCAAGAAACAGGATGAACCGGGAAGGCAGCTTTTAATTAAATGCAAGAAGGCCCTTGAAGAGGAGACATCCCTAAAGGACATTGATTTCAATGATGAGGAAAAGAGGCTCATGCTCCCTTATCAGTTCCTCTCAACTATGCCTGAGATAATTGTGCTCAACATTCACGAACATGATATAAATTCGGATAAAGTCAAAACCCTTCGAGTCGAAGTTGAAGCATATTTTAAGGGCAAAGGCCACGGCGCTGTGCCCCAGGTCCTGGCCTTTTGCGGGAAAATCGAGATGGAAATAGCGCAGCTTCCGCAGGATGAAGCCAAGGCATTTCTTGACGACCTCGGCATCGATGAATCCGCAATGCACAAGCTCTGCCATGTTTCGTATGACGCCCTCGGGCTTATTTCCTTCTTCACAGTTGGACAGGATGAGGTCAGGGCCTGGACGATCAGAAAAGGGACTCATGCGCAGCAGGCTGCCGGAAAGATACATTCGGATATCGAAAGAGGATTTATTCGTGCAGAAACCGTAAGCTTCAATGATTTCATCTCATCTGACGGAAGCATGACTACAGTAAAAGAAAAGGGCCTGGCAAGGCTCGAAGGCAAGACCTACGAAGTGAGGGACGGGGACATTATTAATTTCAAGTTTAATGTTTAAACAATGGGGCGGGATGACCCCGCCCCTACATTACCGCGAAAGCTTTGCTGCAATGGTTGCCACATGCCTGCCCTGAAAACGGGCGGCATCCAGTTCATTGGCGCTCGGCATGCGCTCACCCTGTCCGCCGGCAATCGTGGAAGCTCCATATGGTGAACCACCGGTGATTTCATCAATGCTCATTTGTCCCTGGAATGCATATGGCAACCCCACAATGATCATCCCCTGATGAAGCAGTGTAATGTGAAAACTGAGGATTGTGGATTCCTGCCCTCCGTGCTGGGTTGCGGAGCTTGTGAAAACGCTTCCAACCTTTCCAACCAATGCGCCCTTCATCCATAGACCTCCTGTTGCATCAAGAAACTGCCGCATCTGGCCGCACATATTTCCGAAACGCGTCGGAGTGCCGAAAACAATGGCGTCAGCGGAACCCAGTTCATCAACGGTGCAAACAGGAATATTCTGAAATGCCTTCTGTGCTTCTATAGCGCCCATCGTCTTGAGGACTTCAACAGACAGCGTTTCCGGGACCCGGCGCATTTCAACTAGCGCACCCTGCAAGCTTTTGGCCCCCTCAGCGATTGCTTCTGCCATCCGGTGGATATGGCCGTACATCGAATAGTAGACTACCAGTACTTTCATAAAGGTCCTCCTTTAGCTAACTCCTAATTTAACTGCTTGTCTGTAATCTATATATCACAAAGCAGGGATGAATTCCAGATTAATCTTCTGCAATCGGTAATCCCTCAGTAACGTGGGGAATTGCCTTTTGTCATTCCGCGCTTGTCCCGGAATCTCCAACTATGCATGAGATTCCGGCATCATAAGAACGCAATTTGAGGAGCACCAATGTTGATGCTGTTAAGCCATATATTGAAGGACAGATTCTTTTATAGAGGACAACGTTTCTTCGGTAAGGTTAAATCGTGCCCAGATTTCAGGATCTGCCTCCGGAAGGATGTAATTGCCGCTTGATCCCAGGACAAACTGCTGAACCAGGACATCTGCAACATGCACGGCAGCAATAATTTCACGGTCGGCATTGCATAAAGCAGGTTCATGATGCCACCTGATCGCATTCACAATAAATGAGGGCAGACTCCACCAGTCAGCAAGGTAACCACCTATCTCTTCGTGCGTAGTCCCCATTATCTCATATTCAGCCTTGAGTATTGAAATTTTTTTCTCACGTGCCATAATGATAATCTTTTTAAATTGTTCATCAAGATATCGTGCCTCAATCAGCTTTCCGATATCATGCAGCAATCCTGCAGTAAAGGCCCAGTCCTCATCCTTAGTATCCATATACGGTAATTCGCTGATAAGCAGTTTTGCAGTTATCCCGCAGGCTATGGAATGGGTCTGGAAGGTCTTAAGATCAAACCCTTCGGCATTCACGGGCGCAACCGAACTAAAAACAGACTCCGAGAGAATCAGTCCCTCTACTATGTCCAAACCTAAAACAAGTACCGCCCTTTTGACTGTGTCCACCTGATGCCGCTGGCCGAAGAGGGCCGAATTGGCCCAGCGGAGGAGTTCGGCGGAGATAGACGTATCCTCTTCGATCAGGTCGGCTATCTGATCGATGGACACATTATCGATATCAGCTAAACATTTCTTCACTTTCAGGTACGTATGCGGCATTGACGGGAGGGAGGACAGGGAATTGATAATCTTCTGTAATCTCTCATTTTTCTTTTGCAGTTCTTCAGCCTGTTTAAGCGCCCCCCGAATAACCTCTTTCAGTTCCTCATCTTTCCACGGCTTGGGAAGAAGCTGCTGTGCGGACCCTTCTGCAAGCGCCTGCACTACCGCCTTGTGGTCAGCATACCCGCTCAAAAAGATCCGGACAACTTGAGGATAGAGCTGTTTTACCCGCTTAAGGAATTCAATACCGTCCATGCCTGGCATCCTGACGTCAGAAACAACAAGATCTATCTTCTCCTTCTCAAGGATCTCGAGTCCCTTGCCGCCGCTGTCCGCAAAGAACATATCCCAGGGCTTATCGTATAAAAGGCGTTTCAAGGAATTGAGAACATTTTGTTCATCGTCAACGAAAAGGATCGCCTGCTGTTCTTTGGTCAAAATTGACCTCCTGGAATTATTTCCAAAAGCTGATTTAATCATTTTTATAATAACATGCGGATATTTCTATCACAACGTGAAAGTCATGTCGTTTTTGGGGAAAAAAGCCGCTTCACGGTATCATCAGGAAAGAGAAAAATAAAACCCCCTCCTTTAACAGGAAGGGGTCAGAGATACATCGTAACTGTTTATCTAAATTAATGCCCTTTCTTTTCCTGCCCTTCATGATGTGCTTTCTCGGCAGGCAACTCTATTGCCTCGACCTTTCCTGTCTGCAGGCTGTATTCGCCTCCTACGATCTTTACCTTGTTCTCATGTACAAGATGCTGGATGATGATGCTTTTTTCCATTATCTCTTTGCTTGTGTTTTTTACGTTTTCCTTGATTGCGTTTTCAAATATCTCATCCTTGGAGCCGCCCTTTTTATTCGCGGCTACGGCCGCAGGCATGACCTTCTCAAGTATTGCGCCAATATTGCCTTCGGGTTTGCCTTTTGCTTCAATCGTGTCAAGCGTTGCCTTAACTGCTCCGCATTTTTCATGGCCGAGTACGTATACAAGCGGCGAGTGGAGGTGTTCGGCTGCATATTCAATGCTTCCAAGCGCGATCTTGTCAACAACGTTGCCGGCAGTCCTTACAACAAAAACATCTCCAATGCTCTGGTCAAATAAAAGTTCAGGGGATACACGTGAATCAGAACAAGTTACCACAATCGCAGACGGCTTCTGTCCCTTTGCCAACTCTTTTCTCTTTGCATCACTCAGGTCCCTTTGCAAGAATGCTCCGCTTACATACCTCTTGTTGCCGTCCATCAGTTTTGTAAGAGACTGGTCGGCGTCCTCAGCTACCGCCAATGAGGCAATAGCAAATATTGCAACAATAAAAAACACTCCCAGGGATTTAAGTCTTTTCTGCATAAATAAGTTTCCTCCTTTAGTTGAATTTTAAATTATTTTCAGACAGGATAACGGAGGTAATATATTTCTAAGCAAATGAGTTTGTCAAATCGTTTTTTGTAATAATTGTATTTATCTTAAAAATAATTCTTTTCTCATATCTCTCCAATCTGCCTTATTCATTACAGCAGGCAAGGAAATTTTTTGGCTTTAAATTGATATGATGTAGGGAATATAACTCATATGGAATTGGCACAACAATCTTTTATTAAAGAAATTAATTTTTTCTAATGAGTTGCCGATATATAGTCAGGATTCTCAGAAATTTATTGTAATATGCAGATGAAAATTAAATGAATAATATTTTAATTCAATAGACTGACTGTCTCAAACTGGAGGTGCTGATGAAACCAAACAAAATTGTATTACGTTTTATCAATGGGAATATATGGAAGGGGCAAACAAGTGACTTTCACCCGAATATAAAGAGGTTTCATATTCAACAATTGAATGGGGAAATAGTAGAAGTTGATGTTAACCAGTTAAAAGCAATATTCTTTATCAAGGACTTTGATGGGAATAAAAACCACTTAAAACATTACAATGACTTGATTTCAGGAGCAGGCCGCATGATCCAGGTCACATTTTTTGATGGAGAATGTATCAGCGGCTACACACAGGGATATTCTCCGGATCGTCAAGGTTTCTTTGTTATACCGGCTGATTTAAAAGGTAACAATGAGCGTATCTTTGTAATAATATCATCCACTGCTAAAGTGGTCTACTGCAACAATTTATCCGGAGACAAGCAGCTTATTGATCAAGTGAAACCGCTAGGCATAGCAGGAGACTAACAACTGCAGCAGGTATAGCAAGTTCACAAACCTTATTTTATTCCTGCTTGTTTTTTTCAATTAATTTCAGTAATTTATTAAGTTTTCCTTCTAGATCGTCAGGACCTTCTTTCTCTAATATAATATCCCGATGTCTGGAAGTATGAATAAGTTCAGCAACTTGGTTGTAAGCAGTCATTCCAGCCACCTTAATCGTTCCTGTAAATGGAAACGCAACATATAGTATTGCCAGGTAGCACACTGGTTTTACCAGTGAATGCCAATGTACCGAGAAAAGAGATTCTATCCCGTCGTGGAACAGATTATAGATAAGTTTAATTATAAAGAAGACAAAAAATACCACAAAAATTGAGCCTATTGCTCCAAAAAATAGAATTACCAGGGCATCTCTGGAATCAGTTAATATAAGTCCAAGGTCCGTCTTGGGTTTTACATCAATAATCATCAGCTGATAGAACCAATACCCGCATCCGATTAACCATATCATATAGAGAACTAATGCAATATATCTTTTATATTCAATGAACAATTGGAATGGCTTTGAATCCGTGATCCTTGTAGAAAGCAGAGTAAGTTCAGAACAAAATTCAGCATAGCTATCCGCAATTCTTAAGAAAAATTGCGTTAATTTATCACTTTTAGGGAAATACTTCATCCATTCATTAATTCTCATCATATACCCTTATTAAATCGGCCGCAATTATAGGAACTTTAATTAATAATTCGAATATTGAGGTAAATTTGGGGAAAGGGGTTTAATATGATTTTTGTGTCAGGAATTTCAAATGCGATGCAGACAGCTGCTTAATATGACATTATAAAATTCATATAGTCCCCAGTCTGTGCAAGTGAATCAATGCCAATATCGGCATCTGTATTTAGCAGGTATTCTTTTGAATACGGCCCGGTAGCCACCTGCGATGCAATATGCGCTAGGAATACCCTTAAAGGCATCCTTAATATGCCAAAAAGGGCATGAAATGCCAGATTCATGGACCGTGTTCCAGCACCGCCTGTGCTTATCAGTGTACCATCGATATCAAAGAGGATCAGTTTTTTACCGTTATCACACATTGCAATATTATAAACAATTCCTGCTTGAATTATTATTAAATAGCTCTCTTATTCCCCTGCTGAAATTGACTTTATTCCCGGCTTTATGTTAAAAAATATGTCTATCAAATAATTGGAGGCTTTTCATGTACGCAATAATTGAGACAGGCGGTAAACAATACAGGGTCTCTGAAGGAGACACTTTAAAGATTGAAAAGATTGATGACAAAGAATCAGTTACATTCGATAATGTTGTAATGGTCTCAGATGGTAACAATATCTCCTACGGCAATCCTTATCTCACATCAGTAAAGGTATCTGCCGATATTATAGGAACAAGCAAGGCCAAGAAAGTCCTTGTCTTTAAACAAAAGCTGAGAAAAAATCACAGGAAACTGAGAGGGCACAGACAACAGTATACCTCAGTTAAGATCAGCAAAATTCAAGTCAATTAATATTATTGGAGGATAAAAAATGGCTCATAAAAAAGGTGTTGGCAGTACAAGAAATGGACGCGATAGTGAGTCACAACGCCTCGGAGTAAAAATGTACGGGGGCCAGGTTGTAAAAGCCGGCAATATCCTTGTCAGACAAAGAGGAACAAAGTTTCATCCGGGGTTTAATGTCGGCAAGGGAAGTGATGATACACTATTCGCCAAGATCAGCGGGATCGTAAAATTCGAGCGAAAAGGCAAAACAAAACAGCAGATAAGTGTTTATCCTGCAGAAGCCTGAAACAGACAATTACTATATTCAAGAACAAAGGGCGGGTTTCCCCGCCTTTTTTGTTGTCTTCACGTCAAATGTCTTAGCCCATAACTAAAAATAAAGTAATCAGGTATCATTATAAGCATGCAATTTATTGATCAGGCAAAAGTATATATCAAAGCAGGAGACGGCGGCAGAGGATGCGTAAGCTTTCGAAGGGAGAAATTTGTCCCCAAAGGAGGCCCTAACGGCGGTAATGGAGGAAGGGGCGGTCATATTATTTTTAAAGCCACAGGGAATATTACCACCCTTCTGGATATCAAGTACCAGCAGCAATACAGGGCTGAAAAGGGTCAGCATGGGATGGGCAGGGATATGCACGGCAAAGACGGAAAGGACCTTATCATCCCGGTGCCCCTCGGCACCTTTATCAAGGATTTTGAAACTAATGAGGTCCTTTGTGATCTTGCTGAAGAAAATCAGGAGTTCCTGGCCGTGAAAGGCGGCAGAGGGGGGCTCGGGAATGCACATTTTAAAAGCGCTGTGAGACAGGCGCCGAGGTTTGCACAGCCCGGGGAACCCGGAGAAGAATTGACCTTGTCTCTGGAATTAAAACTCCTTGCTGATGTCGGATTGATAGGGCTTCCGAATTCCGGCAAATCCACATTGATCAGCGCTTTATCTTCAGCGAGACCCAAGATCGCCGATTATCCTTTTACAACCCTTGTGCCCAATCTGGGGGTTGTAAAGTACGGGGAATTTAGAAGCTTTGTCATCGCGGATATCCCTGGCTTAATAGAAGGGGCACACACGGGTACGGGGCTGGGGTTTCAGTTTCTCCGTCATGTTGAGAGGACGTCGGTCCTACTGCATCTCGTGGATATATCAGAGATGGCAGAGGGCGACCCAGCGGACAATCTTGAAAAGATCAATAAGGAGCTTGAACTCTTCAGTCCTGATCTGATGAAAAAACCCAAGGCAGTTGCCGGAACAAAGCTTGATATAAAAGGAGACGGGAAAAGGCTTGACACACTTGCTCAATATTGTAATGATAAACAGTATGAATTTTTCCCCATTTGTTCAGTAACTGGAGAAGGACTAAAAGATTTATTACAATTTTTAGCCGGGATATTAGAGAAACATAAAAGCAGGTGACAAGGATGATGGGAAAATTAACGGCTGCCCCGGCTGAAAGCTGATCCCTGATAACTAAAAACTTATTATGAAACGTCTGGTAATAAAAATCGGAAGTAACATCCTCGCCTCCGCAGAGCAGGGACTCAATACGAGGAGGCTTCGGGCGATTGCAAAGGATATTTCGGAGGTCATAGACATGGAGCATCAGGTAGTAATTGTCTCCTCAGGAGCCGTTGCAGCCGGGCTTAAGAAACTGGGACTCAAGGGCAAGCCTCAAGACATAAAGCTTAAACAGGCCGCTGCCGCAATCGGACAGTCAAGTCTTATGTGGGCATATGAGAAGTGTTTTGCTGATTTTAACAAAAAGGTTGCGCAGGTTCTGCTGACAAGAGATGATATCTCAAACCGTCTCAGATATATTAATGCCAAGAATACATTATTCACGTTGATGAGCTACGGCGTAATTCCACTCATTAACGAAAATGATCCTATTGCTGTAGATGAAATTAAGTTCGGTGACAATGACATGTTGGCTGCCCTTACCGCCGGCCTTGTTGAGGCGGACATGCTGATTATATTGTCGGATGTTGAAGGTCTTTATTCGAAGGACCCTAATCAGAAGGGGGCAAAGATAATCAAGAGGGTCGGTGAAATTACCCCTGAAATCGAGAAGCTTGCCGGAGGCAGCGGCAGCGCAGTCGGCACCGGCGGGATGTTTTCAAAGATTCTTGCAGCCAGGCAGGCTGTTAATCACGGCACCGCCGTTGTAATAATGAGCGGGAAAAAGAGCAGGCTTTTAAAAAAGCTCTTGGATGGCAATGAAGTAGGGACATATTTTGAACCTAAAAAACAGAGGATGTCCTCCAAACAGGGATGGATAGCTTACGGGGTGAAATCAAAGGGAGTTATTTACCTTGACGATGGAGCGGTAAAGGCACTTACGACTTTGGGCAGAAGCCTTCTGCCTTCAGGCATAACAAAAATCGAAGGGGACTTTGAGGTTGGAGATTATGTCCGGTGTGTTACAAAGGAGGGTAAAAAAATCGCCAAGGGTTTAACAAACTACTCGTCGAAAGACCTCGAACATATCAAGGGAAAGAGAACCTCTGAAATAGAGAAAGTCCTGGGGTATAAATATTCAGATGAAGTTATTCATAGGGATAATCTTGTAGTGATTTAGTTTTAAATTACATTGTCCTCACTTGGCCGGGACCGCATCCCGCTTTGCAGTACCGGGTTTGCCCGCTCCGCCGGGCAAACAAAAAGGGAGGCGATTAGACCGCCTCCCTCAATATTAACTACTATTATTTTTAATCCGCTGGCGATATAGGAGCCCCTGGTTCTACCCAGCCATGCTCATACTCCTTCGCAGCACCATCTTCAAATGATCCTGAGAAACCATTTCCGGATATGTCTGTAATATCTTTACCTTCACCTTCATTGAAACGATAATAACCTATCAATCCCGGGTCACGGTCACAATCCCCACCGCCTATGCCAAGCTCAGTATTCATACATTTTGCTATCTTCGAAGCCGGCCTTGCGTAATTCCAGGCCCTGACTTCGTCAATAACACCCTCAAAATTACCACCTGACCAACCAAGCGAAGGATTATCAATTCCAGCTATAAAATCAAGAAAAGAGACTCCATTACTTAGTAACTCAAATCCACCCGTTGCAATAGAATACCTGCCTTCGCCTGAAGTGCCTGCATATTGACCATTCGCTCCGGCACAATTAGTTAGTGCCCCATTGATATAAATGGCCAAATGAGGTTGTTCGGCTCCCTGAAGAGTGACATTTCCATCAGTGTCAACAGCACAATTATTAGGGCCGCCACTTTGATCTTCAGAAGTAAGAACACCAGCAATGTGATACCATTGATTTTGGCCTAGGTTAAAGTTGGTGTGATCAGTAACAGCATTAACCGTGGCAGTAAAAGTAGTTGAAGCCACACCAGGTGTAGGAAATGCTTGATAAGCACCTGCCGGAAGGGTAACGGCATCAGCAGTTCCAGAGCTAAGCTGGATCTGAGTGACAGTACTGGTCACAGCAGGAATAAAGGTAGCTGCAGGAGAGGCTGAGTTAACAGTGATAGCGGAACTTATTGTAGACGTAATCGCAGCAGTACCAGGAATCGTATATATAGCAGTAGCACTTGAAACACTTCCAGCCTGAGTGACTGCCGGTACAATACATTCTGTTGTTGTAACTCCGTTGCTAACGCATTCAGATAATGCAGTCCGGTTTGCTGCTGCTACATCTGTTGTTGTAGGATTGCGCCTTATTACAAACTTCGGTACATTGTTTTTTACGTACAGCATTCCCCCTTTTGAATCCATAAACCCAAAAATAGAGGCATTCAAAGTGCCAGTTCTCTTCACCCATGCCTCAAGAGTAAACGGACTTCTATCTATACTTGGTACAGGATTTAAAGTAGTTCCAGTAGCAAGACCATAACATGGGGCAACTGGGCATGGTCCTCCTGAAGCAGCAGTGCTGAAATCAACTGCTGATGCCGCTGCATTAGAATCTTTTGCTTTTTGCTGGGACTTATTACCGCAGCTTACAATTAAAAAAGCTGCACACAAAATAAATATAGCTGTAGTAAGAAATAATAATAATTTCCCTTTCATCTGTTTTATTTTCTTCATCATAGCCTCCTATTTTTTATTTTAAAAAGAAAAACGCAATATTTTGTCACGCAAGAATGTATAACTATATGATATTATTTTTTCAAATGTCAATATATTATTGATTTACTAATTTGATTATTTAATGTATAAATACAATTCTTCTGTTTACCTGATAATATTCTCCGGATCAAGTTCTAAAGCCTTCTTGGCCTCTCTCGCGGCATTTTCTTTATCGCCGAGGGCAAGATAAATCTTTGCAATCTCATAGTGTATTTGGGCCTTTTCCCCTGGTCTGCGAAGCCTGAAATCCCGAGTAGAATTCAATTTATCCTCATATGACAAAACCGCGATTAATTCATTGTAGTATTGAAGCGCTTTACGAAAATTCTCTATTTCCAGGTAAACCTTTGCAATGTAATAAAGTTCATCGGCAGAAAAAACAGTCTCCCTGCCGGATGCTATATTCTTATTGTGTGCCATCCTTATATTTTTCACATTCTCTAATGAGCTTTTCACAACATGTTCTCTTGACGCAAATATTGCCGCCAGTGCTAATTTTAGCTGTTTTTCATCATTTTGATGGTCCCAATCTGTAACTTTCCTTACATTGGCAAAGGAACATTCATAATCTTTCTTTAAGACACAAATATCAGCCAATGCCATATAGAGCCATTGATATTCAGGGTTCAAATGCATGCCTTTTCTTATAAGCGCCTCTGTCCTGGCAATAAAAGAAGGTTCGTAGTTAGCTATCATATTATTAAGTATGATTACATCAGTAAGATACTTCAAATCATGACTCTGGGCTGCAAGTCCCTTTTCAAGTTCTTCTACTGTTCTAGCTATGAATTCCAGAGCACCCTTTTGTATAAAAAGATTGTTTCTTATAATTTGATAGGATACTGATTTCATCCCGTAACTCGCATAAGAATCACCAAAGCTGTTTAAAGATAATGCCTTATCATAATCATCGGCAATTTTTGACAACAAATCATTCTCCGGTGCAGAAGCACCTATCCGCATTAACAGCTTGGACTCCTTTATAGGCTTATAATTAACATAATAAGCTATTAAAGAAAAAATCACTAACGCCAGCAAGGTCATACTTATGGATTTAATCTTTTTTTTCGTTGAATCAGTATAATCTTTAATATCATTCGCTTTTTTTAAGCAATCCATATTTTCTATATAAGCTAATACGGTAAAAAACAGTAAGTATGTATTAATAGTATCAAACGTAAAGAGATTATGAATAAAATAAACAGTAAGTGCAGTTACAATCGTAAATGCCTCATTTTTTGAAACTGTCTTTCTTTGAAAAGCTACCCAGAGAATATAAAAAGCCGTTACAAAGATCGCCAAATAAGAAAACAAACCAAGAATCCCTGCATTGACCAGCCATTCTATGACTATATTATGGGCGCGGTCAAACCATATTTGTTCACGTACAAAGGGAATCGGATTAACAGTATAAACCCCTATGAAATTTTCCTGTCCCCATCCCAGGACAGGTCTTTCTTTAATTCCCTTCCATGCATATTCCCAGGCAATGAATCGATTTTGAACAGACTCGTCTGAAAACATGGTGACAAAGCGGGAAAGAGTTCTTTCATGTTTTATAAAATCAGCATTTTTGAAGATTAAGAAAACAACTAAAAAAACAATCAAAATAATAATCAGTGACAATACGGCCTTCTTGACAAGTTTATCCTTCATGGAGTTGGTTTTTACGTGAATATAAAACAGGATGAACATAATGGTTCCAATAGCTGCGGCCAGAATTGCACCTCTTGAGGCAGTAAAATAAATAGCAATGGAATTTATAATAATCAGCAATAGATAACCAAACTTAAGATATAATCTTTGTGTATTGAAGATTAATATGACTCCCAAAAAAACAGAAAGCAGCAAATAAGAGGCGAGAAATGGGGGGTTTCCTATCGTGCCGTGCGGTCTTGAACCATAATACATTGTATGTTGTGTCAAACTTTCAGGCGTCACCGTTACAGGAATGACTAAAGAAAACAGACTGACAAAAAAACTTACCACTACGAAAATATTTAAAAATATCTTCCAATCTTTATTGGTTCTCAAAACACTCCTGATAATCATAAAATAAAGCGCAAGATGCAGTATTGTTAAATAACCTTCCATGCGTTCATAATTCGACCAGAAACTGTTATAGTGGCTCACTCCCAGTAGATCAGCAAGACCGACAATAAATGTAAAAAACAGGATCGACAGCGTTATTGCTGAATTGCGAAGCCGGTATTCTTTGTTTATCGAGATGAGGCCTACCCATAAAGCAGCCGCAAACTCAACCAGGATTCTAAATGCAAAATTTTTCCCGGTTATATATGGGAAAAAAAGTGAGGGAGTAACATAAAGAGGAATAAAAGGCATCAGAAAAATAATGCCTTTTATTCCCCATAAATAATAATTGTCTATTTTCCTAGACATGATGATTCTTTAAGCCTGACCTAACCCCTTATTTTCGGTCTCTTATTAACATCGAGGATTCTCTTTCTTAATCTTATGGACTCAGGGGTCACTTCAACAAGCTCGTCTTCCTTGATAAATTCAATAGATTGTTCCAGAGTCAAAAGCCTTGGAGGTATTAACTGCAGGGCGTCATCAGATCCTGAAGCGCGTATATTGGTCATTTTCTTTTCTTTTGTAACGTTGACGTCCAGATCATTTTCCCTTGAGTTTTCTCCTATGACCATACCTTCATAAACAGGAATATTTTGTTTTATAAAGAGCACTCCCCTGGGCTGCAAATGGAACAGCGCATATGTTGTTGTTTTTCCCTTTCTGTCTGAAACAAGGGCGCCTGTCTGCCTCTTTGACATCGGGCCATGCCATGGTTCGTATCCGTCAAAGAGGTGGTTGAGAAGCCCGGTGCCTCTTGTGTCCGTGAGGAATTGAGACCTGAAACCGATCAATCCCCTTGATGGAATTCTGAACTCAAGCCTTACCCTGCCGCTCCCATTATTCTGCATTTTCTGCATCCTGCCTTTTCGCATTCCGACTTTCTGGGTCACAACTCCGACATAGTCTTCCGGTACATCTATAACCAGCAGCTCCATGGGCTCATGCAATTTGCCGTTAATTTCCTTTGTAATAGTTTCAGGCATGGAGACTGACAATTCGTAGCCCTCCCGCCTCATCATCTCTATAAGGATAGCAAGCTGCAGCTCTCCCCGCCCCATTACCCTAAAAGAGTCTACCTTGCTTAAGTCCACTTTTATGGAGACATTGTAAAGGAGCTCTTTCTCAAGCCTTTCTCTGAGATTTCTCGATGTAACATATTTCCCGTCTTTTCCTGCAAAGGGAGATGTATTAACGGAAAAAAGCATTGAAATGGTCGGCTCATCCACTTTTATTCTGGGAAGCGGTTTGGGTCTCTCAATATCCGTGATCGTATCACCGATATTTATTCCTTCAATTCCTGCAAGTGCAACGATATCACCGACCGAAACCTCTTTTGTTTCTATTCTCTCAAGACCTTTAAAGGTATATATGGAAGTTATCTTTGTTTTAACTGCAATGCCTTCACTGTTTATCACAGCCACCAGGTCCCCAATTTTTACAGTGCCTGAAAAGATCCTGCCGATTGCAAGTCTCCCAATATAATCATTGTAGTTTATATTGGTGACAAGGTACTGCAGGCTCCCGTTTTCATCTCCCTCCGGAGCGGGGATTGTCCGTATTATAAGGTCAAACAGGGGCATTAAGTCATTAGATTCATCATTGAGGTCGAGTTTTGCAATTCCCATTTTGGCATTTGTATAAACTATCGGGAACTCCAGCTGCTTTTCAGTTGCATCAATATCAATAAACAGGTCATAAACTTCGTTCAGCACGTCCTGGATCCTGGCATCATGTCTGTCTATTTTATTGATAACCAATATGGGAGGCAGGTTAAGTTCAAGCGCCTTTTTAAGGACAAATCTTGTCTGGGGAAGCGGGCCTTCTGAAGAGTCCACGAGCAGCAGTACCCCGTCTACCATTTTCATAATTCTTTCTACTTCTCCCCCGAAATCAGCATGTCCGGGCGTATCGACTATATTTATTTTCACGCCGTTGTATTCCACGGCAGTGTTTTTCGCCATAATGGTAATCCCCTTTTCCCTCTCAAGGTCTGTATTATCCATGACCCTTTCCTGCACATTTTCATTGGCGCGGTAGATGCCGGACTGCTTCAGCATACAGTCAACAAGGGTTGTCTTTCCATGATCTACATGGGCAATTATGGCGATATTCCTTAAATCTTCACGTTTCATATTATCTCTTTTCTGTACAATAAATTATGTTCATACGTCCTCAGATAAGCCTATTGTATTTTCTGATTTACAGAGAAAACTAACCGGCGAGTGATAGTTCTAAGACGTTGGCTTATAATTATAAACTAATCATGAAGGATAATACCATATCAACACCCCGAACAGATAGCGAATCTTAATATTTCTTAAACCCAAATAATGCATCTTCCGGGTTCATCTTAACAAACCCGAATCAGCCGGAGCTATCAAAATTCTTAGAACATTTTCTTAATGTTGCTTCATACTTAAGATCAATATTACTCCTGCCGATAAGACTGTTACAGGATTAAATATGTAATATCCTGAAATACAAACGAGATTCAATATAGCAGAATATATAAAAGGAAATTGGTTCGTGAAGAAGAAAAAATTAGGTGAACTTCTTATTGAAGCCGGTCTATTAACAAAAGAACAACTCGATAACGCCCTCATGTTACAAAAGGGGAAAAACAAGAGGCTGGGCAAGGTCCTTATTGAGTTAGGATATGTGAATGAATTTCAGATTGCCGACACAATCTCAAAACAGCTTTCAGTTCCAATGGTCGAATGCAACAAATATTCACCCTCAAAACAGATACTTTCTCTCATACCGAGAGAAACAGCCGAAAATAAATTAATCTATCCTCTTGATAAAAATGAGAAAAGCCTTACTCTTGCAATGGCTGATCCTCTTGACTTCAGGACCATTGACGATATTTCATTTCAGACAGGTTTAAGGATCAACGTGACTGTAGCGTCTGAAACCAATATTCTGAACGCCATAGAGCAAACTTACGGTTCTTCTGACATAACATGGGATGTCCTTAAAGAGATTCCATCATATAATGAAGTTGAATTCGTTAAAGAAGAAATTAGAGGTGATCAGAAGCAGGAGATAAGTTTCCAGTCTTTATTTAAAGACAGTGAAGCGCCGCCCATTGTCAAGCTCGTTACTATGATTATTGCTGATTCTGTAAATTTCAATGCAAGCGATATCCATATAGAGCCGAGGGAAACTTATGTTCAGGTGCGTTACAGAATAGACGGCGAATTAAAGAACGTGCTCAGTTTTCCAAGCAGGATCCGCGATTCCGTTATTTCAAGAATAAAGATAATAGCTAATCTAGATATTACAAACAGACGTTTTCCGCAGGACGGAAGAAGCGCACTGCGGCTTAAAGATAAAACCGTTGATCTGAGGATATCTACTCTGCCCTCAGTTTACGGTGAGACAATCGTAATAAGACTTCTTGATCCTACAACAGGACTGATACCACTATCAAAACTCGGCATCTCAGATTATATCATAAAGCCTCTTATTGAGATCATCAATCAGCCGCAGGGCATGCTCCTTATTACAGGACCAACAGGCAGCGGGAAAACAACTACACTGTATTCCGTTCTGCAGCAGCTAAGATCTGAAACTAAAAATATTATTACAATTGAAGAGCCGGTAGAATACAAGCTTAAAGAAATCACCCAGGTAGGAATAAGTGAAAATATCGGGTTTACTTTTGCCAATGCGCTCCGTTCCGTGCTAAGGCAGGACCCGGACATTATCATGGTCGGTGAAATAAGAGACCTTGATACGGCAGAAATCGGGGCAAGGTCCTCACTGACCGGCCACCTTGTTCTAAGCACATTACATACTAACGATACTGTTTCATCAATCACGCGATTACTGGATATCGGATTGGAATCTTTCCTGATAACAGCGGCTGTAAGCGGTGTCCTTGCACAAAGACTCGTGAGAAAAATATGTCTTCACTGTAAAGTTGAAGTTTCAGCTCCCGAAGAAATGTTCGGTATGGTCCTGCCGCCCTTAAAAACTTATTATAAAGGTGAAGGTTGTGACAAATGTAACTATAGCGGTTATTCAGGCAGAGTAGGCGTTTATGAGCTGTTAAGGATGAACACTCCGCTTAGACGTTTGATTGCAGAAAACTTTACTGAAGACAATCTATGGGCGTGCGCTAGAGAAGCCAATACTAAAACACTGTTTGAAGATGCATGGTCAAAGGTCGAGGCAGGGATAACATCGGCAGATGAAGTAATCTCAAAGATTCCTTACCAGAATATTTTAGCTGATGAAAATAAACATTCTGCTAAAGGTAAAATCAAAAAAATTCTTGCGGGCAAGTAAAATCATGCCTGCTCAGCCTTTCGCTTCATAAAAAGACCGGATTCAAAATTGATTCAATTAAATGTGCCGCAAGTGAATATGTCAGGCATATTTCAGTATTTTTAGCCCTTGCGATAGAGGATTACTGAGCAGCCTCGCTTCCTTCCATTAAGTCGATAAACTTATCCGCTTCAGTAATTGACGCATCAATCTCTGTAATTAATGCCGTCACTTTTTCTGCAAGGGAATCCATCTCACCCTTTATAGACTCCATGTCCCGGGCATTGAGGTTGTGTTTTGAAAATAGCACAAGATCACCGAGCCCAGTGATTACCGGGCCGGCCTTCTCATCTGCTCGTGTCATGGCATTTATAAACTGCGTATTTTGATTTTTAGCATCTTGCAGCCTTTGCTCGCCGCTCTTGCGAAGACTTTCACTGGAATAATTATTTAATTCAGTCTGCCATTCTAAAAATAGTTCTTCAGCCACTTTACTTACAGAACCGATATTCTCTTGAATATCTCCAGCCTTATTTTCAGTCTTTTCATGCTCGGATTTAACAATTCTATACTTTTTATCCAGTTTCCCCTCATTACCGGTTAAAACCGTGTTGAATGTTTCCATGGCCGTCTGAAACTTTGCCTTGACTTCTTCCATAGAAGTACGGGCTTCTTTAACCTCGCTGACTAATATTGCCCTTTTCTGAACACCGAACATTTCCTTAGTCTTGTTTGTAACACCCTGCATAGTCTGGCAGCCCGCCAAGTATACAGCGGCAGTGAAAATTAAAGTAAAAAGCAATGCCCGACGTACTATAAATTCTTTCATGCTGCTAACCCCCTTATCCGTAAGTTTATTTCAGTGATAAAAATCCTCGATATTTTTTCTTTTCATCAGGCCGGCTGCCTGCCTGCCTGCCGGCAGGCAGGCCTGCAATGCCTCATAAAATATGTCTAGAAAAGTCTAATCTAAAGAAAAAGGAATTGTAAAGTATTTTTTTCATTTCCATTATATTGGACGGACATTACATATTTGAATAGAAAACATTGGAGCAAGCCTTTAATTGCCGGATTGTTCCTGTATTTTATTAATAAAGAGGGGGAGCGATGCCTCATGTCTTCCGTCAATAGCCAGATCTATTGAATATTCACCGAAGTTTGGGAATTTAATACCCTGCAAGTTTAAAATCATATTTGTTGCCGTTGAAGTATGCGGCGCATTTTTAAACAGGATGTTCACATTAGCCTCAACCGGCTTGACAACTTCTTTGCCGTCTTCATCAACAATACTGATTTTAATTTTATGTTCGCCTTCTTCAATTTTTGAAAATCGCAGCCTCAAGACAACAGCACATAAAGGATGCACTGCGGGTATCTGTTTAGCCCAGATTGAGTCGAATGTCCCGAGGATGTTCAGCTTGCCATGATAATCCGTGGCAGCATCACAGAGCACAAAAAGTTCAACTTTCATATTAGTCCCTCCTGATTGCCGGGCCGAGTTTTGAGTTTCCACGTAAGTCTAATCAAATATTACGGAGATTGTAAAGCCTGTGAGAAAGTATGCTGAATGTTTTTCTTTCTACACGTATAAAGAAGAAATAAGAAGTGTATTGCTGGAATAGACTGATATGTTATAAACCGTCGTCTTTTTTTGTGTGGCAGACAAAGCATCCGCTGCTGTTGGAGCCGCCGCCGGAAATGATAGTATTATAGTCCCATCTGAGCATGTCAGGCTGGTCTGATCCGTGGGCCCTGTGACATGAAATACACATAACCTGGTCAGTACCCGGGGTGACTATCGAGCTGGGCCCTGTATACCCGGAAAGGTCGGGTCTGGATACCGGGACATCAGCGTTATATATTGTATAAGATGCATACTCTCCGGCAGCCGGCAGCGCTACATCAACAGGATGTTTCAACCATGGTGAACCGGTCCCAACTCCGCCGGGATTTTTCAATGCATGGAAGTCTCCGTGACAGCCGCACCCGCCGTCACTTATAGAATTCCCATACGCAGATGTTTCCCCTTGATATTCGTTATGATCAGCCTCACTGACTGTTTTTTGCCAGTCAGGATCCTCGATCCCCTTCACCCCGTAAAGGAACCGATACCAGCCTCCGGTTCCGTCCACTACCGTTGCTGAATCATCAGCATGGTGCATAACCTGGGTGTGGCAATCCTCACAGATTAATACGCTTCCGCTCCTGGGGATTGTAAATGGTATTCCTGGATAACCGGGGGAAAAGCCCACACTGTGACAGTTGTAACAGTCCGTTATTGTAAGTGTGTAATCACTGCCTATATGCCTGCCCGGGATGTATGTTATATTGCTGTCCTCTCCGGCTATTGATTTAACATTATGTCCAAAGCTGTGATCAGGCTTTTTAACCATCCAGTAGAAATTGCCCCCGGCAAGTGGAGATGCCGGCTGTGAGCTGTTGAATACGATGGGGATAGAACTCGAACCTATGGATCTGACGGTATTTGATGATGTATCACTATGACAACCAACGCAGCCGTCTATTATTAAATGCTCATTAGATCCACTTGGATCAACTGCGCTTCCGTTCTGGCTGTTGTGCATTGTATGGCAATTCGAACATTCGCCGGATACCCTGGCAAAAACACCGGAAGGCACATAGCATAACATAACTGCTATAAAAACAGTTATGCACAATAAATAAATATTGCCCCTCAATGAATATTTACCCATTTTTGCCCCTCAGCAAGAGTCAGAATCGTGTTTTTATTAAAGCAAGAGTTGTGCCAATATTATGTAATAAAATCAAACGGCATCAACTTACTAACTCGTGTTAAACAAATTATTTTTTAATGTCTGTATTATTTGGGATAATCACTCTTTGTGAAGTCTGCGTGATTATCCTCACTTAGTGAGTGAAATAAATCAGATTTATACCGTTATGCAGGCAGGAAAAGCCCGGGGAATGCAGCTAATGGACAATGCAATTTTGGGGTAAGGGCAAACAGCCGTTTGCCCTTACAAATTTAAAAAATCTCCACTTGGACTATTTGAGTCTCATCATAACTACACTCCACCTGGGCAGGTTTATATATATTTTGCCATCACTCTGTGTCAGGAGTTCATGAACAGCGTTGCCTGCTTCGTCCCAGCCTCCATAACGTGGATCCTGGCTGCAGAAGATTTGGTCCCACTGTCCCGTCTGTCCGCCTGTATCTATACCGTAGCTAAAGCCTTCGAAATTACTATCGCCGATATTTACAATTACCAATACCACATTATTACTTCCGGGCGCCCATCTCTTGAATGCAATCACATTGTCATTATAGTTTTCATGAGTAATCTGAAAGGTTTCGCTTCTCAGCGCAGGGTTTTGCCATCTGATGAGGTTCACATCAGCAACCATTTGTCTCATAGGCATGCCAATGGGGTCACCTGCAATTGACCAGTTGATCCTGTGATCTCCGTTTTGATCTGCGGTATCATGCCAGTATCCGCTGTGGTGACATTCCGTACCCATAAACATCATCGGGGTGCCGGGTATTGCGGCATTTAAAGCCCAGCCTATCCGTGCCTTGGCCCTTGCATGCCAGTTATCGCGTCCCCCGAAGAATTCCACAAAATACCTGTGCTGCTCCCAGTCATTCTTACTTATGGATTCCCCTTTTTTATCGTCGCCGCAATCGTCATGG
Organism: uncultured Nitrospiraceae bacterium; assembly: GCA_964393845.1. Taxonomy (GTDB): domain Bacteria; phylum Nitrospirota; class Thermodesulfovibrionia; order UBA6902; family UBA6902; genus UBA6902. The sequence goes on from CAYMUX010000028.1 coordinate 27,348, forward strand.
CAGCCGAGCAGGTATTTAACAAGGTTCCACTGGTTCGGATAGTTATGTCCGTAGCCGAAATCCTTGCCTAAAAAACTCTTCAGTTTATTTACGGGGTCGATTCCGTTTACCGCCCTTTGAAACTCGTGATGTGAGTTTACGAACCATGTTGCAGTGAACCCGGCATGACGGACAATCGAATCATGGTCCGGCAGATGTTCCGCAATAAGATATTTATCAGGATAGGCATTCCTTATGTTATACGTAAGGTACTGCATGAACTCCCACCCGTCTCTGTCCCATCCGGTATTGTGTTCGATATATCGGGTGGCATCGAATCTTAAGCCGTCGGCCCTGTAATCTTCAAAATACATTCTTGCATTTTCAAGAAAGAAATCTTTGACCTGCTGTCTCCAGAAAGCAGGCGATAAACCCCAGGGGGTCTCATATTTTGAAAGATAAATGCTTCCGTTATCAACATCATCAAATTCCCAGAGAGGATTATCAGAAGTACTGACATGATTAAAAACGACATCAAAAATAACTGCCAATCCCATTTTGTGGGCTTCATTAACGAAATGCCTGTAATCATCAGGTGTTCCATATGCAGACTCAGGAGCGAAGAAGAATGACGGATTATATCCCCATGATCTGTCCCCTTGATATTCCTGAACAGGAAGCAGTTCAATGGCGTTAAAGCCAAGTCCCCTGATATAGGAGAGTTTTGATTCAACATCTTTCAGCCTGGCAGTATAATTATCAGTTTCGATCCCGTCGTTATACCCTGCAAATGAACCTATATGGACCTGATAGATGATGAAATTCTCAAACGCAGGGGTAACGAAATGACTCCAGTCGTAAGATGTATCCATAACGATTGCTGCATTCGAATCCCGTTTATCCAGATCGCGCAGGCCTGAATGCATGGTGTCCTTTGCCGCCGGATCAATCCTGAAGCTTTTTTTGTTATCGTTGTTAACAATAATGTACTTGTACTTATGTCCTGCACGCACTCCGTCTAATATGCCTTCCCAGTATCCGTTGTCTACTTTCGTCAGTTTATGCCTTTTTTTGAACTTATCGAAATCACTGACAACATGGACTTCCTTTGAATTAGGCGCCCAGATTTTAAAATGACATCCGTCTTTTACTATGTTTGCTCCGATATTCATATATCCCTCCTCTACTAAGGTTAAATTGTTAACCCGGATAATGCAGATATTACCAGCTGTTGCCTGACTTCCATAGGGCTCTTAGGTATTCAATCAGATAATATAAGTTATATAGCACAAATGAATTGCGTAATCAAGAGGAATTACACGGCTTTTATATTATTTGACCGGAGAAAAACTCAAAGCTAAAGTTTCTGTTTAGTGCAGGCTTAAGCATTCGGCTACAATTTATTCAGACCTGCCTCTTCCCGGATCTCAAGCGGATCAGGCCCGAACCTGTTTGTGCCGCGGCTCCCGGGGATAAAGCCGTTTTGAATCAGGGTACATACAGGGCCGGCAAAGGGGATGAAATTCACCAATAACCATAAAGCGGACTTATCCTGATCGTGCCAGCGCTTGGCCTGAACAGCGAGGCTGGGCCATATAATCCAGATCATGAACATTAACTGAGACTTACTGATTTTGGTAATATCATCGGAAACCTCGGTAAATAAGCCGAGCATAATCGCCCCAAGAAACACAACAAGATTAAAAATCCAGAATGGCTTTCTGCTGATCCGTCCTTTAAATGAAAAGAGTAACCATACTGCGTTCACTCCGCCCTGCTTCTGAACAGTGGTATCCTGATTCATATCATATCCTTCCGGTTGATCTAAAATTATAAACGATTGGCGCTGATTAGTCCAAATCGGGCCTGATATTCCTCACGACGTAGGGGCACGGCGCGCCGTGCCCCTACATTAAAAAAAGGGCTGCCCCAACTCGGGACAGCCCTTCAGATGTTGTAGAAACAGGTTTAAAACCTGTCTCTACGGATTGTTATATTAATGGAACGATCAACAGTGCAACGATGTTGATGACCTTGATCATCGGGTTGATCGCCGGGCCTGCGGTATCCTTATAAGGATCGCCGACTGTATCACCTGTAACAGACGCTTTGTGTCCATCGCTTCCTTTTTTGTGCACCTTCCCTTTGGAATCAGTAACTCCATCTTCAAAGGATTTCTTGGCATTGTCCCATGCGCCGCCGCCGCTTGTCATCGCAATAGCCTGGAAGAGTCCGGTAA
>CAYMUX010000029.1:0-29384 GCA_964393845.1 uncultured Nitrospiraceae bacterium
AAAAGCAATAAAATCCGCTTAACATGTAATGTTAATTAATGCCGTTACTATAGGAAGAATAATAAGGAACTCCTCTCCGCCATAGCGGGCCACTGTGTCCGAATCACGAACGTTCACCAATAAAATTTCAGAGATAAACTTAAGTGCATTATCTCCGAATGCATGTCCGTGCGTATCATTGATCCTCTTAAAATGATCGATATCCGCCATTATGACACTTAATGTCTGCTTATATCTCTCTGCTATGGCGATTTGCCTATCAAGCATCTCTTCTAAAAACCTGCGGTTATAAAGTCCTGTAAGCGGGTCCAATACGGACATCTTCCGATGGGTATTAATGAGGCGTATGCTGTTAATGGAAGGTGCGATAGTGCTGATATAGGACTCAATCGTAAAGCACGTCTCATCGGAAAAGTAATCTTTACTGAAATTGACCAGGTGGACCCATCCCAGTACCGCTCCTCCCGTTATCACCGGGAAACATGCATAACTGCCCTTATCTTGGGCTACTTCCTGATATTGACACCTGTAATCTGATTCAACATCACTGACAACAAATTTATGTCCGGACCTTAAGGACCTGCAGAGGCGGGCATCCTGAAGGACCTTTAAATCATAGTGTGAGGAGTCGCTGAGAAGCGGTTCGTTGTTATTTCCATCGAAAGAGACCATGACCTCGGCGACATTTTCGCTGTTATTAAAGTTAACTACCACGACCTTGTCAAAGTGAAAATTCCTGGACAGGAATTTTATAAGTATTGCATAACACTCTTTCTCGGAAATTTCCTCTCCTACCAGCCTGCTGAATTTTACAAGGCTGTTGAGACGCTGAAATTCCACATTTAAGCTCATCTTTGTACTGTATAGACTTTCTGCCATTGTAATAAATGAGCGTGTCAGATCGCCAAACTCATCATCTGCTTTTATATCCAGCGCATCGATATCCTCTCCCCTTTCAAAGCCATCCATGGCCTTTTTCAACTTATCTACAGACCTGGTGACCCTCAAACCGAAAAAAACGATTACAGGATAGGTTACAGCACAAAACAACAATGATACTCCTATCATTACGATCCTTATCGTCATGAGGATGCCGATGAGCTCTTTCTTGTTTCCTGATTTGATAAGGACCCAATAATTGGTCTTATCCATTGAATACGGGAAGAGGCTTTGATATACGAGCAGTTTGTCCCCGGGATTATAAATCCAGTAGAGCCACGTAGTGACCCATCCTTTACCGGTATCCACATAACCGGACCCCCCCGCTCAAAATCTTAGCAGCATGATCGGGGTAGTAATTTTGCAGCCGGTCCCCGTTATTTCCAGTAACGTCTGATCCGAAGTCGATACCTTCTTCAGGATGGATAAAAAAATGACCGTCCCGGTTTACAAGCATTAACCTGCCCGAATTAACATTACTAAACAGCTTAAGGAGGTTTTCTCCCGGGACGTCGACTATGAGAATGCCGGTTTTTTCGCCTGTCCCATTAAATACAGGCTCGGCAAAACGGATATTCGATTCTTGCGGCGCCCCTATCTTGCCGCTCTTCATGTGCAGACTAAAAGGCGATATGTAGACCATCCCCTTATTAAGTTTCATAGTGTCTGCGAATACGCCGTGATCTTTATCATGTAGTTTATTTTTTGTGGTAATTTCAGCTGTTCCCCCATCAAAGTAGGTTCTTAGAACTTCTTTACCCGTATTGTCAATATATATTATTTGCGAATAAATCCTTTTTACCTCCATATATTTAATAAACTTATTTTCCATATGCAAACGCAACTTCTCTGTCTCATTTTCTTCTTTTGCGCCAACAGCACTGATAAGGTTATAGGTTGCATCACCCGAAAAAAGATCAAGATCTGCCTTAATCCCGGTTATGAATGACTCTACCTTTGTAGTTTCATACTGCAGGTCGTCTGAAAAGGACTGTATGACACCGCGGGTAATATACTTTTGGATGGTATAATCGCTAATAATACCGATCAGGGAAATCGTAATGGTAACAATAAGAATGAGGAAAATAATAAATTTGTTGCTGACGGTTTTTAACATCAGTTCCTGCTTGTATAAGGATGTTTTTTTATAAATGTACTCCTTATAACATTCGTTTTCACAATCTTAATAATTCAAATTGAAATATTTTTTTCTAATCACAGCCATTATTAAACCCACACATTATATTTATCGGTTTTTTTGCAGGTTCCTTTAATGGGGCGCTGCTTCAGAATGAAGCGCAAGCATTGGGAGAGCGGGAAGGTAAAGGAAAATATGTTGAGCAATGTCTGCATTATCTCTGATTAATAGTCAGAGATAACGGATTTACTTCTCTATCTTCACCGCACAGGACTTGTATTCCGGCGTGCCTGTTATCGGGTCTTTGTGCTCCGAGGTCAGGAGGTTTGTAAGCGCCTCCGGGAAATGGAAGGTCAGAAATACATTTCCCGGCTGTGAACGGTCGGTGACTTTGACCTTTGCTTTGATCGCGCCTCTTTTTGAGGAAATTGTCACCTTGTCACCGGATTTTATTTTCAACCTATCGGCATCTGCAGCGTTGATCTCAAGCAGCTCCTCAGGAACAAGCTCCATAATCCCCGGGACCCTTCTGGTCATTGAGCCGTTATTATAGTGCTCTCGGATCCTTCCTGTTATGAGAACAAAAGGATATTCCTTGTTCGGCACTTCACCGGAGCCCTTATGGTCCAGCGCCATAAACTTGGCCAATCCTCCGGGCCTGGAGAAGATGTCTGTATATAGAGTGGTTGTTCCAGGATGGTCTTTTGTCGGACACGGCCACTGCAGGCTCTCCCTTTCAAGGCGTTCATAGTTTATTCCGCCGTAAATCGTGACAAGGCCTGCTATCTCATCCATGATCTCTGACGGGTGGTTGTAACTCATAGGATATCCCATCCGCGTTGCAATCTCGCAAATGACCTGCCACTCGGCCTTTCCGGCTATGGGCTCAATGGCCTTTCTCACGCGTTGGACCCTGCGCTCGCCGTTGGTAAAGGTGCCGTCTTTTTCCGCAAAGCTGGCGCCGGGGAGTATCACATGCGCGTGCTTTGTGGTCTCGGTATGAAAGATGTCCTGCACCACAAGGAATTCAAGTGAATCCAGCGCCTTTCTTACCTCATGAACATTCGGGTCGGTTTGTGCCGGGTCTTCGCCGAGTATAAAGATGCCTTTAAATTTCCCCTCGCATGCCTTTTCGAGCATCTCAACTGATTTAAGACCTATCTCAGGTGACATGGGAACGCCCCATGCCTTTTCAAATTTATCACGCGCCTCGGCGCTTGTAACTGATTGATATCCGGGGAATGTGGCCGGTAACGGGCCGAGGTCTGACGCCCCCTGAACATTATTCTGTCCTCTCAGTGCCATAATACCCGTTGCCGGTCTGCCTAAATGACCGCATACAAGGGCCAGGTTGGCGATTGCCATTGCGTTTTCAGTGCCTGTCTGGTGCTCGGTCACTCCGAGACCGTAGACAATCATCGCCTTGTCCGCACGTGAATACAGCCGGGCGGCCTCAATAATATTTTCCTTTGAAACGCCGGTTAATTTTTCGACTTTTTTGAGATCATACTCTTTAACCTTCTTCTTTAATTCCTCAAAACCTTCGGTGCGCTTCGCAATGAACTCCTTGTTCTCCCAGCCTTCCTGCAATATCACATTTACTATGCCGTTCAGAAGGGCTATGTTGCTGCCGGGACGCAGATTGAGCCATACGTCAGCGCATTTTGCCATCCATGTCTTTCTCGGATCACCTACGATAATTTTGGCCCCGTTGCGAAGCGCCTGCTTCAGATAAATCGAAACTATAGGATGCGCCTCTGTCGGGTTGGAGCCGAAGAGAAATAGTGTGTCTATATCCGGCATCTGAGCTAATGAATTGGTGGCAGCTCCTGCTCCCAGGCTTGTGGCCAGACCGGCCACAGTAGGGGCGTGTCAGACACGGGCGCAGTTGTCTACATTGTTGTTCCTGAATACAGTTCTTGCAAATTTGGCAATCAGGAAGTTTTCTTCATTGGTGCAGCGGGCTGATGAAAAGGCCCCCACCGACTTGTTCCCGTATTTCTCCATGAGCCCGGTAAATTTATTGGCGATCAGGTCCAGGGCCTCATCCCATGTCGCTTCATGGAAGGTCCCGCCTTTTTTGATGAGCGGGGTCTTTATCCTGTCCGCGCTGTGGATGAAATCATACCCGTAACGTCCTTTTATGCAGAGATTGCCTTTGTTCACCGGAGCGTCATAAGCAGAGGTCACTTTCACCACTTTGTCATCTTTAATATTTAAATAGAAGTTGCAGCCTGTACCGCAGTAGGGGCACGTAGTTTTGACCTTTGTCATTTCATATGAACGTCCCTTGCCCCTGCCTTTCCTGTTGGTAAGCGCGCCGGTCGGACAGGTGGAGACACACTGGCCGCAGAACTCGCAGTTGTCAAGCGAGCGGGGTTTTCCAAAGGCCGTATCAGGAATGGAATTAAACCCTCTTCCGGTGAGTTCGATTGTCCCTGCCATTACCACTTCATTGCATATCCTTGTGCAGCGTCCGCATAAAATGCATTTATTAGGTTCATATGTTATAAACGGATTGTCCTCCCTTATCGGAAGGTCCCATGACTCCCCGGCAAAACGTTTCCCGTCGGCTTTATATTCGTAAGATAATGTCTGAAGCGCGCAGTTGCCTGTAGCCTCGCAAGTCATGCAGTCGTTCGGATGGTTGGAAAGCAGGAGCTCAAGGACCCTTTTTCTCAGCCTCCTCACTTCCACTGTCTCCGTGATGACCTCCATGCCGTTTTTCACGCGGGTCGTGCATGCGGGCTGCGGTTTGCTGACGCCCTTGATCTCGACGATGCACAGGCGACATCCTCCGTAAGGCTCAAGCCTTTCATCGTAACATAGAGTTGGGATCTTGACCCCGGCCTTTATTGCGGCGTCAAGAATAGTCTCATTCCTGCCGCATAAGACCTGCCTGCCGTTTATAGTAATTTTAACTTTGTTATCTGACAAAACTGCCTCCCTTATTTACAATTACAAGTTACAAATTAAGCGAACTTACTTGATTGATCATTGATAATTCGTAATTCATAATTACTTGTTACTCCCATACATAGTTGACCATATCCATAAACTTGGCGTTCATCTGGCGCAGAAGCTCGCAGATTTCTATGGTCATTTCACGGAGGATATTAAAGGCCGTCAGCGGATTTTCCTGCAAAAGCCTGTCCATATCGGCTTTTGCCAGAATCATTACTTTCGTATCTTCCATTGCTTCTACCGAGGCGGAATGCGACCTCCCGTCCAGGATGGAAAGCTCTCCGTAGAAGTTATTTGCTTTCAGTACGGCGAGCACCTGTTTGTGGCTTTCCCTGGTCTTTCTGCAAACCCTTACCTTGCCATAATCAATAATGTGAAGCCCCTGTTCAGGACTGCCTTCTTCCCAGACAACAGTGCCTTTCGGATAAAAGGCCTCCTTCATCATGGACGAGACCTTTTCAAGCTCTTCCTGTGAACAATCCTTGAATAATGACACTTCCTTTAATCGCCTTGTGCTGACCATACACCCCCCCCTATTAATGATTACATAATAGATTTAAAAGGACACGCCTCAAAGCATGCGCCGCATTTAATACATTTAGATTTGTAAATAAAGGCCTTTTGCTTCGGCAGCCAGATAATTGCGCCTGAAGGACATACCCTGGCACATTTGCCGCACATCTTGCAGGTTGCCACGTTTACCATATATTGACGCAAGGCCTTACAGACACCTGCGGGACAGCGGCCCTCGTTAATGTGCGCCTCATATTCTTCCCTGAAAAACCTGAGCGTTGAAAGGACCGGGTTCGGCGCTGATTGTCCGAGGCCGCACATAGATAATGTTTTTACGTCCGTTCCAAGCTCTGTCAGTAAATCTATGTCGCCTTCTCTTCCCTGTCCCTCGGTTATCCTTGTAAGGATCTCAAGCATCCTCTTCGTCCCTATTCTGCACGGGACGCATTTCCCGCATGACTCATGCTGGGTAAATGCTATGAAAAATTTTGCCAGGTCCACTATGCATGTCGTATCATCGACAACGACCATGCTGCCTGAACCCATCATTGAGCCTACAGACGTAAGGGAATCAAAGTCCACAGGCAAGTCAAGATATTCAGCAGGGATACATCCGCCTGAAGGGCCTCCGGTCTGGACGGCCTTGAGCTTGTTCTTGCCGGTCATTCCTCCGCCTATATCCATGACCATTTCACGAAGCGTCATGCCCATCGGAACTTCTATAAGCCCGGAGTTCCTTACCTTTCCGGTAAGGGCAAAGACCTTGGTGCCCGTGCTCCTCTCAGTTCCAAAACTCCTGTACCATTCAGGACCGTTTAATATAATAAGCGGGATATTGGCAAAGGTTTCCACGTTGTTCAGTACCGTAGGCTTGTCCCACAGCCCTTTTACTGCCGAGCGCCATAGTTTTGCCCTCGGCATGCCGCGTTTCCCTTCAATGGAACGCATAAGGGCCGAAGCCTCCCCGCATACAAAGGCCCCTGCGCCCTGCTTGATATATATGTTGAAATCAAGTCCGCTGTTCAATATATTTTTACCGAGAAGGCCTTTTCCCTTCGCCTGTTCTATAGCTATCTCAAGGCGCTGAACTGCGAGAGGATATTCTGCGCGGATGTAGACAAACCCCTCCCTGGCCCCGATGGCATAGCCCCCGATGATCATTCCTTCAAGGACCGAATGCGGATTACCCTCTATTATAGCCCTGTCCATAAAGGCCCCTGGATCGCCTTCGTCAGCGTTGCAGATTATATATGTTACAGGCGCCTGTGTCATGCTGCAGAACTCCCACTTCAGTCCGGTGGGAAAGCCCGCGCCCCCTCTTCCGCGAAGCCCTGAGGCCTTCACTTCTTCTATCACTTCAAAAGTGGTTTTCGAGAGGGCCTTTTCCAGCCCCTTGTAGCCGCCTATATCGATGTATGCGTCAATATCTTCAGGGTCTATTTCGCCGCACTGCTTCAGGAGTATCTTGGTCTGTTTGTCGTGAAACACATGATAATCCGGACCGACAAGCCACTCTTCAACAGGTCTGCCGTTAATAATATGTTCTTCAATAATGCGGCTGACCATTTCAGGTTTTATGAACTGATACGTTGATGTGTTCCCGCCTGATATTACATCTACAAGTACATCCTTTGCGCAAAAACCACGGCATCCGGTCTTATTAACGCATTTCTTTTCAACTGCGGCTCCAAGCCCGCGGGCCTGCAGTTCTGAACGAAACGCACCTATAACTTCCTGACTCCCCGCAGCCAGTCCGCCGGTCCCCAAACATACCCTTATGGTCAAACCTTTTACATCAGCAACCGCGGCTTTTTCACGGGGTTTGGTTTTAGCTTTAACTTTTTTCTTCTCAGCCATTCAATCCGCCTTTTAACCGGAATAAATTTTACCCCGTAACAAGTTTCCTAACGGGATGAGCTCTTTTCATATTCTTTCAGGGTCTTTGAAGCCTTGTCAGGAGACATGTTCCCATAGACTTTTTTATTTATTATCATCACTGGAGCTATGCCGCATGCGCCGACACACGCAACATTCTCAACAGTGAATTGCCCGTCGTAAGTCGTGTCTTCTCCCTCGGCAATTGCCAGGTCCGCCCTGATCCGGTTAGTCATCGGCTCTGCGCCTTTCACATGACACGCTGTCCCGCAGCAGGCGGTAATAATATTTTTGCCTCTCGGTTTCAGGTAAAACTGCGCATAGAAAGTCACGACGCCGTAGAAATTACTCGCCGGGATATTCAGCTTTTCAGCAAACCAGAATACTGTATCTTCGGGAATATATCCAAAAGTTTCCTGAACATCCTGAAGTATCGATATAATGCTCCCTTTCCCTTCGTTATATTTATTCAGAATAATTTCACATTTTATGTTATTCATACCGAACCACCTTTTCAGGGAAGTTATCGCGGTTGCATATTTTATCCTGCAACAAGGAATTTTTGAACGCCTGCTTTAATACAGTTGTGAGCAACTATTGTAATATATTTAATGGGTGGCAAGTCAATTCGGAATAAATTAATAAGCAAAAATAATATATAATTTCACTCAGGACAATAATATTGCTCTATTCACAGGGAGGTTTCATGAAATATCAGACCGGCAAACCCGGAAGAATAATTGTTGCAAAATTTGATGACCATGATGATGTACTGGGGAATCTTACCGTCATAGCGAAAAATGAAAATATCCGGGCAGGAGTTATTTATCTTGTCGGAGGAATGCGTGAAGGGAGAATTGTAGTCGGTCCTGAAACCGACGAGCTGCCGCCGAAACCCGTGTGGAAAGAGTTGGGGGAAAGCCATGAGATTCTCGGACTGGGCACAATCTTCTGGTTAAATGATGAACCAAAGATTCACTTCCATGGCGCATTTGGTAAAAAAGACATGGTTAAAGTCGGCTGTCTCAGGGAAAAATCAGAGACCTTTCTTGTGCTGGAGGCAATAATAATGGAAATAGAGGGAGTAAACGCAATGAGAGAGCTTGATCCGGCTTCAGGGATGGTATTGCTGAAACTGTGATCATCAACTTGCAATCTATAAATAAAATATCACTTCACCTTAATCCCCAGCTTTTTTATCTTGGTCCTTATCGTATTACGATTAATGCCGAGCAGTCGGGCAGCCCTTATTTGATTCCCCTTAGTTTCATTCAGCACCATCATTATGAGTGACTTCTCAACCTCCGGGATGACCATGTCATAGAGATTAAATTCCTCAAAGCGATTAATATTCCGCATAAAGCCCTTAAGTTTGGATTCAACGAACTTCCCGATCGAGCGGGCCTGTCTGTGTTTAAGGTCGAAATCTTCAATTTCCAGCGTAGTTCCATCCGATATAACACATGCCTTCTTTACTGCAATTTCAAGCTCCTTCTCATCTCCCGGCCAGTCATAAGCTATAAGGTACTCTTCAGTGTCCTTAGAGAGTATTTTGTTTTCCGTGCCTATCTGTTCCGTGGCCAATCTGATATATTGCCCCACAAGCGGAAGAATATCCTCTTTGCGTTCTTTTAGGGGAAGGTGTATTGTCTCTTGATTACTGTCAGTCATATTAAAACCTGATCAGCACAAAGTCTGATCATTTATACATTGAGCCTCTGCGCCTATATTAACTTTTTTCAATAATTATATTATCAATCAGTCTTGTATTTCCAATCTTAACGGCAATGCATATTGCCGCAACGAATATTACTCTCTGAACAGGCGCAAGGTTGTACGGGTCAACGATTTCGATATACTCTGTTTTTGCAAGAGGCTCAGTCTTTATCAATGCATCCATTTCTTTCTTGACCGCTGATGTATTATCCTGTCCCCTGGACAGAATAAACTCCTCCCCTAGTTTTAATGCCTTATATAATATCAAAGACGCTTTTCTTTCTTCCTCATTTAAATAAACGTTCCTTGAGCTCATGGCCAGCCCGTCATGCTCCCTGACTGTCGGTGATACAACAATATTCGTATCGAAATTCAGCTCCCTTACCAGTTTTTTTATGACCACTGTCTGTTGAAAATCTTTCTGACCAAAATACGCCTTGTCAGGCATGACAATATTAAGAAGTTTAGCGACTACCGTTGCCACGGCATTGAAATGCCCCGGCCGTGATGCCCCGCAAAGGACATTTCCGACACCGCCGATATTGATTGAAATTGAAAAGCCATCCGGATACATTTCCCCGGTGTCAGGAATGAAAACAACATCAACTTGCAATGCAGAGAGTTTTGACAAATCCCCTTCAGTGTCCCTCGGGTACTTTTGAAAATCTTCATTCGGCCCGAACTGAGCGGGGTTTACAAAGATGCTGACAATGGTCCTGTCATTTTCTTCTATTGAACGCCTTACAAGACTGAGGTGGCCTTCATGCAGCGCCCCCATTGTAGGCACAAATCCTATGGCTTTTCCTTCATCTCTAAACCTGCTGCTTACGCCCCGCATGTCTTTTATGGTTTTTATGATCTGCATATGCTCTTTAGAAAGCAAAGAAGTTTACATCTTCTTTATTTCACGCATAAGCGCGCTGAACAATTCCCGCTCTTTCAAAGTCTTTACTACCTTGCCGTGTTTAAAAAGAATGCCCATGCCCTTACCGCCTGCAATGCCTATGTCAGCTTCCCTGGCCTCTCCGGGTCCGTTGACTACACAGCCCATTACCGCGACCTTAAGCGGTTTTTTTATACGGGCCAGGCCTGCTTCTACCTTCCCGGCAATCCCTCTGATATCAATCTGACAGCGTCCGCACGTCGGACAGGAAATGAGCTCCGGCCCTGCCTGTCTCAGATGCAGGCACTTGAGAATTTCATATGCGACTTTGACTTCCTCAACAGGGTCCGCGGTTAATGACACCCTAATCGTGTCTCCAATGCCTTCCGCTAAAAGGATGCCCAGCCCGACGGAACTCTTGACGGTCCCTGAAAAAGCAGGGCCTGCCTCTGAAATACCGATGTGCAGGGGATATCTGAATTTCTCTGAAAAAAGCCGATAGGCCTCGACTGTTTTCATTACATCTGAGGCCTTGAGAGATACTTTGATGTCTGTGAATTTTAAATCTTCCAGAATTGTTATATGTCTGCCTGCGCTCTCGACAAGCGCCCTCGCAGTTGGATGTTTGTATTTTTTCAAAAGGTCTTTTTCGAGCGAGCCTGCATTTACCCCGATCCTTATCGGCACGCCTTTGTCCTTTGCTGCGCTGACGACTTCCTGCACCTTTGCCTTGCTGCCGATATTGCCGGGATTGATCCTTAGGCCGTCTGCTCCATTTGCCATTGATTCAAGCGCCAGTCTGTGATCAAAATGCACGTCGGCTATGAGAGGGATTTTGATTCTTTTCTTTATTGCCTTTATTGCCTTTGCCGCGTCAGAATTCAGCACCGCAACCCTTACAATCTCGCATCCGGCGGTCTCAAGTCTTTTTATCTGTGCTGCCGTGGAAGGCACATCACGCGTGTCCGTTTTGGTCATGGACTGGACCACAACCGGCGCGCCGCCACCGATTTTAAGTTTGCCTAAAGTTATCTGTCTGGTTTTTCTTTTAGCTTTCATTTTGTTTTATTGATGTTGTCTTTTTCTCCGGCAGCATCTTTATTCCCCCGCTGATACATCTGCACCGCCTTCTCGTGTTCCCTGTTTGAGCTGGAAAAATAGTGCCTGCCGTCATTCCTTGAAACAAAATATAAGTAATCTGTCTTCGCAGGATATAACGCCGCCTGTATAGACTTGATGCCTGGAGACGCAATAGGCCCCGGCGGCAGTCCATCGATAATATACGTGTTATACGGCGTCTGCCTTTTCAGGTCTTCTCTTGTAATTACCTCGCCCATTCTCTTGAAGCCGTAGATCACCGTCGGGTCCATCTGCAAACGCATGTTCTTTTTTAAACGGTTATGCAGCACAGCGGAGACCAATGGACGCTCTTCATCGGCAGCAGCCTCCTTCTCTATTATTGACGCTAACGTCAGAATTGTATTTTCATTCATCCCCAGTTCATCCGCCCTTTTCATCAGCGACTCATCATATTTCTCCCTCATTCTCTGGACCATTATACCGAAGATATACTTTGGGTCTGTCCCTTTAGCAAAATTATATGAATCCGGGAAGATATATCCTTCAAGGCTTGGCGCTGCAATGTTCAGGGAGGCCAGGAATTTGTTGTCTGTTACGAGCCGCCATGAGTTGTCATTCATAAATCCGATCTCTTTCAGCTTTAATCTTATATCATCGAGCGTGGAACCCTCCGGGATAGTGATCGTGAATTCAACAATCATTCCCTTTCTCAGGCGGTCGAATATTTCCAGGGGGGTCATGAATTTATTCAGGTTATAGTACCCCGCCCTCATAGACCTGTCGGTCCGGGTCAATTTCCCCAGTAAGAGAAAGACAGGTTTGTTTTTAATAAAGCCTTCATTAGCTAATATATCGATCCCTTTTGAATAACTTGCCCCCTTCGGGATCTCGATCTCTTCCCAGTTATTCTCACCGGAGACAGGCATTATCAGATAAATAAAGACATACACTGTCATGAAAAAGACAAGACTAACAAGTATGGCAATGATTTCTTTGAAGCTCCAGGTACGGTTCATAGTTTTACACTGTCAAGGTATTTCTTATAGATAGCTGCTACTGCGATTCTATCACTAAGGTCTTTTATTTTCTCAGGGGATACATCCGGACTAAGTACTACTCCCATACGGTTAGCATGCCAAAATATGCGGATAAAATCAAACCATCGCGTCACGGCAATATTTATTATGTTATTTTTTAAAGCAGTAGGGGCACGGCGCGCCGTGCCCCTACATCACGGCAGCTATTTGAGAGTTTTGATAAATTCATCTACAGTGATAGCAGGAAGTGTCATAAGCTGGACCGTGCCCCTTGATCCAAGCTCAACAGACATTTTCATCACAGCTTCATTACTGGGCGCATCCAATAAAGTTACAAAATCATAGGCACCGAGTACGGCATATTGACCTATAACCTTAATGCCCATTGCCTCGATTTCCTTGTTCACCTCTTTGATTCTTTCGGGTTTTTGTTTCAGGGTCTTCCGCCCCTCATCGGTAAGAGTACTTAACGCAATATAGACAGCCATAATTCCTCCTTTCTGATTATGAGATTCCTTTAGTATCTATATATTATGAATTTGACGAACTGTCAAGGAATAATTTCAGATTGACATTATATAAATAACTATTTATATTATAAATACTGTTTGCACCTTTATCCCTTGAATTATAATGATTTTAATAATGCACATATAAATATATATCTAATCATATAATCTCTCAAAATCAAAAAGGAAATAACAATGGATAAAATTCTTCCAATTTTCAAGGCCCTGTCCGACGAAACAAGGCTCAAGATACTCTCTTTAATGAAAGAAGGTGAAATATGTGTCTGTGATATTGCAGAGACATTGAAAATGACTCAGCCGAATATCTCATTCCATTTGAGCATGTTAAAAGAAGCGGGATTAATAAAGGACAGAAAAAACGGCAGGTGGATACATTATTCACTTGCTGAGTCGGATATGTTTATACGGTTCCTGCTCATGGGAATCTTCGAAAGGATAAATGAAAAACCACCGGTGATAATCAAAAAGAGCAGAAAATGTTGAGGAGGGCGCAAATTTGAGTTCTGATAGCAACAACAAAAAGAAGCTGTCATTTTTACACCGACACCTTACCCTGTGGATATTCCTGGCTATGGCTGCCGGGGTAGGGGCCGGTTACTTCGTCCCTGATATAGAATCGTTTATTAATTCCTTTCAGGCAGGGACGA
This sequence comes from uncultured Nitrospiraceae bacterium, assembly GCA_964393845.1. GTDB lineage: Bacteria > Nitrospirota > Thermodesulfovibrionia > UBA6902 > UBA6902 > UBA6902. The sequence continues at coordinate 13,323 of CAYMUX010000029.1, forward strand.
CAAACGTTCCTATTGCAATCGGCCTAATCCTGATGATGTACCCGCCCCTTGCCAAGGTGCGGTATGAAGACCTTGGAAAAGTATTTAAGAACAAAAAAGTGCTTGGACTCTCCCTGATCCAAAACTGGGTAATCGGGCCTGTGCTGATGTTTATACTGGCAATAGTTTTTCTCCATAACTATCCTGATTATATGGTCGGCCTCATCATGATCGGCCTGGCACGCTGCATCGCAATGGTCATTGTCTGGAGCGACCTGGCATGTGGGGATACGGAATACACTGCCGGGCTTGTTGCATTTAACTCCGTATTCCAGGTGCTGTTCTTCTCTGTATATGCGTATATATTCATAACTGTATTGCCTGCCTGGCTCGGTTTAAACGGGGCCGTAGTAGAAGTGACGATGGGGCAGATTGCAGAAAGTGTGTTTATTTATCTGGGCATCCCTTTTCTTGCCGGGATAATCACACGCTTCAGTCTTATCAAATTAAAAGACCGCAAATGGTATGAAGAGAAATTTATACCCCGGATAAGCCCTGTCACTTTGATTGCCCTGCTTTTTACTATCGTTGTCATGTTTTCATTGAAGGGCAATTATATCGTCAGGCTTCCGTTAGATGTAGTCCGCATTGCCATACCGCTGTTGATTTATTTTGTCGTAATGTTCCTCGTTTCATTCTACATGGCGAAAAAGATGGGGACAGATTATCCGAAGTCGGCTTCTCTATCGTTTACCGCGGCCAGCAATAATTTTGAACTCGCCATTGCAGTTGCCGTAGCGGTCTTCGGAATCAATTCGGGCGCAGCCTTTACCGCTGTAATCGGGCCGCTGGTTGAAGTCCCCGTCCTGATCGGACTGGTTAATGTTTCATTGTATTTTCGGAAGAAATATTATACGGCAGAATATTGCCGGGTCAAAGGGGTGGATGCGTTATGAAAAAAGTACTTTTCGTCTGCATCGAAAATTCCTGCCGGAGCCAGATTGCCGAGGCCTTTGCCAGGATTCACGGGGGCGGAGTTATCGAACCATACAGCAGCGGCTCAAGGCCGTCAGGAATTGTTAACCCAAAGGGGATAGCCTCAATGAAAGAGATCGGCTACGACATGTCAACACACAGATCAAAATCTCTCTCAGACATCCCGGATATTGAATATGATTATGTTATAACCATGGGCTGCGGTGATACGTGTCCCTATGTCAGGGCAAAGCACAGAGAGGACTGGGGCATTCCTGATCCGAAGGATCTGGATGTAGAAGGATTCCGCAAGGTGCGGGAGAAGATCGAAGAGAAGGTCACAGCGCTTGTTCATTCATTGGGTTAGACATACAAGTCCCGTTATCGGCCTCATAACAACACTCCTCAGTCATGCATGTAATAGATGTGTTCCCAAACATAATGACTGAATCATCTTATGCCTGAACACATATTGGACAGAATTGACCACCTGTTGGATACCTGTCTTCAATTTCAGTTATCCAATATTTAGAATTTTCAGTGTCTTAAGCCCCTTCCTCTTATGGCACATCTCTTGCGTTATATCCATCAGGCATATTGATAGCAATAGAATAATTCAGAAGACATCAAAAAAAAAGTTGCTATTTATGCAGAAGCCGTTATAATTGGCTCTATTAGGAGGAAGAGGTTGAAGAAAATAGTCCTGATCGTACTTGCTATAATTATTGTCCTTGCCGTATCTGCAATTGTTGCCACAGAAAACTACACTGCCAGATCTCAATTTTGCGGCACTACCTGCCATATAATGAAAAAACCTTATGACTCATGGAAGACATCAACGCATAAAGATGTCGCCTGTGTTGACTGCCATTATGCTCCTGGAGAGAAACATACCCGAAAGGCCAAATTTAAAGGCTTAGCGCAGCTCTTTTCATATTTGTCGGAAAAGCCCGAAGATGTCAGCAAGTTCGCAAGGATTTCCGATATAAGCTGCACAACCTCTAAATGCCATCCTAAAACAGGCGAGGGCAAGGAGGGGGAGTACTGGATAAAGAAGGTGAGCTATACAGAATATGAGAGAAGCGATAAATCAAAGGCCATTGTTTCAATTATTCATAAAACACATGATGAAAAGACAATAGAAGGGCAGAAGCTCCACTGTCAGACATGCCATAGCCATCAGTCGGCAGAGAAGCATTTTGAGGTCTCCCCTGACGCCTGTTTCCTCTGTCATTTTAAAAATACAACATTCGGCGAAGGCAGGGCAAAATGCTCTCTTTGCCATGAAATACCCACAAAGAATCTTCAAAAGGAAGGCAAAAAACCCACTACCCATCAGATGCTTGAAAAGGCAAAGGTCCCCTGCAGCAGCTGTCACTGGGAGCTTGTTTCCGGCACAGGGGAGATTAAGAAAGAAGACTGCCTTGATTGCCATGACGACCCGAAAAAACTTGAGAAGGCGATGGACAAGAAGTTAATGCATGAGAAACATATTGCCGAGCCGAATGCCAACTGCCGTGATTGCCACAGACCGGACATCCAGCATAAAAAGATAGTTGAATATCTTGACCCTGCAAGAGACAACTGCAGAGTCTGTCATATAGGAGACCAGCATCTCTATCAGAAGAAAATATTAATGGGTGAGGCGAAAAAGGGGGTTGCACAAATGCCAAGCCCGATGCTTAATGCCCATACAAGCTGCGTGGGGTGCCATATTGAAGAAGGTATCGGGAAGAAGGGGGCAAGGGTCATGAGCGGTTCGCCCCGGTCATGTAGTTTATGCCACACAAAGGACTATGAGCAGATCATAAAAGATGAGATAGCCCTTATAAAGAAGGAGTTAGAGGCGGCATTGGGGCTTGAGAAGAAGGCGGAAGAAGCCATTGCAGGCGCAAAAGGCAAGGTTGCCAAGGAAAAAATGAAGGTAATAACCGCGATGTTTAAAGAGGCGCAGTCAAATCTCCATATTGTTGAATATGGGGGTGGCGCCCATAATAAAAAGTATGCTATGTCACTGCTTGACGTGGCAACCATGAGTTTTGAGAATGTAATAGACTCTCTTGACGAACAGTAGAGTTACCTGAAGAAAGGAGATGAGATGACTGACTATAATTTTTCAGTAACATTTATAAATCTTGAGGTTATTTAAAACCTCTATGAAAGGAGTAAAGTCATGAGTGAGAAAAAAAACGCTTTTTCACGACGCGAGGTGTTAAAGACAGGCGGTGCAGTAACGGTAGCTCTGGCTGCGGCGAGCGCCCTGTCTATATCAAAGGCGGAGGCAGCAGGGAAGCCTCCCCACTGGGCAATGGTCATTGACCTCAGAAAGTGTGTTGGGTGCTATTCCTGCCAGGTCTCCTGTAAGATGGAAAACTCTGTGCCCCTGGAAGGTTTCAATTCATGGGTATTAGTCCTTGATAAAGGAAAGTATCCTGATGCGAAAAGGTCCTTTCTCCCCAAGCTGTGTAACCACTGTGAGGGCAGTGAAGAGGTCGGAGGCATTAAAGTTCCGCCATGCGTTAAGATATGCCCTGAGTATCCGGGTGAGAAGATGGATTATGTTACACCTGACGATAAGGTAATTAAGTACAGGACGGGTGCGACTTATAAACATCCGGGCGGCGCTATCCTGTTTGACAATTCAAAGTGCATCGGCTGTGGAAAATGTATTGATGCATGCCCTTATGGCGTCCGGTATTTCAATCCGTATATAAAAGCAGGAAAGGACCCCTCAAAGAACGGCATCGGCAAATGCACCTTCTGTGATCACAGGATTACAAAAGGGCTTGAGCCCGCCTGTAACCGCAACTGCGCGGGAAGAGCAAGATATTTCGGCGACCTCAATGATCCGGACAGCGAGGTCTCCAGGCTTCTAAAAGAAAATCCGGCAAAGGTCCTGAAGCCCGATGAGAAGACAAACCCCAATGTTTACTATATTGCCCTTGATGAAGACATAGCCAGGATGAAAGACACTACCAATCCAGAGGTGAAGGTTTTATAAATGCCTAAAAAGGAGGTGAATGAAATGAAAGAGCTGAAGATATCAAGAAGAGGATTTTTAAAATATACAGGAGCAATTGCCGGCGCTTCTGCCGGATTATTGTCATTAAAAGAACTCACTCCTGCTGAGGCAGAGGCCGTTGAAAAGGCAATGGAAGGATATGAAGTTAAATACACTGCCGATGCCATGTGCCCTGCTGAGTGCGGCATGGAGATGTGGATCAAAGACGGAAAGATAGCAAAGATTTACGGTAATAAGGCAGTTCCTCTGAATGACGGTATTGCCTGTGCAAAAGGCGCATCAGGACAGCAGTTGGTTTACTCTCCGTACAGGCTCAAATATCCGATGATACGGGTAGGTGAAAGGGGCTCCGGCAAATTTAAAAGAGTAACATGGGATGAGGCGATAAACCATATCGGAACAAAGCTGGCGGACATAAAGAAGAGCTACGGAGCGGAATCCGTAATCATGGACTGCGGCGACGTGACAGACAGGGACCACTACTACAGACTCTTTTTTGCCTACGGCACCCCGAATTGCACGGAGCATGGCTCTATATGCGACACTCCGAGAAGGCACGGCCCGAAATTGATGGTCGGCGGCAAGAGGTGGGGGCCGAACATAATGAGACCCCAGCTTGTAAGGCAGGCAGACAGCTCTCTGAAAAAGGACTACACATAGAAGTCAAAACTGATCGTCTACAACGGCTGGAATCCCTTTGTAGCGACAAGGATATTTTATGAAACCAGAGGGACTGTCGGAGCACAGGTAGAAAACGGGTGCAAGGTGGTGGTCATTGACCCGTCATTAAGCAACACTGCGGCAAAGGCTGATATATGGCTTTCACCCAGGGCCGGCACAGACGGCGACCTTTTCGGCGCAATGCTCAGGTATATCCTTGAGAATGATAAGCAGGATGACCCGAAGAAGAAGTACATTGACTGGAGCTTCAAAAAATATTCAGTCGGGTGGGATGATTTTGAGGCAGCGTTCAAGTCATGGTGGGAAAAGAAAGACCCGATTAACGGATTGAGCTATTTCAGTCTTGACTGGGCAGCGAACAGGACAGGCCTGTCAAAGAAACAGATAGAGGAGCTCTCCCATCTCTTTGGAATAACAAAGCCTGCAGCTCTTGTCTGGGGTATGCAGTCTCCCGGGCATCACTACAACGGCTACTGTGCTTCCATCATCGGTGTAGCCCTGAACGTCATCACCGGAAACTTCGATGTGCCGGGCGGGGTCATAGACACAGAGCTTGTGAAGTCTGACAAAGGAGGCTCTGCAACAGGGAAGCAGTTCAAAAAGAATAAGGTCAAGAGAATAATTGACGGAAAAGAGGTTGAAGGAGAAGTGGAACATCTCCATATGGACCTCTTCGGGAGCAAATATCCGGCGGCCTGGGATGATGCGGTTGCGGATTATCCTAATGCCTTTAAAGAGGGCGTTGACATAAGGTATGGTCCGTTCAGAGGGCACCACTATCCGATCAAGGCGTATATCCTGAGGACGGGCAATTCCATACTCACCGGCACCGCGCCGTACAAATGGAAAGACGCCATTCTGGCAAAGGATGCAACAGGCAACTATAAACTTGAGCTTTATGTCTTCATAGACACGCTCAACCTTGAAAGCGCCCTTTATGCAGACGTGATCCTGCCGGAAGCAAGCTATGCAGAAAGACAGAGTCTGAGCGATATTTATCCTTCCCATCAGGTGATATACAACAGGGACGCGGTGATAGCGCCGCTTTATGAATGTAAAAAGCCGACAGAGATAATGAACATGCTTGCAAAGAAACTGAACGAGCTTGGAGACTCTGACCTTAAGGCCTCTGATTTCTGGGAAAAGTACAAAACAGAAGAGGACTTCGTCAACGAGATGCTCGCGCCGGCGCCGGGCAGGGTGAACGTCGGAACTCCGCTTCCTTATCCACAGTACCCCGAAGGCTATAAACTCATCGGCACGCCCGAATCTCTTGAAAAGGGCGATGCAGCCGTTGACAATGAGAAAAAGGTGGTTAAGGGCATACCCGTTACTGTAGAATGGCTCAGAAACAACCACGGTGTTGCTATCTGGCCTATGAGCTGGTACAGGTATAAAAAACACAATGCAGACGAGCCGAATAAGGCATTCCCGAATACCTCAACGAAACTCATTGAATTCAAGTTTGACTGGAAAGACGGAGACAAACGCTACGGCGGCTATAAGTCCTACAATGAAAAGCTTGAAAAGGCAGCCGGTGAAGTTCCCAAAGGCCTGAAAGAAGTCGGCTTTGACAAATTCCCGTCAACCTTCTTCTGGTTTGAGACAAAGTGGAACCCTTATACGAATCCCGATTACAAGAAATATGCGAAGGACTATCCATTCCAGCTTATCTGCGGTCGCGTGCATCATAGCATGAGCGGCACGCAGATGATTCCGTGGCTCGGACAGGTAAAGACAGAAGGTATCTGGCTGCCCATGAATAAGGAATTCGAGGCAGAAGTCCCAGAGGCAATGACCGGCGGTGGAATGAAGGATTTAAAGATGAAGTTTAAGGCAAACTCTTATTCTGTAGGCACAATATGGATGAATACCGACGATGCAAAAAAGCTCGGACTGAAGAATGGAGATTTGGTCAAAGTCGAAAACCCTCTTGGCAAATCTACAAAGGGGAAGATATTCGCATCCGGAGGAATGAGGCCGGGTGTGATAAAGATAGGTTTTGCAACAGGCGGAAGGTTCAGCCCCGGGATGGGTCCGGCATATTTGACAAAGGACTATACCCCAAGCCACAATGACCTCGTAGACCCGGATGTACTGAGCCCGATAATGGGGTTCCCGGGATATGCGGATATGATTGTAAGGGTGAAAAAAGCCTGATCGCACCTCTCAATAACTAAAAGAGGGAGGCAAATGCCTCCCTCTTTTTACAAAATAAAATGGTATCTTTTATGGAGTCGCCGATGATAGAAGATTTGAAAGAGGAAAGGTATGTCCTCAGCCTTTTAAAACATACTTTCCTGAAAGAGCCTGCAAAGGAATTCCTTCAGGAATTGGAAGAGGTAAATATAATTGCAGAGGAAAACGATATAGACAGGGGCCTAAATTTAATTGCGCATTCCGTGAGGACGAATAAAGGCCGCCTTGACGAATATGCTGAAGACCTTGCGCTTGAATTTGCAAGGTTGTTTATAGGCCCTAAAAATCCACCTGCAATTCCCTATGCATCTTTTTATCTCTCAGAGACAAAAACAGTCATGACTGAAATAACAACTGAGGTAAGGAAAAGATACCTTGATGCAGGGATGGCAGTAAAAGACCTTTACAGCACACCTGATGACCATATCGGCATAGAGCTGGAATTTATATCCTATCTTACCGAAAAGATAATAGATTTATACGAAAACGGCAACCGGTCCGAAGCGTCAAGGCTATTTGAGATCAGGAACAATTTCATAAATGAACACATGGTTAACTGGGCGCTATTATTTGTGGCCAGATTGCTTGATTCTACACAAGAAGATTTCTATAGAGGCGCTGCTGTTATTCTTAGAGGAGTTATTGAAGACCTTAAGTGATCGCGTCCTAAAACTTCGGGGCAGGAAGCCTTATCTAAGGACATTGACAATCCTCCTGTTTTCTTCGTTCCTGATATTTTCAGGGTGCACAGAGACAGAGAAACCTAAAAAGGTAAGTCTCAATAAAAAGGTCCCTGCGACCATCGCAAAGACAAGAGAGGCAAGGGAAGACACTTTATATTTTGGGTTTGACTTGAGACTTGGCCCGAAAGAGGATGTAAAGATTTATTCTTCCTTTCTCAGGTATCTTGAAGATACTACGGGCTATCGCTTCAGGATCAGGTTCAGCGAGAAATATGAGGACACTGTTGACAACCTTAGAAACGGGGCCACTCACTTTGCAGCCATTGGTCCCCTCAGCTTTGTCATCGGCAGAGAAACAGATAATATAAAATGCCTTGTAAGCGGTCTGAATGAAGAAAAGAAGCCGGAATACCATGCAGTAATATTTACAAGACCTGAAAGTAACATTAAAAATATAAGGGACTTAAAAGGAAAGACATTTGCCTTCGGCGCCAGATATTCTACCCAGGGATATCTTATTCCACGTAAAATGCTTGAAGATGCGGGGATTACCCTGAATGATCTGAAATACTATGCCTTTACAGGCTCCCATACCAACACTATCAGCGCGGTTTTAAATAGAGAGGTTGATGCCGGCGGTATGCAGGACAACCTTGCAAGAAGACTTGAGAGAGAGGGAAAGATAAGAATTATAAAGATTTCAGAGCCTTTCCCAAGCAGCCTCATCTGCTATAACGCCTCTGTTGACAACAAAATAGTTGAGGTGGTCAGGTCTGCTCTCTTGTCCCTGGACCCTACAGGCAAGCATAAAGATGTCCTCGTGGATTGGGATAAAACAGAAATGCCTTATGGCTTTGCGCCTGTAAAGGAATCTGAGTATGAAGTGATAAAGTTACTCGCCGGAAAATATGGATTGTTAAGCAATGAAGCTCAGGACTAAGATAATTCTTCTGACCGCAGGTGTTGTTGCTGCCCTCGGTGTGCTCGTAGCTGTTTCCATAAAAGACGTGGTTATTAATGCCTTTAGAAGCGACCTTGAGAAGAGGGCCGAGTCTATTTTATTAAGTCTTTCGGACAGGATCGCTAATCCTGTTCTGCTTGGAGACTATTTCATGACGCAAAACGCCCTTGACGAGGTATTGGCAAAAGAGGAGGATATAGAATATATCTTTATCACTGATGAAGAGGGCAATATCTTCGCCCATACGTTTACAGGAGGGATTCCTGAGGGGCTTTTATCATGGAACCCGCTTAACGGAAGGAGAAAGGCCGCTCAACTCCTTGATACGGAAAAGGGCTATATACGGGATATCGGCATATGGATGTTTGACGGCATGGCATCAGAGCTTCACATAGGCATCAGTGAAGAGAGACTGACCAACACCCTGCACAAGATAAGAAATATCATAATATTTCTGACGATTTTTGTGACAATAATCAGTACGGTTACTGCATTTCTTATAAGCCGTTTTTTAATAATAAAGCCATTGAATAAATTAGTTGAATTTGCAAAAGCGCTTGGAAGGGGAGAATTCGGTAAAAGGATAGAGCTGCAATCTTTGGATGAGATTGGAACACTGTCCTGCGCATTTGATAAGCTTTCAATGGACCTTAAAAAAGCAAGAGAAACAATGGAGGAAGCTCACAAACATATGCTTCAGACTGAGAAGCTCTCATCACTTGGACATCTCTCTGCCGGACTTGCCCATGAGCTCAAAAACCCTATTACCACTCTCAAGATGCTGTTCCAGGATTTTAAAGATGACGAAGGGGCGCATTCAATAACAAATGAAGAGGCAACGGTCATTTTAGAAGAAGTAGAAAATATAGACGACTTACTTACTAAGTTCCTTGGATTTACAAGACAAGAGAGTCCTGTTCTTACAGAAACGAATATAAATGATATCATAAAACATGCCCTGTCGATGTCGGCATTTAATTTAAAAAAACAGAATATAAAGGTATATAATGAGCTGCCCAAAGACCTCCCCCTTATAAATATAGATAAGTCACTTATTGAGCAGGTATTCCTGAACCTTATCCTAAACTCTGTCCAGGCAATGCCTGATGGAGGGGAGCTGAGGCTTTCGGGCAGCGCTATGGATAGTTTCCTTGAGATAAAGTTTGAGGATACAGGCGATGGTATCTCTGATGACATAAAGTCAAAGGTCTTTGATCCGTTTTTTACGACCAAGGAAAGAGGCACAGGGCTTGGTCTTTCCATTGCTTACAATATAATAAAGGCACATAGGGGATACATAGGGTTTGAGAGTATTGACAGCAAAGGGACCGTTTTTATTGTAAGACTTCCAGCAGGGAGAGGAAATGTATAAGATTTTGGTTGTGGATGACCAGAAAGGCGTCTGTTTTTCTTTCAAGAAAATGCTCGGAAAGTTGGGGTACACGGTTATTACCGCTTCAAGCGGGGAAGAGGCTATTGAACTCGTAACAAAGAATGAACCCGATCTCATCGTTATGGATGTAATGATGCCCGGGATTGATGGACTTGAAGCCCTGAAAAGGCTAAAAGAGATGAATCCTAAACTTGTTGTAATTATGATGACTGCCTATTCTACTACTGAGAAGGCCATAAGGGCGATGGAGCTGGGCGCCTATGATTATCTGACCAAACCTTTTGATAACAGACTATTGACAGAAATTATCGAGAAGGCCCTTGAGGTGAGAAAAAAGATGTCCTCTCCTGTTGCCATTAATGAAATCGAATATGATATGGAACACGAGAGGATAGTGGGTAGGAGTCCGGTGATGCTCGAAATATTTAAAAGGATAGGACAGATTGCAGGAAGTGATGTGACAGCGCTTTTAACGGGTGAAAGCGGCACGGGCAAAGAGCTTGTAGCCAGGGCGATCTATAATCACAGTCTAAGGGCTGATAAGCCTTTCCTTGTCGTTAACTGTGCAGCCATCCCTGAAGGACTGCTTGAGAGCGAGCTATTCGGTCATGAAAGAGGCGCATTTACAGGGGCTGATAAAAAAAGGATAGGCAGGTTTGAGCAATGCAATGGCGGCACCCTTTTCCTTGATGAAATAGGAGATATGCCTCTTGCACTTCAGGCAAAGATATTAAGGGTGCTTCAGGACGGCTCTTTTACACGGCTCGGCAATACAGAGACTCTAAGATGTAATGTCAGAATTATTGCAGCAACTAATAAAAACCTTGAAGAGATGTTGGAAAAGGGGGAATTCCGGGAAGACCTCTATTACCGCCTCAATGTAATAAGCTTTCACCTCCCACCCCTTAGAGAAAGAAAGGGAGATATTAGAGACCTTGCGCAGTATTTCATTTCTGTGTTTAACAAACAGCTTAATAAAAACATAAAGGGCATCTCTTCTGATGCATTAAAGTTGTTTGAGGAATATCACTGGCCCGGCAATGTCAGAGAGCTTGAGAACGTTATTTACAGGGCAATGGTCCTTTGTCAAAAAGAGTATCTTGCAAAGGAATGTTGCATTGGTTTGCCCATCTCAAAAAGTACTGACAAATCCGTTAGGGAGATGGAGAGTTATCTTCTTAAGGCTATAGATTCCATATTTTCATATCCCGATAATGACATATATCAGAAATTCCTGTCCTCTGCTGAAAGACTCCTGATAAAAAGGTCTATGAAGATTACAAACGGCAATCAGGTTCAGGCAGCAAAACTCCTTGGAATTTCCAGGACCACATTGAGGAGAAAATTGGAGGAAGATGTTAACGTCGTCAAGGATGACTGAGGAATGACCAATATTTTTGACAAAGAAAAACATTTCTATAAACTTGTTTTTTGAGATTCAAAGGCGTAGTGATTTTACCGCTGCTTGTTTTGTTATTTAATTAGAGAGATCGGCTAACCTACTGAAACAACCTGCTTAAACATTTATAGATCGAGGGGAAGCGGTCCTCGAAAAATGCCTTGACCCCGGCGAGAATGTTCTGCCGGTTCTCTTCTATGGACAAAGCCCTGCCTTCAATCTGGGCCTGCAATCTTTCAGCCCTTTTTGTCGGGTCCGGATGACTTGAAAGAAAAGAATGGCCAGTTCCTAACGCGGCAATCTTTTTCAGGGCTGATACAGCATACTGCGGTTCAAACTTCTTATGCTTGAGGAAAAATAACTTTGGGGACGTTGTTGCCTTTATTAACTTATTGTGAATTAATGCAAGGAATCAACATGAAGAATGAGGGCCGCGTCTTTACTTTTAACGTTTTACGATTAAAAAAGCGTGACTTTAAATAGGTGACACCATCCATCTTTATGATGAAATATTTTCAGGTATAATTTTAAGACATGGCTTCATCCTCAAAAAAGAAAAAGAAACAGTACGCTATTTGCCCGAAGCATCAGATGATTTTGAAGAAATATCCTCGGAGATTGTCGAGATTATCAGGATGAATGACCAGCGATTCGGGGTTGAGCCCAGGGAACGGGTCAAAAAAAGGCCTAAGAGATTTTGAGAATAGTAGACGCCCTTACTTCTCTTTTTACAATGGCTATAATGATAGGGGCCGGTTATATCGGCGGCAACAGCCAACTCATTCCTTCTTTTTCCCCTGAGTCCCCTCAGGCGTTTTTTCACAGCGGTCCAAATCAATGTCTTCATATGAAGCAGGGTCATGCAGTGACTCTAAATGCGTAAATACGCTGACATTCGGCAGAGAGTTGCGGATGTCGGCTTCTATGCATTCCATGAGCTGATGACCGCGGTCGACAGTCCACATGCCGGGGACAAGTACATGGAGTGATACAAAACGCCGCGCCCCTGCCTGGCGGGTACGGATTGCATGGCATTCTACGCCGTCGTGGATATAAGGCTCCAGGGCTTTTTGCACAGTGTCCAGCTCCTCTGCAGGCAGCGCTGTATCCATCAGTCCATGCATGGACTCCCGCACAATGCGGACCCCTGACCAGACGATATTACCTGCGACAATAAAGGCGACAACAGGATCCAAACGTTCCCATCCGGTCAGCGCCACTGCACCAACCCCGGCCAACACGCCGGCTGAAGTCCACACATCCGTAAGCAGGTGATGTGCGTTTGCCTTGAGAGTGATCGAGTGATGGCGTTTACCCGCCTTTAACAGGACAAGCGCAACGATTAAGTTGACAAGTGACGCCGCTACCGAAACAATCATTCCCGATCCGATCTGCTCAAGTGGTTTTGGCGAGATAAGCCGTTGCCCTGCCGCAACCCCGATGCTTATAGCAGCGATAAGAATCAGGGTGCCTTCGACCCCGCTCGAAAAATACTCGGCCTTACTGTGTCCGTAAGCATGGTCCTCATCAGCAGGCCGGGCAGCTATCGTCAGCATCACTAACGCCACGATTGCGCCGACAAGGTTTACAATGGACTCCAGCGCGTCTGAAAGCAGACCCACTGAATCTGTCAGCAGGTACGCTATAGTCTTTAGTGCAATGGTGACAATTGCGGCGGCAATCGACAGCCACGCAAAGCGCGTTAGAAATGAACGGCCTGTAGTTGAATTATCCTGTGTCATTGTTCAGTCCAAGATTGTAACATATGCGTTTAATAATCTGAGCGCAATGACGATGTCCGTAATCAAAATCAAAGATGTCTTTTAGAAGTGACTTCTATAAGGAAGATTAGAGCTTGATCAAAGCGTCTTAAAATAAATCCCGGTTTGTGACTACCGGCTGGTCAAGCCTTTCTTAAAGGTAAAACATATCATGGATGCAGTCATTAAGATTGGAGAGAACGCTGAAATGAAACAGCCGGAATTATGAATCCTGTCGGAACACACTCCTTAATCCCCTTGATAGGGGGGATCAGATCAAGCGCCGATTAATGACAAGCCAAGGAAAAGGAACGCTTCATTTCAGGGAAACCCCTATTAAGTTTATCCTGTAACTTTCCGATAAGGTTCATTACAGCAGTTGAAATAAAAACATTATGAAGAGGAAAAAACATGAAGAAGCTCACAATATTTTTGGTAATGCTTTTAACAATCACTATTTGTTTTACGGGCATTGCATCTGCCAGGGAGCTTGTCCTTGCAGGATCTACGACCGTCCAGAAGAGGATCCTGGAACCTGCGCAAAAAGCAATTGAAGAAGCTACGGGTATCAGCGTGAAGGTTCTGGGAATCAACTCAGGAAAGGGATTCGAAGATTTGAGAGAAGGCAAAATCACGGCCTCGATTTCTTCTAGTCCATTAAAGAGTCTCCTGGAAAAAGCCGGGATCCCCGATGACGGAACATATCAAGAACACGTTATCATGCAAGATGTAATTGTCCCGATTGTGCACAAAGATAATCCTATAACGGAACTTACATGGCAGCAGCTTGCCGATATCAACACCGGAAAAATCACCAACTGGAAAGATGTCGGTGGTCCGGCTCAGAAAACAATAGTCGGTACCTCGCAGCCTACCGCGGCAACAAGGATAGTTTTTCAGGAAGAGGTGATGAACAAGGCCCCCTATGTTAAAGACGTAAGGGAAGTAATGTCAACGAGGCAGGAAATTGATCTTGTGTCGAGCTTCAAAGGCGGCATAGGGGCGGTATCGGAAGGCTTCGTTGCCATGAACCAGGGGAAAGTCAAAATAATTAAAACCAGTAAAATATCAAGACCGCTGAGCTTTCTGACAAAGGGCAAACCGTCTGCCGATGTCCAGGCCGTGATTGATTTTCTGAAAACCCCTGCGGCAAAGAAGTTATTTAACTAATAGTGTAAAAGACGCTCTGACAAGGAGGAGCCGAGAATGAAAGCAAGCGATATTAAATTCGGCCTGAAAACCAAGGTGTTGTGGATACCGGTGATTGTTGTTGCACTGACATTCATCATATTGGGGGTTTTCCTTTCCAAACTTATCATCAGCAACGGGAAGGTCGAATTCATCAAGGGGAAAGAGAACCAGTTGCATACGGCGCTCTCTCTGATAACATCATCACAACTCCCTGCTGACGCATATCTCGGACTCGAAAGCGGTGATGATGGAATCGCCGGGAATCTGATCGCACAGGTAAAAGGACTTGGACTGGACGGTGTTCATTTCACAAACATAGAGGGGGAGGGCATTTATCCTAAAGATACGGCCATTCCCGATTCCCTTCATTCCCTTATCGGCAAATCCGGAAGAGCTCGGGGAGTAAATAATGTCATTTTCGACAGCAATAAAATCTTTGGTTTTGCGCCGATTATTGACGTGGAGACCACAAAGGGATTTCTTGTCTTCGCAGTAAAGATACCTGATGAACTTGCCGACACCGCTTTATCCGTATTAAACGACAAAACAGGCTCCGGCAAAACAGACTCCTCAAAATTTTTAAAAAAGGTATTGATCACGCTGGCATCGACCCTTATCCCGGCTCTTATTTTAATTGTTTTTATTCTCGGCTCCTCATCACGGAATATAATCAATTCGGTAAAAAAATTACTCGACGCCTTTAATTTACTTTCAAGCGGCGATCTCACTCAGGAAATTCATGTGCGTACAGGTGACGAAATCGCTCAACTCGCAGCGACGTTTAATGAGACAACCCGGAAACTCAACGAAATGGTGAACAAAGTTGCCGACAGCTCCAACAGCGTGGCTTCATCCGCAAGCCAGTTGTTAGCCTCTTCAAGCAGCATATCCGACAATGCGCGCAATCAGTCTGAAAAGACTACGCAGGCGGCAACATCCATGGAGGAGCTTAATACGTCTTTCGTCAATGTTGCCCAGAACAGCTCAAATGCCGCTGATTCCTCAAAACAGGCCACCGAGCTTGCAGTTAAAGGCGGAGAAATTGTGTCTGAAACAATAGGCCGTATAACCACGATAGCGAAAACAGTAAATGAATCTGCCGACACAATAGGCGCGCTGGGCAAGAGGTCCGAACAAATAGGCGAAATTGTGAAAGTAATCAATGATATTGCCGGACAAACCAATCTCCTGGCGCTGAATGCGGCAATAGAGGCGGCAAGGGCCGGGGAGCAGGGGCGCGGATTCGCCGTGGTTGCCGATGAAGTCAGAAAACTGGCGGAAAGGACCACTGCGGCTACCAGCGAAATAGGAGATATGATCAAAGGTATTCAGAATGACACTATCAGGGCTGTGCAGTCAATGCAGTCCGGAACGCTTGAAGTGGAAGAAGGGGTAAAGTCCGCAAACCAGGCGGGACAGGCATTAGAGCAGATAGTGAAATCTGTGCAGAATGTTACAGAGATGATTCAGCAGATCGCTACCGCAGCGGAAGAGCAGTCCTCTACAGGCGAAGAAATAACAATGAACCTTGAATCGGTTGCGAATGTAACAAAACAGACCGCCGATGCAGTACAGACTTCGTCGCAATCAACACAGGACCTCAATATTCTGGCTCAAGAGCTTCATAAGATTGTAAGCGGTTTCAATTTGCGGGACACAAAAACCGTTGGCAATCCGATGGCTGGTAAAAATGTTGATTACAAAGCAAACCAGGAGATGCCGGCGGGAATAATATAAGATAGGTAACCCCTCAGTTACAGGGGGGTGGATGATTCCCCTCTTTGAAAAAGAGGGGCGAGGGGAGATTTTTTGATTAATG